>JAICQR010000037.1 GCA_025937755.1 Gemmatimonadales bacterium | reverse complement strand
TGGCGGGCGGGGCGGTGTGCGATCTGCCATCTATTCCTGCGACTCCAGATCCCCAATGAAGGGCAAATGTCGGAAACTCTCGGCGTGGTCCAGGCCGTAACCCACCAGGAACGCCGGCGGCGCGTCGAACCCGACGAACCGGAGCTCGGCCGGCGGATGGGGCGCCACATGCTTGTCCAGCAGCGCACAGATGGCGAGGCTTCTGGGGTCGCGCTGCCGGAGCAGTTCGACCAGCCGGACCAGCGTTCGGCCACTGTCAATGATATCCTCCACCAGGAGGATATGTTTCCCGGCCAGCTGCGTCCCGGGATCGTAAAGGAGACGCACGGTACCGCTCGATACTGTCCCGCTGCCGTACGAACTTGCCACCAGAAAATCGAGCTGCAGCGGCCGCTCGATCTTCCGCACCAGATCGCTCAGGAAGATGACGCTGCCCTTGAGCAATCCCAGAACCAGCAATTCCCCGTCAGGGTACGCCGAGGTAATTTCGCGCCCCAGCTCGGCAACCCGGCGCGCGATGGTTTCCTCGTCGAAGACGATCGAACGCATGGCGCGACCGCCGGTACGGCGCAAGACTTCACTCGTTCGCGGCATCGATCCGCCAGGCCTCCTCGCCAGGGCGCGGCAGCGCCACCTCCGCTCGAACGACACCCGGCACCCAGGCCGGCACGCCATCCACCATCACTACCGGCACGCTGGAGCGCTCGGCGCGAGGAATCCGGGCCTCCTGGAGCAACCGTACCAAGGGACGATGCCCCACGCCGCCCAACGGGCGCATCCGGTCTCCCGGCCGGGCCCCGCGTACCGCCAGCATTCCGGCGCCAAACCACGCGGTATGCCCTCTCCGGTCGGCCTCCCTCGGCGCCGGCTCGCGGCGCAGCTGGAACGCCCATGTGCCCCAGCCGGCCGACGGCGGCACAAGTTCGCGCTGCGACCCGGACACGGTCCCGGTCTGCGGCATCCGTCCGATCCACAACCGGCCAAAATCGAGACTGGCGCGCCATTCGCCACCCAGCGGAACCCACGTGCCGCTCCGCCCCTGCCGCACCAGCCGCACGATCCGGCCCGCGCGCCGGTGCCCGATCACATGGCCGGCCCTGCGCGCCAGCGTGCGCACAAGCGTGCCCGCCAGACCGGAATCATACCCCGCGAGCGGGGTCGCAGCAACGGAAACACCAGCGGAATCAATGCTCGGATCGAGCCCCGGCAGCGCGTCGACAACTGCCTCCCACGCCTTCCGGGCTCGCCATGCGTCGTCCCCCGCGAGCTGAAGGCGCTCGACGACGTCCGGCAGGCGCCGCTCCAACATCGGGAACACCTGTGTCCGCAACCAGGACCGAAGGTGACGCTGGTCGCGGTTGGCTGGGTCTTCCCAACTGCGCAGGCCGTGGAGGTGCACGTACCGGGCCAGCTCACTGCGCCGGAACGGCAGAAGTGGCCGTACAAGAACACCGTCGCACGCGGTCATCGCCGCCAATCCGGCGGGGCCCGATCCCCGGAGCAATCGCATCACGACGGTCTCGGCCTGGTCGTCCGCGTGATGCCCGAGCATGATGATTCGCGACCCCGTCGATACACGCACTGTTTCCAGCGCTTTCATCCGAGCGCGCCGTGCCTCGGTCTCGCCCGTCCCGGGGCCCAGCGCGAGCCGGACACTCTCGAACCGCAACCCCAGGCCGTCCGAAGTTTGGCGCACCATCTCGGCGACCGCCTGACTCTCCGAGGCGATGCCGTGGTCCACGTGGGCCACGATCAATGTCCGTCCATGGGTCTGGCGCGAGCGCTGCAGCAGATCGAGCAGCGCCATGGAGTCGGGTCCACCCGACACGGCGACCAGGGCAGTCCCCGACTCAAGCGCGAGGCTCTCGAGATGGAGCAGGAATGGCTCGAGCAGTGGCATGCGTCAAAGCTACCGCCGGCGGCCGCATGACGGAGCGGGAATCGTCGAATCGGTGGTCGCGTTTGCTGGGCGAGGCCCTGGCGCGCACCGAGGATGGCATCGATACGGTCCGGCGTCTGGTGGGAAGCGCCTTGGCGCCGTCCGGGCCACCGCGCCCCCGGCTGTACCGGAGCTTCGGCACCGCTCAGGGCGTCAGGGTCATCGGGCGCGTGGTGCGTGACGCAGAGGATCGACCGGCCGCGGCTGGTGACGGACCGGTGCGCAATCTCCTCGCGGCAGCGCGTCGCTTCGAGAGTGAAGAGGTGCGGGGAGCGACGGTCCGGATCCGGTATGGCGACTGTGCCGCCGCGATGACGACCGATGCCGAGGGATATTTCGACGGGTGGCTGGAGGGGCCGCGGCCCCTGCCCGAGGCGGCCTGGCAGCCCGTGTCCGCTGACGTCGTCGCACCCGAAGGCGCGAGTGCGACCGGACTGGCGCTGGTCCCTCCTGCCGGCGCCAGGATCTCGGTGATCAGCGATCTCGATGACACGGTAATCCGGACCGGGGTGGGCAATCTGTTCCAACTGGCGGCATCCACGCTGCTCGCCAATGCCCGCACGCGCCTGCCCTTCCCGGGAGTGGCCGAGCTGTATCGCGCCCTGGCCGATGGAGCCGGAGGCAACGAGGGTAACCCGATCAGTTACGTGTCGAGCGGCCCGTGGCACCTGCATGAAGTCGTGGTGGAGTTCCTCGAGGCCCGCAACATTCCCCTGGGGCCGGTGCAATTGCGCGATTGGGGCACCGACCGCGAGCGGGTGTTCAGCGGTGGCCATCGGCTGCACAAGCTGGCGGCAATCGACCGGATCGCAGCCGCGTGGCCGGAATTGCCGATGATCCTGGTGGGCGACAGCGGCCAGCACGACCCGGAAGTGTATGTCGAAGCGGCCGAACGCTATGGCGGGAGGGTGCGCGCGATCTACATCCGTGACGTCACCGGGCCGGAGCGCCGAGCGGCGGTGGTGCAGTTGTGCAGCGCCGCTGCGGAGCTGGGCGCCGAAATGTTGCTGGCGCCCGACTCGGCGGCGGTCGCTGCACACGCGGCCTCGCGCGGGTGGATTGCTCCGGACCGGCTGGCGATCATCCGGGAGACCGCCGAACGCTGATCAGTTCTCGCTGTGGTTGTGCGCTTCCACAAACCAGAGGTACTTGTCGAGGCCGCGCACGACGTCGACAAACATGTCCGACGTGCCCAGATCCCCCGCCTTGTCGGCGGTGTCGGCCGCCTTGCGCGCTGCCTTGGCGGTGGCCGCGATCCGATCCGCCACGGCATCGACGAATGCCGAACCGGAGGCAAGTTCGGAGGGAAACTCTTCCAGCGACGATGCAGCGGCCACCATTCGGGTGGTGCCTTCCGCCTCGCCGCCCAGCTGCACCGCGCGCTCAGCGATCTCATCGGCGTAGTCGGCGGCCTCGGACGCAATCTCGTCGAACAGCTTGTGCAGCCCGATGAAGTTGGGCCCCTTCACGTTCCAGTGCGCCTGCTTGAGGTGCTGACGAAGATCCACCATGTCCGCCAGGCGGGCATTCAAGAGGGTGATCATCTTCGTACGGGTGGCCTTGGCGATGTCGTTGCGGGTATGCACGGCAGCTTCTCCGAGTGATAGGCTGCTGAAAGATAGCCTCCCGCTCGTCGATGGCTGCCGACGGCTGAAGCCGCCGCTCGGCTCTGTCGCTAAAGCGACGTGGTACAAAGCTTCTTTTGGGCAAAGCCGCTTCAGCGGCAGAGCCGAGAAGCGGCTTCAGCCGCTGGGCGCGCTAGCGGATCGGATGCCCTTCGGAGAAGTCATACAGCGTGAGCTGGCGGAGGCGATAATAAGCCAGCCAGTGCGCCCGCAGCGCCTGGACGTACTGACTGAGCGCCTGGTCCTTCTCTGCCTGGGCGACGTACAGGTTGTCGATGTCGATCTTGCCGATCACGTATCGGTTGTAGGCCACTTCGAATCGCTTGGCAGCCACGGTATCGGCCTTGGCGGACAACGCCAATCCCCGCCTGGCCTGGAGCAGCTGTCGCGCGGCGAAGTGCGCCTCCTGCTCCACCTGTTCCAGGGCCAGCTCCCCTTCGCTCTCGGTGCGCTCCAGTTCGGCCTCGGCCGCCCGGACCTCGCCGCTTCGGGCACCCCACTGGATGAGCGGGATCTCGACGCTGACGGTGGCCTGGCGCGCCTCGAGCAGGTTGCGATAGGCAAAGTCGAACTCCGACGCGGTCGCGTTGAAGCCGAGGCTTGCCTGCACCGTCGCCCCGAACCCGTTCTCGAGCCTGGCCGCACCGACCGCGCGCTCGGCCTGCAATTCCCGCAAGCGAACCTGACTGACGGTGGAGCGATTGGCCAGCGCCTGCGACACGGCGAGTGCCGTGTCGATGGAAAACCCGGGCACCTCGACCGGCACGACCAGTTCAACCGGCGCGTCCACCGGCAGGTCCAGCGCCAGTCGCAGTGCAGCCATCGCCCGGTCGAATTCGAGCCTGGCGCCATCGACCGCGTTGCGCGCCCGGAGCACGGCCAGCTCACTCTGCAGCAGGTCGTTCTCTCCGATCTTGCCCACCTGAAAACGGCCTTCATTCAGGCGGTACAGCGTGTCGTTCACCGCCGCGTTGGTCTCGGCGTTGGCCAGGGTGCTCCGAGCTGAGTATGCGTCGAAAAACTTCGAGGTCACATCGAGTGCGATGTTCTCCATCGCCTCGAAATAGCTGCGCTCGGCGACCTCATTCCGCACCGGCTGCTCGCGCCGGTCAAGCTTGTAGGTGTTCGGCCGGAAAATCTGCTGCCGAATCCCGAAGGACACAGGCGTGGACGACCAGGTCCGCAGCGACTGGGTTCCACTGACCTGCAGCGTGGCGAGTGACGACGAGATGAAGAAGTCGCCGCCGGTGGGCAGCCGCTGAGTGATCGTGGCCGAGAGCTCGGCCTCGGTCTGGTTCTGGGAGCGGAACAGGGTGGTGCCGTCCGGCTGCAGGACCGGGATAATGGCGCGATTGTATCGCGGGAGGGTGCCGCCGATCGACAGCTGCGGCATGTAGCGGGCGCCGAAGGCATCGTCACGAAAGCGGGCGGCGTCCCGGGTGGCCCGGGCCGCGACGCCTGCCCTGCCCTCGCCCTGCGCCAGCTCGATGGCGTGACCGAGCGTCAGGGAGTCCTGGGCGGCCGCTGCAGCCGGCAGCGCCGCAGCGGCAACGACGCAGGCAAGCATCGCACGTCGGAATACGGTCATTGGCTCACTCGTAACGGAGGCATGCCACCGGGTCCTGCCGCGCGGCGCGATAGGCGGGGATGATGCCGAAGCCGACGCCCACGGCGAACGACACGCCGAAGGCGACAATCACCGACGGATAGGACACCAGTGTGGTGATGCCGGCGAACCGCTCGATGCCGGCGCTGAAGAGCGCGCCCAGAATGATGCCGGCGACGCCGCCGGCCACGCTGATCAGCACGGCCTCGCTCAGGAACTGCATCAGGATTTCCTGCTGGGTGGCCCCGACCGCGCGGCGCACACCGATCTCGCGGATGCGCTCCAGCACCGACGCGAGCATGATGTTCATGATGCCGATGCCGCCCACCACCAGGGAGATGGATGCGATGGCACCGAGGACCACGTTGAAAATGGCCTTGGTCCGCTGCTGTTGTTTCAGGAGCAGCTCCGGCACCGTCACCTCGAAGTCGATCACGTCGTTGTGGCGTCGCTCCAGCATGCGCCGGGTGACGCCCGCCACCGCCGAGACGTATTCCGGCGCCGACACGCGGGCGATGATCCTGTCGAGCTGGTTCCGGTTGGTTCGCTCGGCCCGCTCTTCCTCCGACTCCTCCTCAGTGTCCTCTCCGGAAGTGAACACGGGACGCGACGCCATCTCGATATCCCGCTGGGTGATGCGCGCGCGATCCCGAAACCGCAGCAGCATGGTGCTCACCGGCACGTAAATGTCCATGTTGGCGTCACGGATGCCGAGGTCGGCCACCGACTCCGAACTGACCCGGCGATCCTCGAGGACGCCGATCACGGTAAGCCACACATTGCCCACCTTGATCGGGCGCCCGATCGGGTCTTCGGTGGTGAAGAACCGGCTGCGGACCCCATAGCCGATGATGGCCACGGGAAGTCCGCGCTCCGCCTGTGGCTGGCTGAACCAGTCGCCACGATCGAGTTGGAGATTGAAAAGGGTGAAGTAGTCCGGATCCACACCGACCAGCTTGCCGGATCGGTGACGCCCTTCGCGGGTGACGTTGGTGTTGAGGACGATCTCGGCGCTGACCAGGTCCACCTCGGGCAGCTGCGCCCGCATCGCGTGCGCATCCTCGTACGTCAGCCCGGGCGTGTAGCGCTTGACCTCCTTCGCCGACTCCTCCTGCACCTCGCCTTCGGACTGCTCCACCAGCGGCGATACCATGACGTTATTGGCGCCAAGCAACACCATTTGCTCGAGGATCTCGCGCTCGGCACCCTTGCCGATGGCCAGCATGGCGATGACCGACGCGACGCCGAAGAGGATGCCGAGTGATGTGAGACCGGCACGCAGCCGGTTGTGCCCTACCGCTTCCAGCGCGGTCCGCCCGCTGAAGGCAACGTGCGACAGCAGGACCGCGATCCTGGTCGCAGCCGACTGGGACTCCACTCCTCAGCCCGGCGTCGCTGCGGCCGCGGTGTCCGGCAGGGCGCGCAGCGTGTCGCTGGACGGGACATCTTCCGGTGCTGCGGTCGGCACTGGGGGCTGGGGCATGGTGTCGGTGCCCGCGGTGGAGCCGGGCAGCCGCTCGACCTTGAGGCTCGCCGCGTCGGACGGGGGCGCCAGCAGCACACGATCGCCTTCCTCCAGCCCTCGCAGGATCACGACCTGATCGTCGTTGGTTGCTCCGGTCTCGACTTCCTGCTTCACGACTCGGCCGCCGTCGCGGTGATATACCACCGGGATCCCGTTGTCGCTGTCCAGCGCCTCGAGCGACACATAGAGCGCATCGGGCACGCGCATGGTGGTTACGGCGTTGCCGGTCGTCATCCCCGGGCGCAACGTGGTGTCGATCCCCGTGACGGCAATCTGCACCTCGAACACCTTGGCGTCGGCGTTGGGCCGCTGCTCTCCCATGTTGGCGACCGCCGTGACCTTGCCGGTCAGTTGTTTCGATGGATCGGCGTCCAGGGTGATCGTGGCCTCCTGCCCCACGGCGACTTTCCGGACGTCGATCTCGTTGACGTACGTGATCGACTCCATGCGGGACAAGTCCGGAAGGGTCGCGACAGCCGGATCCCATGCCGAGACCTGCGAGCCGGCGGTGCGCTTCTTGCCGTTCCATTCCTTGGCGTAGATCACCATCCCGTCGGACGGCGCCCGAATGCTGAACTGGCCCATGACCGACTGGACCGCCGCGACCTTGTTCCGCTGGCGTTCGACGTCGGCGCCAACTTCACGCATCTTCGCTTTCGCCTGATCGGTCTTGGTCTCGTAGTCCAGCCGCGCCTGCTTCAGCGCCCGATCAGCGCGCTCGAGATCGATCTCTGCCTGGCGCTGAATCGTGGGCGCTTCGTAGCGGGCCTGATCCTTGGC
The DNA here is from genome assembly GCA_025937755.1 of Gemmatimonadales bacterium. Lineage (GTDB taxonomy): Bacteria > Gemmatimonadota > Gemmatimonadetes > Gemmatimonadales > GWC2-71-9 > CAMLHP01. The sequence continues at coordinate 9,107 of JAICQR010000037.1, read as the reverse complement.
CAGCCGCTTCTCCTCGAGGGCAAGTTCCTTTGACCGGATGTCCTCGCGGGCCGTGGAGAGGTTCAGGGTCGAGTCCAGCATGGCCTGCTCGTACACCGCTTCAGCCTTCTGCAGGGCGAGCGTGAACTCCTGGAGCTTGGGCGCCAGGGTCGATCGGTCGAGCTCGGCGACGATGTCGCCGGCCTTGACCGTGGTACCCTCGGGAACGATGGAGAGGATTTTCATCTGGAAGGCTTCGGCGAGCCGCGCATCGGGCGGCGCTGTAATCTCGACGAAGTTCTGGGCCCGCAACTCACCCGAGGTCGTCACCGTGACTTCGAAATCGCCCCGTTCGACGGTCGCCACCAGCTCGCCGTCGGCAGTCGCGGTTTCACCGCTGAGGAGCCACCCCCCGAAAATGACAACCAGTGCGGCGCCGGCGATGAACCGCCAGCCGGGTTTCCGCCAATCCATGACCAGGTCCTTGTGGGGGATGCGTTCAATGTGGGCACGCGGTGCATCGAGTGCCAGCCTGCACGCCCGCTATCTGATGCCCGCAACCTTCAGACGGTTGCAGGCGGGCAGGGTTTCAGGAGCTACTGAGCGGTGACGGCGGAGGAAATGCCTGGAATCAGGATGAGGTGAAGAGTGTAACTTATTGCTGCCGCGCAACCTGTGCCGTGTCGCGCGGCAGCGCGAGGAATCCGCTCAGATCCGCGATCGCGATCCGCCGCACGTTGCGCCAGCGCTAGGGCGAAGGTGCCGCCGACCAGCGGACGGACCTCGTCCGACGCCGAGAGGAGCGCGATCTGGTAGACACCGGACGCGCTCGGCTAGCCGCGCTCCACCACCAGATGCTGGAGAGTGTCGTAGCCGAAGGTACCGCGGTGGAGCCCCCACCACACGCGGTCGCGCCAGCGAAAACGATGCAGCGCATGCCTGATGGGAGTCTCCCCAATCCGCCGATAGCCGAAGTGGCGTTCATACCATGCAATCGAGGCGGGGTCGGCGCTCCAGGTGTGGATCGACGCGGCGCCGTCATCCCACATCCGTTGCATGCGCGCCTCCTGCAGCAGCCTGCCGACGCCACGTTCCCGAGCGGCCCGGGCCACCGTGATGATCACCGTCTTGGCGGCGCGCTGTTCGCGATCATGCCAGTCCCAGCAGCAGAAGCCGAGCACCTCATCGCCGTCCACCGCCACGAAGCTGTTGGTGTCCAGCCGGATCTCTGCGATCCGGTTGCGAACGGTGAGGAGCGCGTCCTCGGGATAGTCCGAATCGGCGAGCGGTTCGTCGCCCAGCAGATGGAGGTGATACCCTCGGAGGCATGCGAACAGGCCGTCGAGGTCGCGCTCCAGCGGGCTGCGTATGTCGATCACGATTCGGGCTGGAGGGCGACGATCCGGCGGAGCCGGGCGCCGAGGTGACGAGCCATCTGGAGGGCGCGCATGCCGGGATGGAGCAGCCCGAGTCGCTCGAGCAGGACGGGAGTCCGGGTCCGGACCAGGAGCCGGCGGAGGGCCCGGGCGACATCCGGCGGCAGCTGGCCCTCCAGCGCCGCACGGTACTGATGGAGCGCATGTGCATGCCCGAACGGCGGAAGCGCGTCAATATCGGCCGCCAGCGTCCCATTGTCCTCCAGCAGCGCGAACCCTTCCAGTGCGCCAGCCGCTGACAGGAGAATCCGCGTCCGCACACACTTGAGACACCGGGAACAGTTCGGCAACTCGTTCGGCATGCGCCAGCAGACCCGCAGATGCGCACGCACCAGTGGTTCGTGGGCGACGGCCGCGATTTTCTCAGCGCGGAGCAACTGCTCGCCGTAGTGATCTACCGCCAGCCCTGCGCCGCTCCAGAGCGGATCAAGGTCCCAGTGCGACCCCCAGGGCCGGTTCAGCTTCAGTGCGTACGAGGAGGAAATGACCAGCCGCCCGATCGAGGCGGGAAGCACGTGACCGATCGCGGCCAGCGCGCCACCGTGATCACGACGCCAGCGCTCGCTGACGAAGAGGGGATGCTGGCGCAAGTTGGTGCGAATGACGGCGAATTCCGCTCCACATGCTTCCGCCACTCGGCCCGTCATTGCGCGCATCTGGGCCATGCGACCGGTGTCGGGCAGACGGATGTCGAACCCGTGCACCATGACAAGCAGATTCGGCTTGTGTGGACCGCGAAGCAGGGTGTGGAAGGAGTCCACACCGCCGCTGAAGCAGAGGGCGACCCCATCACGATTTCGCTCACGTGCGGCAGTGCTCGCAGCGGGAACGTCCGGCTCCAGCACCGGATAATTCCACCAGCGCTGCACCAGCGTCATCGCGGCTGGCAGGTGACCCTGAAAATCCTCAGCCAACGGCACGGCCAGTGCCAGCCTCCGCCCTGCGGCCAGTGCCGGAATGAGGAAGGCACTCACGAAGGCCTCGGGTGCCGGCGTCAAGTCGAGATCTTCGCTCTCGAACCACACATCCCGGCCGTCGACTTGCGCCGAGACGCGCGATATGTCCCCGATCCGCCCGGCGACTGGCGCGCCTACTTCCACGTCGGGCAACCTGGTGCTCGCCATGAATCAGGTGGCGGCTGAGGCGACGCGGGATGGTGCGCGTGGAACTGGCGCAGCATCGTGCACGGAAGCCACAAGGGGCGCGATTCCCAGTCGCCGCCGAACCTCAGCGCTGGAGGCGAGGGGCCGCTCCAGCATCCCTGCCAGCTTCACCACCCGGTCGACCAGCGCGCGGTTGGTGGCCAGCTTCGCCCTCGCACCGTCGTACCAGATGTTGTCCTCCAGTCCGACCCGGACGCCGTCACCCAGCAGCAGCCCCATGGTGTTGGCTGTCAGTTGCTGGCGCCCGATGCCGGCCAGGCACCAGATCGCGCCCGGCGGCAGCGCGGAGAGGATGGCTGCCAGCTGCGCCGGTGTTGCCTGCGCGCTGGCGATGTTGCCGAGCAGAATATTGAAGTAGAAGGGCGGCTCCAGCAGGCCCTTGTCGATCAGCACATTGGCATAGTTGACCATTCCGACGTCAAAGACCTCCAGCTCCGGCTTGATGCCGCGCTCCAGCATGGTGCCGGCGAGGCGACGCACCATCTCCGGCGAATTGATGCTGGGCTGGCCGGTGAAGTTCAGCGATGCCAGGGTAAGGCTCCCCATATCGGGCCGGAGGTCGCCGGTCAGCATCAGCGGGTCAGATCGCTGCGCAAACTCGCCGAAATTCCGCCCGGACAGCGACACGCAGATCGTGATATCCGGGCTGTGCTCGCGAATCCCGCCGATCTGGCGGGCGTAGATCTCACGCGAGTAGTGCGGCACGCCGCGCGCGTCGCGGGCATGGAGGTGCACCAGGTTGACCCCGGCGTCGATGCAGTCGCAAACGTCCGAGATGATCTCGGCGGGCGTAAGCGGGACATGCGGCGTCATCTCCCGCATCGGCACCATGCCGGTGGGGCAGAAATTGATGATCGCCCGGTGGGGGCGGGTGGCTTCATCCATGGAGGGCTCCAATCGAAGTCGGGAACATCATGCGGGTCGGGCGTAGGCGGAGTGTGACGGCCGCCAGATCCTGCGCGCCGCACTGCCGACTCGGCCCAGCCATGCCCGGCGGCGAAGCCGCCGGTAGGTCACGCGGCTTCGAGCGAGCAGCCGCGACGCGGCGAGTGCCACGTCGGCCGGCAGCGGTCTGGTGATGAGTGTCTGATACACGGGAAATAATGACGGATCGACAATGCGTTCCATTGCGTCGAGCCGCTCAGCCAATGTCGCGTCACTTTCGAAAACGCGATAGTCTGACGACTGGCCCTCGGCGAGCAGTGTCATCCGGGTGCGCAGGCATCGCTCGCAGCATGAACAGTTGGGATCGGACCCGCGGTTCTCCCGGCAGACCCGGAGATGCTGCCGCAGAAGCGGCTCCTGCGCAATTGCGCGGAGCTTCTGGCCGGCGTCGAAGCCCCCCGCGACCTGATCTACCCGAAGGCTGGCGCTGCTCCAGCCCCGTACGCTGGACGGACCCGATGACCCAACCAGGGCGGCCGTGATGTGGTCGGAGAGCACATGTCCCACGGCAGCCAGGGCTCCGCCCCGCGCACGCTCCCACGAGAGGTGCTGAAACAGGGGGTGCAGCCGCAGGTTGGTGCGCACCCGGATGGCACGGGTGCTGGTTGCCTCAGCGACCTCACTCAGGCTCCGCTCGCACCGCAATGCGCGAGATACGTCCGTGAGCGGAAGGTCAAAGCCCTGCACGAAGACGAGATCGTCGACGTGGCGACCGGACGCGAGAAGCGCGTGAAAGGAATTGATGCCGCCGCTGAACAGGAGCCCGGCGCGCGGAGAACGCGCACCGGCCAGCTCGCCGATCGCGGCCGCGTAGCGAGGGGGCAGCAGGGGGAGGCCCCACTGCTGATGCGCCCGCTCCACAACCTGCCGCGTGCCGGCGACGAACTCGGGGCAGGCGTACCCCGCGACGAGCAGGGGGCGCCGGAGTTCGAGCGCCGGCAGCAGGAACGCCGCGACGAAGCCCTCGACCGACGGTCGCAGCGCTACATCGGGCGACTCAAACCAGATGTCGGCTCCTCCGACCCGCGCGGTAACGCGCGAGCCGGTGGCCGTCGCCTGAGCGCGGGGGCGCTCCAGCTGCAATGGGTCGTGCAATCCCAGCCTCTTGACAGGGTGTCAGCCTGGACCAAGCAAGAGGCGCGCCGCGTACCAGTGGGAAGTAGGAAGTGGGAAGTGGGAAGTGGGAAATAGGAGGGGCGGGACTCGAGCCGCAGGCCGAGTCCAATAAGAAGGCCCCGGCATCACCGGGGCATAGCAGGGGCGGGACTCGAACCCGCGACCCCGGCATTATGAGTGCCGTGCTCTAACCAGCTGAGCTACCCTGCCTCGGGAGCGGCAATCCTAGCGGGTTTGCGCCGATCGCGTCAAGCTCGTGAACACTCCCCACTTCCCACTTCCCACTTCCCACTTTCTCACTTCGTCGCCGTGGTAATCCGGTACAGGTGCTCCCCCGGCCGGATCATGCCGTACACCTCGCGCGCAATCCGCTCCTGCACTTTCGGATCGGTCTCCAGGCTCTTCTTCATCTGCTCCAGCGAGTCGATCACCACCTCGAGCCGCGCGGCCGAGTCCCGCTCGGCCTCCAGCCGGCGCTCCAGCGTCCGGTGGTCCCACCAGCTGTACTCCCCGCCCTGCACCGCGAAGATGCCCATCAGCACCAGGATGGCGATAACGGCCCAGGTCCGGCTGCTCACAGGGCGTAGAGATCCCGCCCGGGATAGGTGGCCAGCTCGCCCAGTTCTTCCTGGATCCGCAGCAGCTGGTTGTACTTGGCGGTCCGGTCGGTCCGGCTGGCGCTGCCGGTCTTGATCTGGCCCGCGCCGGTGGCCACCGCCAGGTCGGCGATGAAGGTGTCCTCGGTTTCACCCGAGCGATGCGAAATGATGACCCCGTAGCCGCTGCTCTTCGCCAGCTCGATGGCCTGGAGCGTCTCGGTCAGGGTGCCGATCTGGTTGACCTTGACCAGGATCGCATTGGCGATGCCCTCCTCAATGCCGCGGCCCAGCAGGTTGACGTTGGTGCAGAAGAGGTCGTCACCCACCAGTTGCACCCGGTCGTGCAAGCGTTCGGTGAGCCTGGCCCACCCTGCCCAGTCATTCTCGGCCAGACCATCCTCGATCGAGACGATCGGATAGCGATTTGCCCACTCCTCGTACAGTCCCACCATCTCTTCGGCGCTGCGTCGGCTGCCATCGCCTTTCTTGAAGACATAGGCATCATCACCCTGATGCAGCTCGCTGGCCGCCACGTCCAGCGCGATGCCGACGTCCTGCCCCGGCACGTAGCCGGCCCGCTCGATCGCCTTCATTACGACGTCCAGCGCCGCCTCGTTGGAGGGCAGCATCGGCGCGAAGCCGCCTTCATCGCCCACAGCCGTGGAGAGCTTCATCTCGCCCAGCACCTTCTTCAGCGCGTGAAATACCTCGACGCCCATGCGAAGGCCGTCGCTGAAGTTGTCGGTGCCCACAGGCACCACCATGAACTCCTGCGCGTCCACGTTGTTGCTGGCGTGAGCCCCGCCGTTGAGGATGTTCATCATCGGCACCGGAAGAATCCGCGCCATGGGACCGCCGAGGTAGCGATAGAGCGGGAGCCCGGTTTCCTGGGCCGCCGCGCGCGCGGTGGCCAGCGAGGCCGCCAGAATCGCATTGGCGCCGAGCCGGCCCTTGTTCGGGGTGTCGTCCGCGTCCATCATCTCGGCGTCGACCAGCATCTGGTCGGTGGCTTCCATCCCTTCCAGTCGCGGCCCGATGACTTCGTTGACGTTTCGGACAGCGTCGAGCACGCCCTTCCCGCCGTAACGCGACTCGTCCCCATCGCGAAGCTCAGCGGCTTCGTTCTCGCCGGTCGAGGCCCCGCTCGGCACGGCGGCGCGGCCGCTGGCCCCGCTGGCGAGCGTGACTTCGGCTTCGACCGTGGGATTGCCACGGCTGTCGAGGATTTCACGGGCGTGGACGTCGATGATGGTGGACATTCGGCTCGGGGGTTGGAGTCGGGCGGAAGTTAGGCGAACCGGCAGGAGGATGGGAGCCGGGGCCTCATCGGGACAGCATGCCGGCCCGGACTTTTCCCAGCAGTTCGTCCCGATCCTCGTAGCTCAAGCCCGAGGTCGGCACCGGCGCGGAGAGTATCACCCGGACACGGCCGGGACGCACCCACCAGCCCCCCGGCGGCAGCACATCGCGGGTTCCCTGCAGCAGCACCGGCACTACCGGGGCCCCGGCGGCGATTGCCAGCACGAACGGGCCCTTCTTGAAATCGCGGAGGGAGCCGTCGCGGCTGCGGGTGCCCTCGGCGAAGACGATTGCGGATAGCCCGCCGCGGATGGCAAGCGCTGCAGCATCGTACGCGGCGAAGGCGTCGCGCAGGTTGGCACGGTCGATCGGGATCTGGCCGCTGGCGCGCACCGCGCGCCCGAAGAATGGCACCGACAGCAATTCCTTCTTTGCGACGAAGCGCACCGAGCCGGGAAGCACGGCGAACAGCACCCAGATATCAGCAAACGAGACGTGGTTACTCGCGTACACGTACGATGTGCCGGGCACGAGGTGCTCGAGGCCGCTCACGTCTACCGGCACTCCGTTTGCCCGCAGCAAACGGCGTCCCCAGTTGTGCGCCGCGCGATCGTAGATCCCGCCCGGCTGGTGCCGTATGCCGACCAGCGCCGCCACCATCACCTGCAGCCCGTGCCAGAAGGTGAGCACGCCCAGCGATGCGACGTAGCGGAGGACGCGAAGCGCCTTCACCGAAAATGATCGAAGCCGGTGGCACGGATGCGCTCGCCCCGAAGCAGCAGCCGCACGCCGCTCCCGCGCTCGACCGTCCCCACCTGGATGATGCCGTGGCCGGTGGCCTTCTCGAACGCCCGCACACCGGAGTCGCCGAATTCAGGCGGCATCGCCGCCAGCAGTTCGTAGTCTTCCCCGCCCTGCGCTGCGTAGATGGTGGCGTCGATGCCGGCCTCGACCGCCGCGACCGCCGCATCCGGTTGCACCGGGACACGCTCCAGCGTGAGCGTGGCCAGCACGCCGGACGCGGCTGCGAGGTGCTGCACGTCGGCAGCGAGTCCATCGCTCAAATCGAGCATCGCGGTGGCACCGTGGGCCGAGAGCCACCGCCCGGCAGCCACGCGCAGCGGAGGATGTGCAAATACCTGCCGTGCACCAGCAGGCGGCACCCGGCCGTCCAGCCATGCCTCGAGCGCTGCGCGAGCGCCCCCAAGGGTGCCCGTGACCCAGAGCCCATCGCCGGGCGAGGCGCCGGAGCGGAGCACCGGCCGCATCGCCCGTCCCATCACCGTGACCGTCACGGTCCAGTCGCGCGCTCGCACGAGGTCACCGCCAACGACCTTGGCGCCGGCGGCTCGTGCCACAGCTCCCACGCCCCGCATCACGCCGCTGATCTCGCTTTCGGGCGTGGCGGCTGGAAGCGCCAGCGCCGTGAGGAGCGCCACTGGTTCGGCCCCCTGGGCGGAAATGTCGGAGAGCGCTGCCGCAGCCGAGCGCCAGCCGATCTCCTCGGCGCTGAGCCAGTCGCGCTGGAAGTGCACATGCTCGACACTCGCATCGGTGCTCGCAACCAGGGTGCCTTCGCCCGGAGGGATCTCGCCGGCATCATCGCCGAGGCTTCCGGCCGCGTCGCCCAGCGCATCCACGATGCCGCGGATGCGGTCGAACTCGGGACCGTCAGCCATGCGCGTCACCGGAGCGCCTCTCGTGTGAAGCGCACCACACCGCCGGCCGCTGCGATCCAGATGTGGTCTGCATCCACTGCCACGTCGCGCGCGTCGCCCGGGATGTCACCATCGAGCACGGGCCGTACGACCGGGAGCCCGAGGCGTGCCCAGCCGGCGCCGCGTTCACCGGCGAGCCAGACGCCGTCGCCATCCACCGCCATCGCGCGCAACCGGCCCAGCTGATTCTCGTAGTCCACTCCTGCCTGCCACTGATCGTCCGAGTCGCGCCAGATGACGCGGGTGGGCGTCAGACCGAGTAGCGACCGCCCCATCCAGGCAAGGCCAATCACCGGCTCGGCGAATTCCAACCCGCGCATCCCCGCGGGGCGCAGCAGGTCGCCCTCCCCACCAAGGGTAAACACGAGGCCGTCATCGGTGCCGATCCAGGTGGTGTCGGCGTTCATCGCGATCGCGTAGGCGGGCTGGTTGAGGGTCGGCGCCACCCGAAGCGGTATCAGCGAATCCAGGGTGTAGCGCACCGCACCCCGTTCGCTCGCAACCCCGAGCCAGCCCTGCCGGGTCGTCACGTCGAACACCCGCCGATCGGGCAGCCCTCTGGTGTCCTCGAGCAACTCCACCCTGCCGCTCTCCAACTCGATGTGGGCCGCGCCCTGGTCGGTGGCGGCCCAAAGCGCGGCCCCCGCACCGATCAGCTTGCGCGCGGTGTTGAAGGGCAGCCCGGTGGCCGAGGGCCCTGTGAGATACCGGACGTCGCGCAAATCAGACGACAGGAAAGTGAGCGCCGCATCGTTGACCGCGGTGCGCTCACTCATGGCCCACACCCCACCCGGTGCGGCGAACAGCGCCGACACCGACGCCCCCGCAACCCCGAACGGCAGCGGCTCCGGC
>JAICQR010000161.1 GCA_025937755.1 Gemmatimonadales bacterium | reverse complement strand
GGTGCTGGCGCGGCTCAAGGCGGCGCCGGCATTTCTGGACGAAGCCCGGGCCAGCCTCAATGCTCCGCCGATCGTCTTCGGGGACGCTGCCCTGTCGTCATTGGGCGGCGGAGGCGAGCTGATTGCGCGGGCAGCCGCGCATTTTGCATCGGCGGTCCCGGAGCTTGCCCAGCAAATGGAGGCAGCCGCGCGCGAAACGCTCGAGGCGCTGACCCGGTTCGGGCGGGCGCTGGGGAGCGACATCGCGCCGAGCCAGGACCCCCTGGCACATGCAGTGGGTGACGAACAGTTCGAGCGGCGGCTGCACCACGAGCACGCACTCCGGGGCAGCGCGCCGGAACTCTGGCGCTACGGACTGCGCCTGCTGGAAGAGACCGAAGCGCAGGTAGCGGAGGCAGCGCGGGTGATCGACTCGCACCGTCACTGGCGTGACGTAGTAGACGGACTTCGCCACGGTTCGGGCGCGCTCGACCTGCTCGCGGCGTACAGCATTGAAGTGGACCGGGCGCGGGAGTTCATCGTCACGCACGACCTGATGCCGGAAGCGGAAGTGCCGCTGGTGGTGGAGCCGACACCACCCTTCCTGGTTCCGCTGGTGCCGTTTGCGGCATACATGCGGGCGCCGCTGGAGTTGGGAGGTCCGGGACGGTTGCTGGTGACTCCCCCCGTATCCCCACCCCTCGGGGGGGGACATTCGCTTCCCGCGCTCGTTTCCCACGAAGCGTATCCCGGACACCATCTGCAGCGGTCGCTGGCACAGCGATTGCCCTCTGAAGTGCGGCGACGGATCAGCACGCCCATCATGGTGGAGGGATGGGCGCTGTATTCCGAGACGCTGATGGGAGAGTTCGGGTTCTACCAGACGGCGGAGACCCGCCTGATGCAACTGGTCAACCTGCAGTGGAGGGCGGCGCGCGTGGTGCTTGACGTCGGCCTGCATACCCGGGGCATGGCACCGGCCGAGGCGGTGGACCGGCTGGTGGCGGCGATGCCGATGGAGCGGCGCGACGCCGAGGCCGAGGTACGCCGGTACTGCGCGATGCCGACGTACCAGTTGTCATATGCCGTGGGGCGGCGTGAGATCCTGGCGCTGCGCGATGCATGGCGCGAGCGGGAAGGCGAGGACGCACCGCTGCGAGACTTCCATGCCTCTCTCCTGCAATATGGCGGGCTGCCGGTGGCGCTGGCCCGCTGGGGCATGGGACTCGACGAATGAAGATCACGGTCCTCACCGCGGTCGAGGCACCCGATCCATCGGACGACGATCTCGACGTCGTGGTGGGGCAGGTGTCGCGTGCCCTCAAGAAGCTGGGGCACTCGGTGTCGGTGCTGGCCATCTACAGTGACGTCGGCAAGATGCTGGAAGGGCTGTCGCGGCGGAAACCCGACCTGGTCTTCAACATGGCGGAGACCTTCGGCGACAGCGTGATGGGCGACATGCTGGTGGCAGCGATTCTGGAGTCGCAAGGCTATCGCTACACCGGCGGCGGGCCAGGCGAACTCTACCTGAGCCAGGACAAGGGACTCAGCAAGAAGTTGCTGGAGTTCGAGGGCATTCTCTATCCCCGGTTCGCCGTGTTCTCGCGGGCGGCGGACTTCGAGACCGGCGGCAACCTCCGGATGCCGCTCTTCGTCAAACCACTCCGGGCCGACTCGTCCATCGGCATCGGCGCCAAGTCGCTGGTGCATGACACCGGCTCCCTGATGAAGCAGGTGGACAAGATCCACCGCGAGCTGGAGGACGCCGCCCTGGCCGAGGAGTACATCGAGGGGCGAGAGTTCTTCGTGGGGATCGTGGGCAATATCAAGCCGCAGGCGCTGCCGCCGGTGGAGGTGGATTTCACCGGATTTCCCAAGGACCAGCCGAAGATTCTCGACAGCCGGGCCAAGTGGAACGAGGCCAGCAAGGAGTACAAGGGCACGAGGTCGGTCATCGCCGACATCCCCGACGAGCTGCGGGCCAAGCTGCAGAAGGTCTCGATCGACGCGTATCGGGCGCTGCGGGTGCGGGACTACGGGCGGGTGGACCTCAGGCTCACCGAGACGGGCGAGATCTACGTGCTGGAAGTGAACGCGAGCTGCTACCTGGAAGAGGAGTCGGAACTGGCGATGGCGGCGAACGCGGCGGGAATCGAGTATCCGGCGCTGATCGAGAAAATCGTCGTGGCAGCGGAGCGACGTTACGGCAGATAGCTGCCGCGGTGGATGTGGGTCATCGCGAGCGCGGTGATGAATGTGGTGATCGCGAGGCGGGCAGACTCCTCGCGCGCGGGATCGTAGCCGAGGCCAAGGGTCTGGGCCCGTTCCTCGAGGTGGCGCAGCAGCACCTGGGTGCGTTCGGGAAAGTGGCCGGTCCAGCGGAAGACGTTGATCATGAGTGCGCGCTCGAGGCTGCGCATGAGGTCGGCGGCGGGGCGGGGCGGTTCCTGGCCGGTGCGGCGGCCCAGGTCACTGAAGATGGCGCGCAACGCGCCGTCGAGCCCGGGCGGGATGTCGTCGCCCAGGTCGTCGTCCTCGTCGTAGAAATCCTCCAGCGAATAATCGATATCGGCCACATCCTCATCGAGCTCGTCGTCGGTGACGGGCGGGATGGTGGCGCCCAGCTCTCGCATCAGCCGATCGCAGAGCTGGAGCTTGCCGAAGGCCACAGGCCAGCCGGCATACTCGCTGCGCCAGTTGCTGCCGGGCGTGAGCCAGACGGCGAAGGTCTCGGACCAGTCCTCGTCGGGATGCTTCTGGGCGTACCAGCCGGGAAGGTGCCGCACGTGTTGCCGGCTGAACGGCTTGGGGGTGTAATCGTCCCGGTAGGGCCGGGTGATGGCGCCAAAGTGCTTGATCCAGTCTTCGCGATCGTAGAGCCGCCAGGCATAATTCACGACGTGCCCCAGCTCGTGGCGGAGATAGCTGAGGATCTCCTGGCGGTCGAAGCCCTCGACCAGCATGGCGCGTTCGCGGTGGAGCTCGGCGAGTTCGGCGCTGGCGAGGTAGAAGGGGATCGCGACGGCGATGGTCTCGAACGGCACGCCCCATTCGGTGGAGAGGTAGAATCGGGGGGTAAGGTGGATGATACCCGTGCCCCGCAGCTCGTCCATGACCTGGGCCACCAGCGGCTCGAGCCTGGTGCCCTTGATGGTGAGGCCGAGGTCGCGGATGGGGGTGGACCAGAGGTTGGATTCGTGGAAGGACGGGGGCGGGACTGAGGTCATGCAGGAAATATAGGGGTCAGGGATCAGGGGTCAGGGGTCAGGGGTCAGGGATGGGATTTCCGTGGAGGTGTGCGTGACCCAGCGTGTTCCCGCGCCGGTGAAAGGCCTCGCGGCCGTCTCGTTGTTCAACGACGTCGCGAGTGAGATGGTGTATCCGCTGCTGCCGGCGTTCGTGACGCGGATCGGCGGCAACGCGGCAATGCTGGGGCTGCTGGACGGAGCGGCGGAGTTCACGTCGGCTGTACTCAAGTGGGTGAGCGGGCGGCTGTCGGACCGGCCCGGGCTTCGGAAGCCGCTGATCCTGGCGGGTTACGGTACGGCGGTGCTGGTGCGGCCGCTGATGTCGGTCGCCTCGGCGGCGTGGCAGGTGGTGGGGTTTCGTGTGCTCGACCGGGTGGGCAAGGGACTGCGAACGGCGCCGCGCGATGCGCTGATTGCCGACGTGACGCCGAAGGGAGGCGAGGGCCGCTCCTTCGGCTTGCATCGTGCGGCAGACCACCTGGGCGCAGTGGTCGGCTCGGTGGTTGCGTGGCTGCTGCTGGCGCAGGGAGCGGACGTCCCCGACGTGATTCGATGGAGCCTGCTGCCCGGCCTGGTGGCAATCGCGGTGCTGCTCGTGGCATTGCGGGGAGCGGGGCGGGACCCGCGGGTGAGGGGCGGCGGGGCCAATGCCGGCTCGGCGTCGTCGGCGTCTTCCATCGCTCCTTCCTACCGGCCCATGGTCGCGCTGGCGCTGTTCAGTGCGCTGCGGATGCCGGAGACGCTGATCCTGCTGCGGCTGCAGCAGGTGGGGCTGTCGGTGGCCCTGGTTCCACTGGCGTGGGCGGGGCTGCATGTGGTGCGGAGTGCCGCAAGCTATCCGGCGGGAGAGTGGAGCGACCGGGTGGGGCCGAAGCGGCTGGTGGC
>JAICQR010000080.1 GCA_025937755.1 Gemmatimonadales bacterium | reverse complement strand
GTTTGCACGCGGAGGCTCGCTTATTTCCGTCGGACTTCCCACTTCCCACTTCCCACTTCCCACTTCCCACTTCCCACTAGTTCAGTCCGTCACCACCTCCGGCAGCACATATCGAAGGGGATCCACCGGGCGGCCGTTGACGTGCACCTCATAGTGGAGGTGGGGACCGGTCGCGAGGCCGGTCGAGCCGACCAGCGCGATCTGCTCTCCTCGTTCGACCTTCTCGCCCCGGCGCACCAGAAGCTTGGAGGCGTGGGCGAACTTGGTCTCGATTCCGTAACCGTGGTCGATGGTCACGACGTTGCCATAGCCGGCTTCCCAGCCGGAGCCGACCACCTTGCCGGCCGCGGGTGCCTCGATCGGGGTGCCCACCGGCGCGGTGACGTCGATGCCCTCGTGGGGCCGGGCCACTCCCAGCACGGGATGGTAGCGGGCACGCGAGAAATTGCTGGTGAGCCAGCCCTGGGTCGGCATGAACGACGGCATGGCCGCCAGTCGCTCACGGTGGTTCTCAAGGCTGTCCGCCGCTTCGGTGAAGGACGCAGCCAGTACGTTGGCCCGGCGCATCATGGCGCTGATGTCCACCCGGATCTCGTCCGCCCGGCGCGACAGCTCGCTGCCGATCGGGGCCTGCCGGGTGGTCCCGGCGGGACCACCGATGCCGGCTTCGCGGACTTCGTCAGGGATGGGCTCGAGATTGGCGAGGAGGCGGATCTGTTCGTCGCGGGTGGCGAGAGCGCCGAGAGTGTCGCTGAGGTGGTGCAGGCGGCCGTGGAGTTCGCCCAGCTGCGATGCCAGCCGCTCATTTTCCGCCGCCAGCCGCTCGGTTCGACTCAGGTCGATGGACTGGGACAGGCTCGCGTACCCAAACAGCAGCGCGGTGCCGACCAGGACGGTCGCCACGGAGGCTGCAATCTTGAGCAGGGAGTAGGAGACCTCAACGATCCTGGAGGGCTCTGAATCGTGCGGAACCAGCACGACTGTCCATCGGCGCTTTCTTGCCATCCACCACTCGCTTCTCTGGGGCGATAACCGCATCCTGCCTCCCCAACCTCCCCAGAGACTGCTCGGGACGGCGGGACTTTCAGGCAGGGAAGATGGCTTCCGGTACCGGGTATGTCAAGAACCAGGCCCCCAAGTCAAGTGCTTGGCAATCAATGGCTTACAGAGCGAGTATGCAGCGAGTTGCAGGAAAGTGTTCTGGCGAATCGCTAGGACACGGTCTCGGGCTTGGGAAACAGGATCGCTGGAACCGAACTGCGCGCGCCCCCGACGGGCGGATCGAGGAGTGTGTCCCAGCGTGCTGACGCCGCTTCGCCCGACGCTCCAACCGCCTCGAACAACACCTGAGACGTATCGGGCAGGAACGGGCTGGTCAGCAGCGAGAGCCGGTAGAGACAGCGCGCCAGCGCTCCGAGCACGTTGTCCAGTTCGGCATTGCGCCCCGCCTTTGCGAGCGACCAGGGCGCGTGCTGCTGCACGAACAGGTTGGCAGCGGTCACCAGTTCCCACGCCACGTCCGCACCCGCACGAAGATCCAGCCGGTCCATCGCCGCGACGTAGCGCTCGATGGCAGCCAGGCCCTGCTGGTCGAGTTCGGTGGCGTTGCCGGCCGGCACAGCGCCGTCGCGATACTTGGCCAGCATCGTGAGTGATCGCGCCGCCAGGTTGCCGAGGCCGTCCGCCAGTTCGGCGGTGTAGCGCTCCTCGAACCGCTCCCAGCTGAAGTTGCCGTCGTTGTCCCAGGGCACTTCCCGCAGCAGGAAGTACCGAAAGGCATCGGGGCCGAAGCGGTCGATCGCCTCGGCCAGGTCGAGGCGGGCACCGGCGCTCTTCGAGAATCTCTCGCCCCGGTACTGGACGAAACCATGCGCCCAGACGCGCTCCGGCAACGGGAGCCCCGCCGCCTCCAGCATGGCGGGCCAGATCACCGCGTGAAAGCGGGTGATGTCCTTGCCGATGACGTGCAACTGGGCCGGCCACTCTGCACGGGAATCGGGAAACCGGGTCGCAGTCCAGTAGTTGGGGAGCGCGTCAAACCACACGTACGTGATCTGCCGCTCACCCGACGACACAGGGCGGGGAAAAGGTACGCCCCACGTGAGCCGGGCCCGGCTGGCGGAGATGTCCTCGAGCCCCTGTTCCAGCAGCCCCAGGATTTCGTTGCGGCGGCTGTCCGGCTGCAGGAATTCGGGCTGGTCGCGGTGGAGGTCCTGCAGGAACTGCTGGTAGCGTGAGAGCCGGAAGAACCAGTTGGTCTCCTCCACCCACTCGAGGGTCCGGGTCGGATGCAGCACGCAGTGGCCATCGGCGATTTCCGCATCCTGCTTGAACGCCTCGCAGCCGACGCAATACCAGCCGGAGTAGGCCCGCTCGTAGAAGTCGTCAGGGTTCCGTTCGAAGATGCGTTCAATCAGTTCCTGGACGCCGCTGCGATGGGCATCGGTGGTGGTGCGGATGAACTGGTCGTGGGTGATGCCCAGCCTGCGCCACATTGCCTGGAAGCGCTGCGCCAGCGACTCGGCGAGATCGGCCGGCGCGATCCCCTGTTCCGCGGCGGTCTGCGCCACCTTCTGGCCGTGCTCGTCCATGCCGATGAGGAACCAGACGTCGTCGCCCTGGAGGCGACGGTACCGGGCAATCGCGTCGGCGCCCATCTTCTCGTAGGCATGACCGAGATGGGGATCGCCGTTGGCGTAGTCGATGGCCGTAGTGAGGAAGAACCGGCTCACGACACATCTCCCGAGGTGTTGCCGCTGCCACCGCCCCCACCGCGACGCCTCCGCCTCCTCCGGCGCCTCGGGGCCGACGAGTCGACCGCATCCGTCGTCTCCGGAACATCAGCGTCATCAGCGCTTGAGTCCAAACTGTTCGCACCCGACGCCCCATCAGCGGATGTGACCCGGCGGTCGGCCTGTCGCCGGTCAGGAATCGGGATCGTCGCGGCCGGCGTTTCGTGCGCGGCGGCCTGCTCCTGCTCGTCCCTCAGCTGGCTCAGTGGAATGATGCGAGAGGCCTGTCCCTCGCCCCGCAGGTACACCCGCTCGCGGAAGATGTCGACCGCCACCACCTTCTCCGAGCCGAGCGCAGTCTGGAGGATCTTGCCCTCCTTGGGGAACCGCTTGCGGCTGGCCACGTAGAACTCGTGTTCGTACTTGAGGCAGCAGAGCAGGCGGCCGCACCCGCCGGAGATCTGGGTCGGGTTGAGCGAGAGATGCTGGTCCTTGGCGAGCCCGAGATTGACCGGCGTGAGTTCCTTGAGCCACGACGAGCAGCAGTACTCCCGCCCGCAGCGGCCCACGCCGGAAAGCTGCGCCGCTTCGTCGCGCACGCCGATCTGTCGCAGCTCGATCCGGGTTCGGAACTGGCTGGCGAGGTCGCGCACCAGGGTGCGGAAGTCCACCCGCCGCTCGGCGGTGAAGTAAATGGTGAGCTTGGCCCGGTCCCACTGCCACTCGCAGTCGCTGACCTTCATTACCAGATCGTGGGCCCGCACCCGCTCCATGACCTTCCGGCGCACCGCCTCCTCGGAGCCGCGCGCTTCCTTCCAGGTCTCGAGATCCTCGGGCGTCGCGCGACGAACGACGTCGCGGACCGGCGCCTTCTCTCCCACGATGGCCTCGCCCACCGCACATCCGGTGCAGGCACCGGCGCACTTCTTCTCGGCGACAGCACCGGCAGCGGTGACATGACCGAAGTCGCGGCCGCGCTCCGCCTCGACTACCACCGCGTCGCCGGTGCGCACGTCGTCCGCACCGGCCCAGCGGAAATAGCTTCGTCGTGTGCCCTTGAAGCGGACTTCGAGGAGGGTGCCGTCAGCCATCAGGCCTCTTCATAGACGCCCATCGCGCCGTACTTCTCGGCGCGCCGGCGCACCAGCCGGTCAGGCTTCACCTTGCGGAGCTCACCCACGTGGCGGATCAGCGCGGCGCGCAGTGCCTCGCCGGTTGCATCGGGGTCGAGGTGGGCAGCACCCAGGGCCTCCGGGATGATCTCATCCACCACCTTGAACTCGAGCAGGTCGGGTGCAGTGAGCTTGAGTGCCTCCGCAGCACGCGCGCGCTGGGAGGCGTCCTTCCAGAGAATCGCGGCGCAGCCCTCGGGCGAGATGACCGAGTACACCGAGTTCTCGAGCATCAGCACCCGGTCAGCCACGCCCAGCGCCAGCGCTCCCCCTGAACCGCCTTCTCCGATCACCACTGCAATCGCAGGCGTCGGCAGCGCGCTCATCGCGAGGATGTTGCGAGCCAGCGCCTCACTCTGACCCCGCTCCTCGGCGCCCAGGCCGGGGTAAGCGCCAGGGGTGTCGATGAGGGTGATGACCGGTACGCCGAACTTGGCGGCGAGCTGCATCAGCCGGAGCGCCTTGCGATACCCCTCGGGATGCGGCATCCCGAAGTTGCGCTTGAGGTTGTCCTTGGTATCACGGCCCTTCTGGTGGCCGATGACCATGACCGTGTCACCATCGAGCCGGGCCCAGCCACCTACGATGGCGGGGTCATCCATGAACAGGCGGTCGCCGTGGAGCTCGATGAAATCGGTAAAGATGCTGCTGAGGTAGTCGAGGGTGTACGGCCGGCGGGGATGGCGGGCCACCTGCACCCGCTGGATTGGACTGAGTCCGCCATAGATCTCGGCACGAAGCTGCTCCAGCTTGGCTTCGAGGCCGGCGACCTCACCCGACACATCCACCCTGTTGTCCGAGTGGACCCGTGAGAGGTCCTCGATCTGCCGCTCCAGTTCCAGGAGCGGCTTCTCGAACTCAAGGGTGTACAGGGATGGGGGCATGCCTCAGTTGGCCTTCACATAGTGGACGGCGTCCGGTCCGAGCAGGTCGCGGAGGGCCCTCAGGAGATCCTCTTCAGCGGCGACGCGAACGCGACGGGCGCGGAGACGCACCGCCTCTCCGTTCCCGTCGCTCCATTCAATATACAGCGGGGTGGGACCCGGGTGGGCCGAGCAGAGCGCGGCGGCGGACCGGACGGTCTCGGCTGGTGGCGCACTGGGCTGGCGCCAGCGGAGGCTCAGCGCGACGGCGCCGCTCTCGCGCAGGTCGGCCAGTGCGCTGGCGCTCTCGACCAGGAACGGGGCCCGATCCTCGCCGCGGTCGCGGTCGCTGAAGCCGCCCGTGAGCAGCAGCGAAGCATCCGGAATGATGACCTGGTTGAGCCGCGCCCAGGCATCGGGGAAGACAATGGCGTCGGCCGTGCCGTGAAAGTCTTCCAGCACCAGGCGGGCGTACTCCTTGCCGGTCTTCTTCGAGATCTGGCGCTTGACCTGGGTCACCACTGCTCCGATGGTGACCGCGTGTTCGCTCCACTCCTGCAGCGTGGCCGTGGTGCGGGCGCCGAAGAGCTCGACTTCGCTGCGATACCGCTCCAGCGGATGGCCGGAGATGAAGAAGCCGAGGACCTCCTTCTCCCTGGCCAATCGCTCGGCCTCGGACCAGGGTGCCAGGTCGGGCAGGCCGCGCGAATGTTCCCGGGCCGGTGGCCCTTCACCGAAGAGCGACGCCTGTCCTGCCTCGCGCTCGGCCTGCAGCAGCGCTGCTTCGGCCAGCGCATTCTCGAGCGCCGCGGTCAGCTGCCGGCGGTTGCCACCCAGCCCGTCGCACGCGCCCGCCGAGACCAGGGACTCGAGCACCCGCTTGTTGCAGAGCCGGAGGTCCACCCGCTCGACCAGGTCGGACAGGGTAGTGAGGGGCTTCTCGGTCCGCGCGGCGATGATCGAGAGGATCGCGCCCTCACCGACGTTGCGGATCGCACCCAGCCCGAAACGCACCCGCCGGTCGGCCACGACCGTGAACTTGAAGCCCGACTCGTTGACGTCCGGCGGCAGGATCTCGATGCCGAGGCTGCGCGCCTCGTTGATGTACTGCACCACCTTGTCGGTGTTGCCGATTTCAGCCGACAGGAGCGCAGCCATGAACTCGGCGGGATAGTGCGCCTTGAGCCACGCGGTCTGGTACGCCAGCACCGAATACGCCACCGAATGCGACTTGTTGAAGCCGTACCGGCCGAACGTCTCGATCTGCGCCGCGAGTTCATCCGCCAGTTTCTTCGGATGTCCCTGCGCAACGGCGCGCTCGACGAAGCGGCCCAGTTCCTTCCTGATCAGCTCGGCGTCCTTTTTCCCTACGGCCTTCCGCAGCACATCTGCCTCGGCCAGCGAGAAGCCCGCCAGGACGTTGGCGATTCGCATCACCTGTTCCTGGTAGGTGATGACACCGTAGGTGGGCTCGAGTACCTCCTTCAGCAGAGGATGCGGGTAGGACACCTTCTCCTGGCCCAGCTTGCGCCGGATGAACACCGTGTGCATGCCGGTGTCGAGCGGGCCCGGGCGGAGCAGCGCGTTGGACGCCACCAGGTCGTCGAACCGGTCGCACTTCATGGCCCGCAGCGTCTCGGTGGCGAGCGGGGACTCGAACTGGAACACGCCGGCTGTACGGCCATCCCGCAGCAGGTCGTAGACCGCGGGGTCGTCGAACTCGAGCGCATCGATATCGATAGTGCGGCCATGCCGCTCCTCGATGGCTTTCACCGCGTCATGGATGACGGTGAGGGTCTTGAGGCCGAGCAGGTCCATCTTCAGCATGCCGACCTTCTCGAGCGGCCCCATCTCGAACTGCGTGATGATGGAGTCCTCACCCGAGCCGGCCGCGCCTGCGCCACGGGTCGGCGCGGTGCAAACGGGCACATAGTCGGCCAGCGGTCCCGGCGCGATGACGACACCCGCCGCATGCACCGAGAGGTGCCGGCTGATGCCCTCGATCCGCGAACTCAGCGACATCAGCCGCTGGTACGCCGGATTCCCACGGACCAGCTCCTTGAGCTCGTCCACCTTCTCGACTGCGTCGGGAATCGACAGGCTGTAGGCCGGACCCGACGGAATCAGCTTGGTCAGCCGGTCGGCCTCCCCCGGCGGAATGCGCAGCACTCGCGCCACGTCCTTCACCGCCGCCCGCGCCTTCATGGTGCCGAAGGTGACGATCTGGCCGACACTCTCGCGTCCGTAGCGCTCGCGCACGTACTCGATCACTTCGCCGCGGCGCTCGAAGCAGAAGTCGACGTCGATGTCGGGCATCGACACGCGCTCGGGATTGAGGAACTGCTCGAACAGCAGGTCGAACTTGAGCGGGCAGACATTGGTGATGCCGAGCGAATACGCCACCAGTGAGCCCGCGGCGGAGCCGCGGCCCGGCCCGACCGGGATGCCGCGATCGCGCGCCGCCTGGATGAAGTCCTGAACGATCAGGAAATACCCGGCATAACCGGCGCCATTGATGACCGACAACTCGTAGTCGAGCCGCTGGCGCGCGTCGGCTGGAAGCGGTGTCCCATAGCGCCGCGCTGCGCCCTCTTCCGCCAGCCGGGCCAGCAGCTCTTCGTCGGTGGCGACGTCAGCGGGGCGGGGGAACGTCGGCAGGAAGTACCGCTTCTCGAAGTCGAACTCGCAGCGATCGGCGACCACCTGCGTGTTCGCAATCGCGTCGGGCTGCTCGGGGAACAGCGCCCGCATCTCCGCTTCGCTCTTGACGTACGACTCGGTCCCGGTGAAGCGGAACCGCTTGGGGTCGTCGAGGTCGCTGCCAGTGCCAATCGCGAGCAGCACGTCGTGACTCTCGGCGTCCTCCCGGCGGAGATAGTGGGCATCGTTGGTCGCCACGACGCCGAGGCCCAGATCGCGCCCCAGCGCGAGCATGCCTTCCTCGACGATCCGCTCCTCGGCGATGCCGTGCTTCTGGATCTCGAGCCAGAAGTTTTCCGGTCCGAATACGCGGGAAAACCATGCCGCACTTTCGCGGGCGAGGTCGTACCTTTCCTGGCGCAGGTGCAGCGCGACTTCGCCTGACATGCACGCTGCCAGGCAGACGATGCCCTCCGAATGGCGTTCCAGCACCTCGCGGTCGATCCGCGGGCGGCGGTAGAAGCCTTCGAGGTAGCCGATCGAACTGAGCCGGATGAGGTTGCGGTAGCCGGTGCGATTGCGCGCCAGCAGCACCAGGTGGCTATACGCGGCCGGCGCGCCAGGGTGTTTCTCCCGTGCCTGGCGGGGGCCAAACGCGAGGTAGGCCTCGAAGCCCAGGATGGGGCGGATCCCTGCTGCCCTGGCGGCCGAGTGGAAGCTCCACGCCGCGTGAAGGTTGCCGTGGTCGGTCACCGCCAGCGAATCCATGCCCAGTTTCTTGACGTGGCTCACCAGCTCGTCGATCCGGCTGGCCCCGTCCAGGAGCGAGTATTCGCTATGGGTGTGGAGATGTGCGAAGGCCATCAGGTGCGCCCGCTTCTTGCGACAGGAAGCTGATCCGGCTGCCCACCCCGCTCCTGGCGGGGCGGTGGCTCGCAAAACGCCCTGGAGGCGCCCATTCCGGGGGTCAATCCGACCATTCGGGCCGGCGACGACAGCGGCCTGAAGGCCCGTTGGTCGTGGTTCACGGCGGAAGGTATGGACCGCCCACTTGATTGTCAAAAGCCGTTGCCGCGCCTAGGCTTGAACAGTCCTGACCGCACGCACGAGCAGTGGGGAGCGACGCCGTGAAGTCAATTCATTCCGCCTGGACC
>JAICQR010000096.1 GCA_025937755.1 Gemmatimonadales bacterium | reverse complement strand
GAGATTCCGCACGACGATGATGGCATCCCGCGGGATGTCGGCGGGGAGCTGGGCCATGCGTTCGGCAGTGCTGGCAAGTGCACTCACAGTGTCCGTCCGATCAGCGCTTCCATCTGGGCCTTGGCGCGGAGGTAGTCGAAGCGCGCGTTGACGGCCTCCACTTCTGCCTGGTCGAGTGCTTCCTGCGACGTCAGTACGTCGACGATGGTCGACGCGCCGAGCCGGTACCGCTCCTGCTGGACCCGCATGTCTTCCTGGGCCGCCTGCACGCTCACCTGGGTGATGCGTATCCGGGCAACCGAGGCCTCGAGGTTGGCCAGCTGTGCCGTGACATCCGATGCCACACTCCGGCTGGCTTCGGCCGCCTGCGCCTCCGCCACCTCGGCAGCGTTGCGCTGCACTTCAATGCTGGTCTCGCGCTGGAATCCGTTGAACAGGGGCCAGTTGAGCGAGAGCCCAAGGCCCCGGTTGCCATAGAGGCTGTAGTCGCGCGAGCTGCTGCCGGAGTAGCCGGTATTGGCAGAGAGCGAGAGGGTTGGCCAGTAGTCGGACTTTGACGCCGACAGTGACGCCTGCGCGGCGTCGGCGTCGGCGCGCGCCGCCTGGACCCGGGGCGAGCGCGATTCGGCTTCGATCCGGAGCGCACTGGTATCGGCGCCCGGTTCGCGCACCTGATAGAAGGATGAATCATCCTGCGCCGCGACCCGCCCGCTCTCGCCGATGAGGCGGCCGAGTTCGGCCTCGGCAGTGGCCAGATCAGCCTGGGACTGAATCAGGGCCAGCTGAGCGGTGCCCAGCGTCACCCGCGAGCGCAGCGAATCCGACCGCGTTGCCGATCCGGCATTGAGCTTGTTGATCGACACCTTGAGTTGCTCTTCAGCCCGGCGAACGCTGGCCTGGCGGACGGCCAGGAGCTGGCGGGCAGCCAGGGCATCGAAAAACTGGTTGGTGGTCGTCAGGCGCTGCTGAAACCGGGTATCGATCAGCGACGCATCCGCGGCGTCGCGATCGGCCCGGGCCGCGCGCGATTCGGCGCCCCGGCGAAATCCGGTGAAGAGGTCCACGCTGGTGCTGAGCCGGGCGTTGACGCTGCCGGACGAGCTGCCCACCGAAAGGCCGGTGTTGGGGTCCACCCGGGCGGGCACACCGGAGTACGACTGATTCATCGAGCTGCTGAAGCTGAGGGTCGGCAGCCACGCACCCAGCCCGGCCTGGCGCACCCGCGCTTCCGCGTTGGCCACAGCGCCTTCGGCCTGGACGACGTTGGGCTGCACCGTCTGGGCGCGTTCGATGGCCTCGGCCAGCGACACCGCGCGGGAGGGAGCAGGGATGGTGTCCTGCGCGGCACACGGCACCGCTACGCCGGCCAGCAGCAGCAACAGGGGACTAACGCGAATTGCCACGATTCCGCCTCTGATCATTCTGTCGTGAAATCTCGTCGAACCGCACTTGCTGGTCCGGGGTAAGGAGTGCGCGCATCTCCGCACGCACGTTGGTACGCAGGGAGTCGAACCGCGGGCGCACCTCGCGCCAGATGGCATCGATGTCGCCACGCTGGCGTTCGAGGATGCCACTGATGCTGTCGCGCTGCTCCGCCGTCAGTTCGAGGTCCCGGGTCAGCTTGTCCATGTATTCGTTGGGCCCGCGCTGGGGACGGTCCGCGTGATAGTGCAGCCGGCCGACACCTTCATGTGCCGCCACCAGCGTACTGCCGATGCCGACGATGAGGCCCAGCACCGCTATCGCGACCAGCAGGAACGCCGCGCTTCGCTTCTCGGGTCGCATCAGCGCCCCTCCATGACGGCTGAGAGCATCAAGTCGTTGCTGGGACCAGGCTCGCCTGCGAGCATGGCTGCCGGCACGCCTTCCGCCACTACCATGTCAGCGAAGCTGGCCTGGTCCGCCGGGGCCTGCAGCAGCGCAAAGCCGAGCGCGGTCATGACAGCGATGCCAGTGGCCGCAACCAGGCCCGGCCGCAGCCAGGCGGCGAGGACCGACCAGCGCGCGCTCTCGGCATCGGCCCGCATCGCGACGCCGACGCGGCCCACGAAGGCGCCGTGCCAGTCCGGCTCGAGCGACTCCCGCAGGAGCCGGCCGAGTTGTTCGTCAGGCAGGTGGTCATGATCGTGCGTCATCGCACATCCTCCAGAAACGGCGCGAGGTCCGCGCGCAGTGCACGCCTCGCATGGAATACGTCGGACCGAACAGTCCCTTCCGGGACGCCGAGCGCCTCCGCGATTTCCGCGTGGGCATACCCTTCGGCGTCGAACATCGTGATGGCCACCCGCTGCCGTTCCGGCAGCGTCGCCAGTACTTCCCGCAGCCGGTCGCGCAGCAACGCCCTCCCGGCTTCGACGTCCGGCCCCGCACGCCGATCGGCGGCGTCGGGCGACAGGGCGTCAGTTTCGCGAATCCCACGGCGCCGGCCGGCGTCCCGTGCCGCATTCAGCACGATGCGCATCAACCAGGGCCTGAATGGCCGGGACTGATCGAAACGGCCGATGGCCTTCCACGCAGAGAGAAAGCCCTCCTGGGCCGCGTCGTCCGCGTCGGCATCGCTGCCGAGCAGCGCCCGGGCCACCCGCCGTGCCGCCGGGGCGTACCGATCCACCAGCTGCCCGAACGCGTTGTCGTCGCCGTGCGCCGCCCGGGCGGCCAGTTCGGCGTCGGTCACGTCAGGAATACGCAGGGAGTCATGGAAACGTTGGACGGGCGGGTCCGGGCGGCACGCGTGCCGCCCCTGATGCGGCTCGGCTAACCGGCGGCGTCACCTGTCGATGCGGCGGCGGAAAGCTTCCCGGCCGACGGTGACAGCGACCCAGATGCTGACCACGCCCAGGAAGTAGGAGGTAAAACGGGGAAGCAGGAACAGCAGGGCTCCGAGCAGGACGAAGAGCGCCATCAGCGGGAGATAGACCGATCGCTGGGCGTTGGCCATGACGCTTCTGAGCGCCAGCACGGCACGCTCCCGGCGTTCGCGGAGACCCACTGCGTGGTCCACCGGGTGTTCGGCTTCGATGTGCTCCAGCGCTACGGGCAGCCGCTGGCTGATGCGTGGACCGAGACGGTGGGGCACCCGCATGGGACGCCGGGTCACTTCCCGCGAGCGCGACATATCGAGCCGGAACTGCTGGTCGAGGGCCTCGGCCAGGCGAGGATCGTCAACCAGGACGTCCAGCTCGTAGTTCCCGACCAGGCTCGCAGTGTTGAGGTTGGTGGATCCGATTCGCACCCAGCGGCCGTCGGTGCCGAGGCTCTTGGCATGGAGCATGGGGCCGTCCCACTCGAAGATCCGGACGCCAGCCCGAAGCAGGTTGCGGTAGCCGATCCGGGTGAGGTTGCGCACCAGGGGAAGGTCGCTGGTGCCGGGGACGAGCAGCCGGACATCCACGCCATCGCGGGCCGCATCACGAAAGGCATTGAAGAGCCGGGCCGGTGCCATCATGTAGGCGTCGGTGATCCAGAGCCGCTGGGTCGCGGCCATGGTCAGGATCTCCATGGTGCGAAAGGCGCGGGCACGCCCGGGTTCGCCCACAATGACCCTGACTTCGGCGTCACCGGCCGCCGGCACCTCTGCGGCGACGTCCTGGGGCGGGATGCTTCCGCCGGCCACGGACCAGGTGCGGGAAAAGGACTGGTCCAGGACTGCGGCAGCAGGTCCGTCCACGCTGACGGCGGTGTCGCGCCACGGCTGACCATCAGCCGACTCGGCGCCGGTCCATTCGACCCCGATGCAGAGACCACCGATCACGGCGCGGCGACCATCGGTGACGACCAGCTTCCGGTGATTGCGGGAAACGGTGCGGGCAAGGTCGAGCAGGCTGAATCGATTGAAGGCACGGACCTCGCACCCGGCGTCGCGCAGGTACTTCCAGTAGTTGCCCCGGGTGCTGAAGGAGCCGAACCAGTCGTAAAGCACCCGCACCCGCACACCCTCCCGGGCGCGTCGCGCCAGCAGCTCAGCGAAACGCCAGCCCTCCTGGTCGCTGCGGATGATGTAGTTCTCGAAATGGATCCAGGCCCGGGCATCGGCGATGATGTCGAACATCGCCTGGTATGCCTCGGGCCCATCCACCAGCAACTCGACCTTGTTGCCGGGCACGGCCCGTGCGCCGGCGGCACGGTCCATTGCCGTGCGCGCTGCCGAGATTACCTGCTCCAGCGCAGGCCGCATCAGCCAGTGCCAAGTCCCAGCGCGGTCTCGTGGGGACGAAGCGCCTCGAGGACCTGCCCGATGAGTTGATCGAGTGGCACACCGAGCTCGGCTGCCCCTGCGGTGACGTCCTCGCGGGAGACCCCGCGGGCGAAGCCCTTGTCCTTGAGCTTCTTCTTGACGCTGGATACCTCGAGATCCATCAGGCTGCGGCTGGGACGGACCAGCGCGCAGGCCACCAGGAAACCACAGAGCTCGTCCACCGCAAACAGCGTGCGGGCCATGCCGGTGTCGCGAGGCACTCCGGTGTAGGTGGCGTGCCCCAGGATGGCCTGCTGCATGTCTTCCGGCAGTCCGCGCGCGGCAAGGAGGCGCACGCCCTCGGCGGGATGCTCTTCCGTCGGGGAGTGGGCATCGTTGGGATAGCGTTCGTAGTCGAAGTCATGCAGCAATCCCACGAGGCCCCAGTCGTCAGGGTCCTCGCCGGCGCGCTCGGCCATGGCGCGCATGGCGAACTCGACCGCGTACATGTGACGACGGAGCGGCTCGGATGCGGTGTACTCATGCATCAGCGCGAGGGCGTCGGGGCGGGAGAGGGCCATGAGTGGGGAGTGGGAAGTGGGGAGTGGGAAGTGGGACTACTCCACCCTGTCACTCACAGTAAGAGGAACGTGCAGTGCCGTGCCCTGGTCGAGGGTGATCTGGAATGCATACGAGCCGGGATGGGGCAGCGGGATGTCGAATACCAGCACTGCACTGGCCTCGACATCCACCACACCGGCGGCCGGCTCGCCGAACTGCACCGTGCCGGATCCCCCCAT
Organism: Gemmatimonadales bacterium; assembly: GCA_025937755.1. GTDB lineage: Bacteria > Gemmatimonadota > Gemmatimonadetes > Gemmatimonadales > GWC2-71-9 > CAMLHP01. Next base: position 2,373 of record JAICQR010000096.1, on the reverse strand, counting down.
CAGCTCGGTGCCGTCATCATCCACGAAGCGAATGCCGAGTTCGTGGGAGCCGATCTCGGTGCGCCGGCCCCGCACCCGGATCACCAGGTGGGTGCGCGGATGCATCGCCGGAAAGCTTTCGACCCATACATGCTGGAAGATGCCCAGCACGCTCAACTTGCCGTGCTGGTCGATCAGCGCATAGTCGGCGAGGACCGCGAAGTCGACTTGCAGGTCAACTCACCCGGATCGACGTCACCTGATCGTTCTTCCGAATGGCGTTGACGACATCAAGGCCTTCCCTCACCTGGCCGAACACGGTGTGCTGGCCGTCGAGATGGGGCTGGGGCGAGTGGCAGATGAAGAACTGGCTGCCGCCGGTGTCCTTGCCCGCATGGGCCATCGAGAGCGTGCCGGCCTGATGCTTGTGGGTGTTCCTGGCGGTTTCGCACTTGATGGTGTATCCGGGGCCACCGGTCCCGGCACGGCGGTCGCCCGGGTCTTTGGAGTAGGGATCGCCTCCCTGGATCATGAAATTGTCGATGACGCGATGGAATCGGGTGCCGTCATAGAAGCCGTCATTGGCGAGCCTCTCGAAGTTGGCAACGGTGCCGGGCACCTCTTCGTCAAACAGGTCGGCGGTGATGGTGCCGCGGGACGTTTCGAGGATTGCAGTCTTCATAGAAAAGCAGTGGGAAGTGGGAAGTGGGAAGTGGGATAATCAGGGGCGGCTGGAAGGCCGCCCGCTGACACTCCTGGCTAATCTCGCGGGGCTTCCACCTGAACCGGAGGCCGCGCGCGCTGGCCCCGGAAAGTAACCTCCACGGTGTAGCCATCGACGCCCAGCAGGCCCTCGAGGATGCGTTCGGCACTCTCCTCGGCGTGGCGCGCGACCCCCAATTCACCGGCGCTGGCCTCGAGCTGCTCGCGAGCCAACAGAAAGATGCTGTCGCGATCGGCCGGCCGGAACGGGTTCCAGAGGCCGCGGTCTTCATCGTACGTGCTGAGATTGGTGACCTCGACACCCAGCACGCGGGCGGGAGGCAGCATGATGTTGATGTGCCTTGCCTCGTCGTCGATCTCGACTGCCGGATTCTGCTCGAGGTCCACCCCCGCCATGACCCGTCCGGTGACGACGACGATGGCGCGCTTCGTGGAGCCGAGCCGCCGGTTTTCGTAGGTGACGACATCGCGGACCTGGGTTTCGCTGGTCACCAGACGGGCGACCGCCCGGGTCCGTTCCACGATCACCGACTGGGTGATCCGGGTGCGGTCGTCGCCCAGCATCCGCTTCACCAGGCTGGTCACCCCGAACGCGCCGACGATGGCGGCGACGGCCAGGAGCACCAGGAGGGTCCCGATGACCAGCAGGAACCTGCCGGCACCGCCCTTGGGTGGCTCTTCCTGCTGGGCCGGTTCCAGGGTCGGCGGGGACTCCGGTTCAGTCGGCATCGGGGTTGGGTTGGGGTTGGGGCGGAACCAGTTCGCGGAGCTGGACCAGTCCGGTGGCTGCCGGGCCGCCGGTGGCAATGATGCGATACTCCGCGGTGGCCGACGGCTGGATGCGGAGGCCTACCACATTGGAGCTGACCAGCGGGGGAAGCACCCCCGGCCGGTCAGGCCGGATACTGACCGAAATTCGGCCAGAGCGCACTTCCAGCACGTAGCTCTTGCCCTTTTCCAGCTTGACCACACTGTACTCGTTAACCGCCATGCTGCGCTCGAAGATCACGGGCCCGGGTTCCAGCCGGGGCCCGGCCGTGGCGCACGCAGTAGTTAAAATCAATAACGGAAACAAGATACGAAAACTCATACGGCCCTCGCTTGCGCCGGTCGGGGCTGATCCCGGCCGGGGGTACCCTGAAGGTGAACGACTGGGCCCGAGAAAGGAACGGCGGACCCGGGATATTGCGGAAAAGGAGCAAATTGGCTATTATCAGGGCTAGCGATTCCCGCATCCAGTTGATGCGGACCAGTTCCGAGTGTCACTTGGGGCCAGGCTTCGTGCCGGCCCCTTTCTGTTGACTGTGAATCGCGCGGGCAAGCCGCAATTCCGCGGCCCACCGTCGGAGCCTTCGTGAGGCTGTCACGATTCACAAGCGGTCTCAGGACCGCAAGGAAACAGGAAAACAGGACATGCGTACAACGGGAACGGTCAAGTGGTTCAACGACGCGAAGGGCTTCGGCTTCATCACGCCGGAGGATGGTCAGAAGGATTGCTTCGTGCACCACTCGGCCATTCAGGCCCAGGGCTTCAAGTCGCTCACCGAGGGTGAGCGGGTAGAGTTCGACGTCGTTCAGGGCCAGAAGGGCCCCGCGGCCGAGAACGTGGTTCGGCTCGGCGCCTGAGGTATCAGGACTGACCACAATGAACCGGCCGGCTCGCTACATGGG
>JAICQR010000221.1 GCA_025937755.1 Gemmatimonadales bacterium | reverse complement strand
TCCAGCTCGGGTCGGTCAGCAGCGTCCTGCCGGCCGTGCTGGCCTCCGACCGGGGGGAACTGCCGCCGGTGCCGGGCGGCAGGCTGCAGGCAACGGCGCCGAGCGCGATCACCCCGAGCAGGGCGTGTGGCTTGAATCTCATGGAAACCCCTGTGCGTTGTATGCCGCCACCAGCGGCCGGAAGCTGCGTGGATGGTAGCGGACTGTACGAAGGCCGGCGGAAATTCGGAGCGGCATTGCGCTCAGATGTCATGGCAATGACCGTCAGTCCTGCTGCGTCGCATGCGGTTGCATGGCTACCAGCTTCCCATCCTCGCGCGCAGCGCCGCGACTCGCTCTGGCGAGCCCTGGAACAACCCTTCGGGATAACTCCACGTGGCCGCCATCTGCTGGTGGATCAGGCCCGTCTGGGAGCGGTTGTGGTTCATGCCGGCGAGGTACTGCAGTCGCAGGTTCCGGTCCCGGTTCACCTGTGCATCCGCGAGCCACGGGGCCAGCGACGTTGCGTCGCCGATGTGGGTCACGAAAAGGTCGGTGGAGGAGTACATCCCGATCTGCGCAAGCGAGGCGACCACCGGCGCGTACTCCGGCAGGCCGAGCCGTGCCTCGATGGTGTCGAGGTCGATGACCGTCGGCTCCACCTGGCCCATCAGCACCAGGTCGTAGCCCGAGCCCTGGTACGTGTTCGCCCACACGGTGGCGTGGGGGAAAACCTCCATGAAGGTGGCGATCTCGCTCTTCGTGGCATCGAGCCCGGCCTGGTAGAGCTGGACGAAAATCGTCACCACGCCGCCGGGGTTCAGCCGCTCCCGCATCACCTCGAAGAACTCGCGCGTGTACAGCGTGGCCGCGCCCTTTACCCAGGGATCGAAGGGGTCGGAGGTGATGGCGTCGAACTTCTGGTCCGTCGTGAGCAGGAAATGCCGGGCATCGTCAATGCGGATGTCCGTCTTCGGATTGCGAGCGACGTTGAAGTTATGGTCGCCGAAATGGGTTGAGACCACCTTCGGCACGAGACGCTCGATCTCGGCGATGGTGACCTTTTCGACGCGCGGGTCGATGCTCACGGCACCGGCGGTGACGCCAGCTCCGAAACCGATTACAAGCACGGAGCGCGGGTTCTCCGGAAGGAGCGTTGTCATGTGCCCCAGCATGCGCTGCAGCCGCATGTCCGCGGGATCGCTGGAGGCCTGCACCTTGCCGGCGTTGTGGTAGTTGAGCACGCCGTCCGGGCTGCGGGTGACAGCGAGCGAGGCGTGCGTGCCTTCGCCCACGAACACCAGCTCCCTGCCGCTGTCCAGCCACGTCGGCATGTAACGGCCATGCGCCACCAGCAGCCAGGGTGGCGGATTCACGCCCGCGGCCAGCACGGCCACGAGGCCCACCGTGAGCACCGCCCAGAGCACGTTGCTCCGCCGTACCTGCAGCTTCGGCGGGTTGCTGCCGGAGGTGGTGAGTCCCAGCACGAACAGGGCGGAGAGACCGGCGATCACGATCAGCATGCGTTGTGCCTGCTGGGTGCCCAGGGTGCCGATGATCAGGAGCGATGCGAGCAGCGCACCCAATATTGCGCCGATCGTATTCGCCGCGTACACGCCGCCGACCAGGTGCCCCGGGTCGCGGTTCTGCCGGGTTGCAACCGCAGCCAGCGCGAGGGGAAAGCTCGCTCCCCACAGCAGCGCTGCCGGAAGCACGGCGGTCAGCGCGCGAACGAAGTCGATCTGGAACGTCACCCAGG
>JAICQR010000016.1 GCA_025937755.1 Gemmatimonadales bacterium | reverse complement strand
GGGCTTGCCGTCCTATGATCAAGAATCTTTCCGAGGAGCACGTCTTTGCCGCGTACGACCGGCTGCGTCCCTCGTTTCCGCAATTCTGTGGCTGCGACATGTGCCGGGGCGATGTGCTGATCTACGCCCTCAACCGGGTGCAGGCCCGGTACGTCAACACCCTGGCTGGCAGCGTGATGACCGAGCTCAACCTGGAAAAGGACCAGAGCCGCGCCCAGATCGAGGTGCTGGTCATGGAGGGGCTCAAGAAGGTGGACCTCGCACCCCGCTGCGGCCGCAAACCCTCCTCCGGACCGTTCAGGGGGTAGGGTGCGACCCCCGCGGTTCGGGGTGCAGGTGTCAGTGCTGTTCGGGGCCGGTCTCGCGACCGGCCTCTCGCATTTCCGGGCCCCTGCGCTCGTTGCCGTGATGCTGGCTGCCCTGCTGGTGCCGGGGCGACACCGGGCGCACTGCCTCGTGCTGGTCGCCGCGCTGGCGCATGGAGGGCTCGCCTCGGCGGGCGAGGCTCGGCGTTGTGCCGCGCGACTTCCGCCGGTGCGGGTCGCGCTGACGGTCCACGCCGTGGACCCAGTGCGCTTTCCCGCGGCAGCCCGGGCGTCGCTGGCCGGCGTGGCCTGTCGCGGCACCATCGATGTGCGTTGGCCCGAGCGAATGCTGCCGCTGCGCGCTGGCACCGACGCGCGAGTGGAGGGCCGCTGGCTGCCGCGGGCCCGCGCGTTCCGCCCTCTGGGAGGGACGCTGCTGATAACCCACGCCGAAACCACCGGCGTCGATCCGACGCCCGGGGAGCGGCTCCGAAACGCCACGGTCTCCGCCAGCGAGAAGCTCTACGGTGCGCGGTCTCCGCTGGTGGATGCGCTGGTGCTGGGCACGCGTGGCGGGATGGCTCGCGAACTCAAGGATGACTTCGCCAAGTCCGGACTGGTGCACCTGCTCTCGATCAGCGGCTTTCACGTCGGACTGCTCGCAGCATGGGTGGTGCTGGCAGTTTCCGCCATGGGATTCCCGCGCCAGCGGGCGATGGGCATCGGCGCATTGGCGGGCGCGCTTTATGTGGTCTTCCTCGGCTGGCCTGCACCGGCTGGCCGAGCGGCGGCGCTCTGCTGCGTACTGGCGCTCTGCCTCAGGCGACAGCGCCACACCGACAGCGGATCGCTGCTGGCCGCCACCGCACTGGCGGTGATGCTGGTGGATCCATGGGCCGTCGCCGACCTGGGTGGCTGGCTCTCGGTATCGGCGCTGTGGGGAGCGACGACCGCTACCCGCTGGACCGACCGCGCCTTCGGACCCGGCTATCTGCCGCGCACGCTGGGTTCGTCCATTGGCGCCACGCTGGCCACAGCGCCGATCACCGCCGCCGGCATCGGTACCGTGGCCCTGGCCGGCGTGCTCATGAACATCGCGGCGATCCCGCTCGCGGCCGTGGCAGTGCCCGGTGTGGCTGCCAGCCTGATGCTGGCGCCGCTGGTTCCGTTCCTTGCTTCGGCACTTGCCGCCGGTTCCGGTCTGGCGCTCCACGGACTGGAGTGGTGCGCCCGCTGGGGCGCGGCGATACCACTGGGGCATGGCGAAGTGCCGGCCGAGTTCCGGTCGGCCATTCCATGGCTGGCTCTGCTGGGTGTGGGCCTCTGGGCCATCGGGCCTCGCAACACCCGCACCATCGCCGCGCGTCGCCTTGCAGCTGCAGCGCTGATGGCCAGCTGCCTCACTCTGGGGCAGGCGCTGCCGGTGCGAGGCCGCGATGAACGCCTGCTCACGTTACATTTTCTCGATGTAGGGCAGGGCGATGCTGCCGCGATTCGCACCCCGGGTGGACACTGGGTCCTGGTCGACGCGGGCCCGCGGGATGAGCGCTACGACGCTGGCCGACGGGTGGTGGCTCCATTCCTGGCCCGGGCCGGCGCGCGTCGCATCGAGGCGGTGGTGGTATCGCATGCGCACCTCGACCACCTGGGCGGTGTCGGCGCCGTGCTGCAGCGGTTCCAGGTGAATGCCGTGCTCGAGCCGGGGGATGCTGTAGCCGAGCCGTTGTATGACGGGTTTCTCGGAGCGGTGGCAGCAAGCGGTGCGCGGTGGGTGCCGATTCGGGCGGGTGCGGCGTTTTCCCTGGACAGCGTGTCGTTCCGGGTGATCCACCCCGATACTGCCTGGGCCGAGTGGGGACTCGACCTTAACGAGGACTCGGTGGTGCTGCTGGTGGAGTACCGCGCGTTTCGCGCACTCTTCTCCGGCGACGCCGGCTGGGACGCGGAGCGCAGGATGCTGGGCTCGGTGGGTCCGGTCGACCTGCTGAAGGTTGGCCATCACGGGAGCGCCACGGCGAGCGGCACGCCCTGGCTGGCGGAGCTGGACCCGGCAGTCGCGGTGATCAGTGTGGGCCGGAATCGCTACGGTCATCCGTCGCGCGAGGCGCTCGAGCGGCTGACGGCAACAGGCAGCGATATCTGGCGGACGGATCGCGACGGGACCGTTACCGTCACGACGGATGGCAGCACGATGCACCTGCGCGGCGACGACCGCGACCGGATTCTGCGGGTTGACCAGGAGGAGGGCGCGCCGTGAATACATCGGTCACGACCATCGAGCGGTTCATCATGGACCAGGAGGACCGCTATCCCGACGCCACGGGTGAGCTGTCCAACCTGCTCTACGATCTGGCGCTGGGCACCAAGATGATCGCCGCGGCCATTCGCCGTGCCGGGCTGGTGGACGTGCTTGGCAGCAACCACACCGACAACGTCCAGGGCGAAGAACAGCAGAAGCTCGACGTCCTCGCCAACGACATCATCAAGAACTCGCTCAGCCACACGGGCCGGGTCTGCGTGATGTGCTCGGAAGAGGAGAACGAGATCATTCCGGTGCCCGAGGAGTACGAGGCCGGCAAGTACGCCGTGCTGTTCGATCCGCTGGATGGTTCATCCAACATCGATGTCAACAGTGCGGTCGGCACCATCTTCAGCATCTATCGCCGGATCTCCCTCGAGGGACGCGGCACCATGGCCGACATTCTGCAGCCCGGCTGCAAGCAGGTCGCGGCCGGCTACGTCATGTATGGCTCCAGCACGATGATGGTCTACACCACAGGCCAGGGCGTGCACGGGTTCACGCTCGACCCGACCATTGGGGAATTTCTGCTCAGCCATCCGCGGATCATCACGCCGCGGGTGGGCAAGTATTACAGTGTCAACGAGAGCAATTTCGCCCGCTGGGACCGCCCCATGCAGCACGTGGTCCGGGGGCTGCACGGCGACCGGCCCGACGAGATTACCGGCAAGAACTCGCGTTACATCGGGTCGCTGGTGGCCGATTTCCATCGCAACCTGATTGCCGGCGGCGTCTTCCTCTACCCGGCCGACACCAAGAATCCCCGGGGCAAGCTGCGTCTGCTGTACGAGGCCGCGCCGATGGCCTTCATCGCCGAGCAGGCGGAAGGTTCCGCCACGGATGGCGTCAACCGCATCCTCGACATCGAGCCGACCGGGCTGCATCAGCGCACCCCCCTGGTCATCGGGTCGCGCAATGACGTGGGCTACGTGGCCGACACCCTGCGGCGTCAGATGGTGCCGTCGCGCCCGGCCGAGCCACTGCAGGCTCCGGTGCTGTGAGCGCTCCCCAAGAACTGGGGGAGCCCGGGAGCTGGCCCTTCACCCGGGGCATTCACCCTTCGATGTACACCAGCCGGCTCTGGACCATGCGCCAGTACGCCGGGTTCGGCACCGCTGAAGAGACCAACGTCCGGTTCCGCCACCTGCTGGCTCGGGGACAGACGGGGCTCTCGACCGCGTTCGACCTGCCTACCCAGATGGGCTACGACTCCGATCACGTCATGGCCACCGGTGAGGTCGGCCGCGTGGGCGTGGCGATCGACACGGTGGACGACCTCAAGCTCCTCTTTCGTGACATCCCGCTGGACCAGGTCAGTACCTCGATGACCATCAACGCCACGGCCGCCGTGCTGCTGGCGATGTACGTCGTCGCCGGCGAGGAACAGGGGGTCGCGCCCACGGCGCTTGCCGGAACAGTGCAGAACGATGTGCTCAAGGAGTACATCGCCCGCGGCACCTACATCTACCCGGCGCGGCCGTCCTTGCGGCTGGTGGCTGAAGTGTTCCGGTATGTCGCGGACGAGGGGATGAACTTCAATCCCATCTCGATCAGCGGCTATCACATGCGCGAAGCCGGGGCGACCGCCGCGCAGGAGATCGGGTTCACGCTGTCCAACGGTCTCGAGTATGTGCGCCTCGCCGAGACGGCCGGTGTGCCGGTCAATGTGCTGGGGCCGAGGCTGTCGTTCTTTTTTGCCAGCCACAACAACCTGTTCGAGGAAGCGGCCAAGTTCCGCGCGGCGAGGCGGCTGTGGGCCCGGTTGCTGCGCGAGCGCCATGGCGCTGACGACAACGCCTGTCGGCTGCGGTTCCATACCCAGACCGGCGGCGTCACGCTGCAGGCGAGACAGCCGCTGAACAACGTCGTTCGCGTGACGGTTCAGGCGCTGGCGGCGGTGCTGGGTGGCACCCAATCGCTCCACACCAACGGCTACGACGAAGCGCTGGCGCTCCCGTCCAGTGAGAGTGCGACCCTGGCACTCAGGACCCAGCAGGTCCTCGCATATGAGAGCGGGATGGCGGATGCGGTTGATCCGCTGGCGGGGAGCGTCTACGTGGAGTCGCTGACCGACCGGCTGGAGGCAGAGGCGCGGGCGCTGGTGGAGCAGGTCGATGCGCTGGGCGGGTCGGCCGCGGCGATCGAGCGGGGGTTCTTCCAGGAGGCGATCGCCGACAGCGCCTGGCAGCAGCAACAGGCAGTGGAATCGGGCGAGCAGGTGGTGGTGGGCGTCAACAAGTTCGTCGACGAGGCGCCGCCGCCCGTCATGCCGATGCCGGACTACTCGGCGCTGGAGCAGCGGCAGCGGGAACGTCTGGCCCAGGCGCGCGCCAGCCGCGACAACGCAGCAGTGCAGGTCGCGCTCAGGGAGCTGGGTGAAGCGGCGGCTGGCGATGCGCCACTGATGCCGCTCATCCTGGACGCCGTCCGCGCCCGCGCCACCGTGGGCGAGATCAGTGACGTGCTGCGCCAGGCGTGGGGCACGTACTCGGCGTAAGACTGGTCAGTATTGCGTTTCGGCGATACCTGACGGGTGTGTTGCGGTTTTCTAACTTCCGGAGATGAACCACGGAGCCACAGAGCGCACGGAGCTCTACGAGGCTAAGCTCACCGAAACCATTATTCGGTCTGCCATCCGCGTCCACCGCGATTTGGGGCCGGGGTTGCTGGAGTCCGTGTACGAGAGGTGCCTGTCAGTTGAAATAGCTGCTCAGGGTCGCCGCGTGCAGCGCCAGGTCGAGATGCCCTTGGTTTATCGCGGGCGGCCTGTTGGATGTGCCTACCGGGCCGATCTGCTAGTCGATGGGCGAGTGCTTGTGGAAGTCAAGGCGATAGATAAGCTTGAGCGAATCCACCTCGCTCAGATTCTCACCTACCTCCGGCTGGCCGACCTCCGGGTTGGATTGATCCTGAACTTCAACGTTCCGGTACTGGTGGACGGCCTGAAGCGCGTGATGAACGGATACGGCCGACCGGCTTTGTCTCCGTGATCTCCGTGGCCCCGTGGTTCATTCCCAGGCCGGCTCCGCTTGAAGACCGCTTCGGAAGCGGCTAACTTTACGTGTTATCGACGGTTAGCCATCTCAAGGATCCATGCCGACTTACGAGTACGTTTGCCCGGCCGGGCACGAGTTCGAGAAGTTCCAGAAAATGTCCGCGCGTCCGGGGGCCAGGTGCCCGGTGTGCAAGCGCCCCGCGGTTCGGCGGATTTCGGGCGGTGCGGGGCTGGTCTTCAAGGGCTCCGGCTTCTACATCACCGACTACGGCAAGGACGGCAAAGGCCCCCGCAAGCCGCCGGTCGAATCCAGCTCCGAGAGCAAGTCCGACGCGAAGAGCGACGCCAAGACCACCAAGCCTGACGCCAAACCCGCCGCCAGGAAAGCGGCCGAGTGAGCGACCTCCTTCGCTCGGCGCTGGAGGAGGCGGCAGCGGCGCTGGGGCATCCCGGCGCCGACTTCGTTGTGGAGCGCCCTCGCGATCCCACCCACGGGGACCTCGCCACCAATCTCGCGCTGGTCGTCGCCAAGGCCCGCCGCGCCAATCCGCGCGGTGTCGCCGAGGAACTGCTGAAGGTGCTCGCGCCACCGGCCGGGCTCATCGCCCGGACCGAAATCGCGGGCCCCGGCTTCATCAACTTCTGGCTTTCCGAAAGTCACCTTACCGATGCGCTCGCATCGATCATTGATGCGGGACCCGCGTACGGACGCAGCGATGAGGGCCGCGGCGTCAAGGTCAACGTCGAGTTCGTCTCGGCCAACCCCACCGGCCCGTTGCACGTGGGGCACGGACGGGGCGCAGCGCTGGGCGACGCCATCGGCTCACTGCTGGAATGGACCGGCCACGATGTCACCCGCGAGTTCTACGTCAACGATGCCGGTGTCCAGATCGACCGGCTGGGCGAGAGCCTCTGGGCCCGGGTGCAGGAAGCGGCAGGACGCGAAGGCACGGTGCCCGAAGGCGGGTACCACGGCGATTACCTGCGGGAGAACGCCGCCACCCTGCTGGCTGACGAGGGAGCCGCGTTCGCCGACCTCGCCCCCGAGACCGGCGTGGCCCGTGCGCGGGCGCGCGGCATCGAGCTGCAGCGCCAGGAACAGGATCGCGATCTTGCCGATTTCGGAGTGCACTTCGATGTGTTCTCCAGTGAACAGGCGGTGTACGACCGCGGCGCCGTGGCAGCCGCGCTGGCTGAGCTCGACACCAGGGGACTGACGTTCGAGAAGGACGGCGCGCTCTGGTTCCGTACCACCGACTACGGCGACGACCAGGACCGGGTGCTCCGCAAGAGCGACGGGACCTACACCTACTTCCTTCCCGACATCGCCTATCACATCGACAAGTTCAACCGGGGCTTTCACCGGTTGATCGATGTCTGGGGCGCCGACCATCACGGCTACATCCCCCGGATGCGCGCCGCCATGCGGGCGCTGGGGCACGACGAACGGCAGTTCGAGATTGCGATGGTCCAGCTGGTGAAGGTGGTGCGCAGCGGGGAAGAGGTGAAGATGTCGAAGCGAGCCGGGACCTTCATCACCCTCCGCGACCTCTTCGCGGAGACCGGCACCGACGCTGCGCGTTACTTCTTCCTCATGCGGAAGGCCGACAGCCACCTGGTTTTCGACGTCGAGCTCGCGACGCGGCAGACCGACGAGAACCCGGTGTTCTATGTCCAGATGGCACACGCGCGGCTGTCGGGCATCTTCCGCACCGCCGAAATCGATCCGTCCGCGGCCACCGGCACGCCTGACCTGGCGGGGCTCCCCGCCGCGCAGGACCTCGAGTTGCTCAAGAAGCTCACCGCGTTCCCCGGGCTGGTCTCGCGCGCGGCGCGCGAGTCCGAGCCGCACCGGATCTGCGTCTATCTCGAGGAACTCGCCACCACGGTGCACGGCTGGTACCACCACACCCGGACCGTGGGTGAGGCTCCGTCCATCGAACAGAACCGCCTCCTCCTGGCCCGCGCTGCACGCACCGTGCTTGCCAACGGGCTCGGCATCCTTGGCCTGTCCGCTCCAGACCGGATGTGATCAGATGAGCCTGCTCGTGGTTGGCAGTGTGGCATTGGATTCGATCTTCACCCCGTTCGGCGAAACCGCCGATGCGCTGGGCGGCTCGGCCGTCTACTTCAGCGTGGCCGGCGCGCTGCTCCACCCGGTGACGGTGGTCGGGGTGGTGGGGAAGGACTACCCGATGCCATTGCTGGAGAGGCTGGCGCCGCGGGGCATCGACTGGAGCGGGGTGGAGCACGCCGAGGGCGAGAGCTTCCGCTGGAAGGGCAAGTATTCCTACGACCTGCAGAGCCGCGAGACACTCGAGACGCGCCTTGGTGTGTTCGCGGACTTCCAGCCCAAACTGCCGCCGGCCACTCGCGACGCCGAGTACGTGTTCCTGGGCAACATCGACCCTGAGCTGCAGCTGCGGGTGCTGGAGCAGGTGCACCAGCCCAAGCTGGTGGCCTGCGACACCATGAACTACTGGATCCAGGGCAAGAAGCCGTCGCTCATGCGGCTGCTGGAGCAGGTGGATGTGCTGATGGTCAACGACGGCGAGGCGCGCGAGCTGTCGGGCGACTGGAACATCCACCGAGCGGGGCGGTGGATTCTGCGGCACGGGCCCGACCGCGTGGTCATCAAGCAGGGCGAGTACGGTGCATTGCTCATGGACCGCGAGAACACGTTCTACGTTCCGGCCTTTCCGCTGGAGGAAGTCTTTGACCCCACCGGCGCCGGTGACGCGTTCGCGGGCGGGTTCATGGCCTATCTCGCGCGGGCCGGTTCGACCGACAGCGTCGACCTTCGCCGGGCCATGATCTACGGCGCAACGATGGGCTCGTTCGCGGTGAGCCAGTTCGGCATCCGCGGATTCGAGTCGATCACGCTGTCCGACGTCGAGGACCGCGCCCGCGCTTTCCGTGAGCTGACCCAGGTGGAGATGGCGGAGCGGCTCGCGTGAACAGGCCCGCGAGCCAGTACGCATCGGCCGGCGTCGACCTCGCCGGTGCCGAGGCCGCCAAGGCCCGCATCGGCGATGCGGTGTCGAGCACCCGCACGCCATTGTCGCTGGGCGAGGTGGGCGCGTTCGGGGGAATGGTGCGGGTCCCTGCAGGGATGAAGAAGCCGGTGCTGGTCATGAGCACCGACGGCGTGGGGACCAAGGTGCTGCTGGCGCAGCAGGCCGGGCGCTTCGACACCGTGGGCGAAGACCTCGTCAACCACAGCGTCAACGACATCCTGGTGCACGGCGCGCGCGGCATCGCATTCATGGACTACATCGCTGGCGCCGGCCTCGGCATCGAGGCAATCGCTGGCATCGTGGAGGGCGTGGCGCGCGGTTGCAAGGCGCATGACATGGCGCTCGCGGGCGGCGAGACCGCCCAGATGCCGGGCCTTTACCAGACGGGCCACTTCGATCTGGCCGGTACCATCATCGGGGTGGTCGAGGAAGATGAAGCCATCCACGGCGACAGGATCGTCGCTGGTGACGTGCTGCTGGCCTACGCCTCGACTGGTCTCCACACCAACGGCTTCACCCTGGCGCGCAGCATCCTGTTCGACCGCATGCATCTGAGCCTCGATGGACCGCTCGGCGACACCGGCATGCAAACCGCTGATGCGCTGCTCGCGGTACATCGCAGCTACGCCGCGTCGGTGCTGCCGATGCTTGGTACGGTTCACGGACTGGCGCACATCACCGGCGGTGGCATTGGGGGCAACCTCGTGCGGGTGCTGCCCGAGGGGGTCCGGGCGGTTGTCGATCCACATTCCTGGGAACTGCCGCCGCTCTTCGAGTTGCTCCAGCAGGCCGGGGATGTGGACGATGCCGAGATGCGCGAGGTGTTCAATCTCGGCGTCGGGCTGATTGCAGTGCTGCCCGCCGAGGCGGTGGAGCAAGCCCGGGCAGCCGCGTCAAGGCAGGGCGTCAACACATGGGTCATGGGCGACATCCGTGCCGGTGAACGAGCCGTCACGTTCGGTTCCTGAACGCATCGGGAGTTGCCGGTGGATGAACACGGCGCAATGGAGCGGGCGCTGCAACTGGCCCGGAGAGGCTGGGGCCGGGTGCATCCCAATCCGATGGTCGGCGCCCTGGTACTGCAGGGGGAGCGGGTCGTGGGCGAAGGATGGCACGCGGAGTTCGGCGAGCGACATGCGGAGCCCATCGCGCTGGAGGCCGCCGGTGAGGCGGCGCGCGGCGCAACGCTGGTGGTGACGCTGGAGCCGTGCAACCATCAAGGCAAGCAGCCGCCGTGCACCGACGCCATCATCGAGGCCGGCATCCAGCGCGTGGTTGCGGCTATGGCCGATCCTACCCCGGCCGCAGCGGGAGGACTGGATCGCCTGCGCTCGGCCGGCGTGGATGTCTCGGCCGGCCTGCTGGAGGCCGAGGCTGCCCGGCTCAATGCCGCCTTCGTGCACGCCGCCAGCGGGGCACGCCGCCCCTGGGTGGCGGTGAAGCTTGCCACCAGTGTGGATGGTGCGATCGCCGATGGCAGCGGCGCCTCGCAGTGGGTATCCGGCGCCGAGGCCCGAGCGTGGGTCCACTGGTTGCGGGCCGGGTTTGACGCCATCGCGGTCGGAAGCGCCACCGCACTGAAGGACGATCCGTCACTCACCGTGCGTGGACCGCTGGCGCCCCGCGTTGCGCCGCAGCGCGTGGTGTTCGACCGCAAGCTTCGGCTGCCGCTGGATGGCGCCCTGGTGGCGAGCGCAGGGAAGGTGCCCGTGGTCGTCGTCGCAGCGCCGGAGCAGCAGGGGACCAGCAAGGCGGGCGAGCTGACGGCGGCCGGAGTGAGTGTGGTGTACGCCGGGTCTACTGCGGAGGGGCTGGAGGAACTTCACAGACAAGGCGTGCGTTCGCTGCTGGTGGAAGGCGGGGCTGGATTGTCGTCGTCTCTGGCCTCAGACGACCTGGTCGACCGGTACTACTGGATCCAGAGCCCGCTGTTCCTTGGTGCAGACGCACTCGCCGCATGGAGCCTGCCCGCCGTATCGCTCCAGGCCTCTCCGCGGTGGCATGTGGTGCAACGCGCGCCCCTGGGCGACGATACCCTCCTGGTTCTGGACCGGACCTGATGTTTACGGGACTGGTGAGCGCCGTCGGAACGGTGGTGCAGGCTGGCGAGCGCGACGGCGGCCGCGACCTGGCTGTTGCCGTGCCATGGCTGGGCATCGAACCGGGCGAGAGTATCGCGGTGAACGGCGCCTGCCTCACGGTGGAGCGGGTCATCCCGGCTGGTTTCCAGGTGCACGTGGTGCGCACCTCGCTCGAGCGGACTGCGCTGGGCATGCTGCGGCAAGGCGACCGGGTCAACCTCGAGCGAGCGCTGCGGGCGGGCGAGCCGCTGGGGGGCCACCTGGTGCAGGGCCATGTAGACGGTATTGGCACGATTGTCGGAGCCTCGCAGCGAGCCGACGCCCGGCTGTTCGACATCCGGGTACCCGATGAAGTGGCGGGTGTTTCGGTTCCACTGGGCAGCATCACCGTAGACGGCGTGAGCCTGACGGTCAACGCCATGCCGTCAGCCGACGTGATCCAGGTATCGCTGATACCCTTTACCTTTGAGCACACGACACTCGGCGACCGGAAGCCCGGCGACGCAGTGCATCTGGAAGCTGACCTGATCGGGAAGTATGTGCAGGCGATGCTGCGCCGGACGCCCGGCATCACACCGGCCTGACGCGTCACGAACCACGGACGGATAGCATGGCGCTGGGAAGTATCTCGCAGGCCATCGAGGACCTGCGCAATGGCAGGATGATTGTCGTAGCGGACGATGAGGACCGCGAGAACGAGGGCGACCTCATCTGCGCGGCCGAACTGGTCACGCCCGAGATGGTCAACTTCATGGCCACTGAGGGTCGCGGGCTGGTGTGCCTGGCGCTCACCGCGGAACGCTGCGATGAACTGGGTCTTCCGCAGCAGGTGGAACGCAATACCGAGGAGCACGGCACTGCGTTCACCATCACCATCGATGCCGACCGGCGGTTCGGCGTGACGACCGGCATTTCGGCCGGGGACCGCGCTTCGACCATCCACGTAGCCATCAACCCCGAAACCCGGCCCGGCGATCTTCGCCGGCCGGGGCACATCCCGCCGCTTCGCGCCCGCGCCGGCGGCGTGCTGCAGCGGGTGGGACACACGGAAGCGGCGGTGGATCTCGCGCGCCTGGCGGGGCTGTACCCGGCCGGCGTGATTTGCGAGATCCTCAACGCTGATGGCTCGATGGCCCGGGTGCCCGAATTGCACGTATTTGCCGAGCGGCACGGCCTCACCTTCGTAACCGTGGCTCAGCTGGTGGCGTACCGCCTGGCCACCGAACAGCTGGTGCACCGGGTCGCCGAAGCCAGGCTTCCCACCCCGTACGGCGAGTTCAGGGTCATCGGCTATCGCAACGATGTGGACCGCGCGGAGCATGTGGCACTGGTCATGGGCGACGTGGCCGGCAAGTCCGACATACTGGTGCGGATGCACTCGAAGTGCCTCACCGGCGATGTGTTCGGCTCGCAGCGGTGCGACTGCGGCTTCCAGCTGCACGCGGCCATGGAGAGGATCGGCGAGGCAGGCGCGGGTGTGATAGTCTACCTCGACCAGGAGGGCCGAGGTATCGGACTCCTCAACAAATTGAAAGCCTACTCGCTCCAGGACACGGGCGACGACACGGTGCAAGCCAACCAGCGGCTCGGCTTCGCACCCGACCTCCGCAACTACGGCATCGGCGCACAGATCCTTCGCGACGTCGGGCTCTCCACTATTCGGATCATGACCAACAACCCGCGCAAGCTCGTGGGTCTCGACGGCTACGGCCTCGAGATCGTGGAGCGGGTGCCGTTGATCGCCAGTCCCACTGCCGAGAATCGTCTGTACCTCGATGCCAAGCGCGACAAGCTCGGCCATTTGCTGACGTTCTGACATCGTGATCGAGCGCGAAGGGCAGCTGCTCCATGTGGGGCGCGTCGGAATCGTGGTGAGCCGCTACAACGAGCTCGTCACCCGCCGGCTGCTGGAGGGCGCGCGCGAGGCCTGCCTCGAGGCCGGCACGCCGGGGGCCGAGCTCGAGGTCAACTGGGTGGATGGCGCCTTCGACCTCCCGGCTGTTGCAAGCGCGATGGCCCAGTCGGGCCGGTACGCGGCGCTGGTCGCGCTCGGTGCCGTGATCAGGGGCGACACGCCCCATTTCGAATATGTCGCCGGTGAGTGCGCCCGCGGGCTGATGCGGCTGTCGGTTCGTTATGCCCTGCCGGTTGGATTCGGCGTTCTCACCGTGGATACCATGGAACAGGCGCTCGAGCGAGCCGGCGGGGCGGCGGGCAACAAGGGTCGTGAGGCAGCAGAGGCCGCGATTCGCGCCGCCGACGTCTTGAACCGATTGCGGACCGGACATGCGTAGGCTTGAAAGCCGGGGCCGGGCCCGGGCCCTGCAGCTGCTCTATGCGATCGAGATGAGCTCCGGACTGCCGGTGGATCGCGTCGCCAGCGGACTGGCCCGCCTCACCGGGCCAGAGCCCGCCGTCCTCGACTTCGCCGAGAGCCTCGTGGCGCGCGTGGTCGCCAACCGAAGCACGCTCGATCGCCACGCCGCTGCTGCCGCCGAGAACTGGCGGCTGGATCGGATCGGCGTCGTCGAACGCAACATCCTCCGCCTTGCCATCCAGGAACTGGTTGAAAACACCACCCCGCCGAAGGTAGTGCTGGACGAGGCGGTGCAGCTGGCCCACTGGTTTGGCGACCGGCGCGCACCCGGTTTCATCAACGGCGTGCTCGACCGGGTGGCGCGCGACCTCGGGCGGTTGTGACTGTTCCGTCGTGAACATTCTTCTTGTCAACTGGCTGGACCGGGAGAACCCCCAGGCCGGGGGTGCCGAGATCCACATATTCGAGATCTTCCGCCGCCTGGTGGAGCGCGGTCACCGGGTACGGCTGGTGTGTTCCGGCTGGGACGGTTGCGTGCCCCGCGCCGTGGTGGAGGGGCTTGACGTCACTCGCGTCAGCACCCGCAACGGCTTCGCGCTGCATGGCAGAGGCGCGGTGTGTGCTGCACTCAAGGCGGAGCGACCCGACATCGTGGTCGAGGACATCAACAAGATTCCGCTGTTCCTGCCCTCGCTGACCCGGTTGCCATTCTGTGCCATCATCCCGCACCTGTTCGGCGAGACCGCGTTTCAGGAGGCGTCGTGGCCCATGGCCGCGACCGTGTGGCTGGCCGAACGTCCGCTACCACGGTGTTACCGACGCGCCGGATTCCATGCCATCAGCGAGAGTACCAGGGACGACCTGGTACGGCGGGGCGTTCCCCAGGATCGGGTCCGGGTCATTCATCCGGGCGTGGACGCCGATCACTTCCGGCCCGACCCGTCGGTGGCGCGGAGCGACCCGCCATCTTTTCTGTACGTCGGCCGGCTGAAACGCTACAAGGGTGTGGACCTCGCGATCCGGGCGCTGGCGAAGGCGCGCGAGCAGCATCCGGGGCTGAGACTCGATATTGCGGGGAACGGCGACGCACGCTCCGATCTTGAAGTGCTCGCACGTGAGCTGGGCCTGGCCGATGCTGTACGGTTCCACGGCTTCGTAAGCGAGGCCGAAAAGCTCCGCCTGTTGCGCTCAGCCTGGGCAAACGTATTTCCTTCACCGAAGGAAGGCTGGGGCATCACGGTGGTGGAGGCGGCAGCCTGCGGCACGCCGTCCCTCGCCTCGGACAGTCCGGGCCTCCGTGACTCGGTGCAGGATGGCCGAACCGGCTACCTCGTCCCCCACGGCGATGTGGCGGCGCTGGCGGCACGAATGCTGGAACTCGTGGACGACGTCGCACTGGTGAACCGGCTGGGTGCCGGCGGGCGCGCGTTCGCGGAAGGATTGAGCTGGGATAGCGCCGCTTCCCAGACCGAGGCCCACCTCAACGACATCATCAGCGGCTCCCGCTGAGCCGCGAGGAGGTTGCCCATGGAAACCACCATCACGGCCCGCCGGGTCGAGATTTCACCCGAGTTGCGCGCCCGCGCAGCATCCGCCGTGGAGCGGATCGGGTTCATGGCGTCCCGCCCAGTGGATGCGGCAGTCGTCTTCGGCATGGACGGCCTCGCGTGCACCGCGGAGTTGCGGATGCACCTGTCCCACGGCGAGTTGCTGGTGGCTGGCGGCACCGGCCCCGACCATCGCACCGCACTGGATCGTGCTGAAGAGCGGCTCCGGCGGCAGGCAGGCCGGGATTCCGGGAAGTTCCGCTCCGGGCGCCATACCGACTCCGCGCCGCTCTGATGCTCACCCTGCGCGAACTGCTCCAGCGGCGCGGCGATCCGCTCAAGCTCGAGTCGCTGACCGGCGATGTCGGGCTCGACCGGCCGATTCCCGAGGCCGAAGTCGCCAGCCCCGGCCTGGCACTCGCGGGTTTTACCAGCCGCTTCATGCCAGGGCGCCTGCATGTCCTGGGCGAAACCGAGATGACCTGGCTCGGCACACTCGACGAGGGCGGCCGCAGCCGCACGCTGGAGACGTTCTTCGGGTTTGACCTGCCGGCGGTGTTCGTCACGAAGGGCCAGGAGGTTCCGGAGGACATGCTCGCCCTTGCGCGGGGCAGGGGTATCCCGGTGGTCCGCACCCAACTCAAGACCGCCGAGTTCTATCGCCAGATCAAGCCATTGCTCGAAGAGGCATTCGCGCCGCGCGAGACCCTGCATGGTTCTCTGGCGGACGTGTACGGGGTGGGCCTCCTCTTCGTGGGACGCTCCGGCATCGGCAAGAGCGAGTGCGTGCTGGACCTGGTGGAACGGGGGCACCGGCTGGTAGCTGACGACGTGGTGCAGGTCACCCGCCGCGGGGCCGAAGTGCTTATCGGCCAGGGCCATGAGCTGGCGGCCCATCACATGGAGATCCGCGGCATCGGACTCATCGACATACCGTCGCTCTTCGGCGTGCGCTCGGTGCGCCAGCAGAAGCGGATCGAGGTCGTGGTGAGGCTGGAGGACTGGGACACTGCACGGGAACAGGATCGTACCGGCCTGGTGCGACAGGAGACCGAGATCCTGGGCGTCACCCTGCCGCAGGTCATGGTGGCGCTCAACCCCGGCAAGAACATCACGGTGATCGCCGAAGTCGTGGCGATGATGCACCTGCTGCGATACTCGGGTGTGGACGTGGCCGCGGCGTTCAATGAGCGCCTCATCCGACGGATGAAGGAACAGCGAGGGGTACGCGAATACCTCCAGAACGACTATGAGTGAGCGCCTGCAAGGCATCGTAGTGGCCCATGGTACGGTGGCGTCCGCCCTGATAGACGCGGCGGAACAGATCACCGGAACCCGCGGCGCGCTTACGCCGGTCACCAACACCAACTGCGACCGGGGAGGACTGGAAGCCCGGGTGGACGAGGCCGTTGCAGGCCGCCGCGCGGTGGTATTCGTGGACCTCGCAGCAGGTTCGTGTCTCGTTGCCGTGCTGCACAACTTCCGCGAGAATCCGGATGTCCGGGTCGTGACCGGGGTCAACCTGGCCATGCTGGTGGATTTCCTTTTCCATCTCGAGCTGTCGCCTGAAGAGGCGGCTGCACGGGCCGAGACCAGCGGTTTGCGCGCCATTCGCCGCCCCTGATGCCGATCCTCCTCTGCCGTATCGACGACCGGTTGATCCATGGGCAAGTCGTGATTGGCTGGGGCCGGCCGCTGGGACTTCAGCGCATCGTGCTGGTGGACGACATTGTCGCCGCCAACGACTGGGAACAGGATCTCTATCGAGTGGCGGTGCCCGAGGAAATCGAACTGATCTTCGCCACCGTGCGCGGCGCCTCGGATCGGCTCGCGGAGTGGGCTGGCGACCCGAAGCGCACCGCCATTCTGACGGGCGAGGTCCACACGATGGGGCAGCTGGTGGCGGCAGACACGAGCAACCTCCGGCAGATCAACCTGGGGGGACTGCACCAGCGCCCCGGACGCACCGAGCGGTTGCCGTGGGTGTACCTGTCGGACGAGGAGCTGGCGGAGTTGCGGGTCATGGCGCAGTCGGGCCGCGAGATCTCGGCGCAGGACGTCCCCACCACGGCAGCGGTGAGCCTCGAGGCGCTCGCATGATCGGTGGGGCCGAACTGTGGCTGCTCCTGGCGTGGGGCACCATCGTGGCCGTTGACCTGGTGAGCATGCCCCAGGTGCTGCTGGCACGGCCCCTGGTGGCTGCCGCCGTGGCCGGCGCCATTGCGGGCGACGTGGGTGCCGGGCTCGCCGTCGGTCTGCTGCTGGAGCTCTTCGCGCTCGATGTGCTGCCAGTGGGGGCGTCCCGCTATCCGGACTACGGCCCGGGCACCGTGGGGGCCGTCCTGGTGGTGGCACATCAACCTTCGCCGCTGGTCTGGATGGGAGCGGCGGCCGGCCTGGCCCTGGTGGTGGCGCTCTCCGGTGCCGCCAGCATGCAGTGGCTTCGCCACCGAATCGCCAGGGATGTGCAGGCGCACGCAGACCAGCTCGGCGCCGGAGACGGCGCAGCGATCCGCATGCTGCACCTCACTTCCATAGGTCGCGACGCGGTCCGTGGACTGGCGCTCACCGTCGTCGCACTGCTGCTGGCGCTGCTGCTGCGCGAGACGGGGCCGCTCGACGACCTGACAGGGACGCTCCTCAGCGTCGTGGCCGGCGGCGCCGGCCTGGCCGCCGTCGTGCGCGGAGCCGTGCGCAATGCCGGACGCGGTGCGCGGTTCCGGTGGCTCGCCGCGGGCGCCGGCGCGGGCGTGCTGCTCTCGGTGTTCCTGTGAAGGCGACGCGCTCGGCCTGGTGGCGGCTCTTCTCGCTGCAGGGCTCGTGGAACTACGATCGCATGGTCGGCGTGGGAATGGGCTTCGCGGCCAAGCCGCTGCTGGAAGACCTCCGGCGCGAATCGCCGGAACGCCATGCTGAAGCGGTGGCCCGCTCCGCCGAATTCTTCAACTCGCACCCGTACCTGGCCGGGCTCGCGCTGGGAGCGGTGACGCGGGCGGAGTACGATCAGGTACCGGGCGATCAGATCCTGCGCTTGCGGAACGCGCTCTGCAGCCCGCTGGGGGCGCTGGGTGACCAGCTCTTCTGGGCCGGGCTCCTGCCCGCCGCGATCGGTGCCGCTCTGGCCGCGGTCGCACTCGGCGCGGGCTGGCCAGTGGTGCTGCTGGCGGTGGTGCTCTTCACCGTGGTGCGGTGCTACGTGTCCGACTGGGCGCTGCGGCGCGGGCTCGAAACCGGGATGGGCGTGGGGCGCGCTATCAAGGACTCTCGTCTCCGCCGTGCCATCACCCTGGCCGGAATCGGTGCGAGCCTGCTGGTCGGCGTGGCAATCCCGCTGGTGGCGACGCGCCTCGCAGTCGGCCTCGCGACCCCGCACATCGCGCTCATGTTGCTGGTGGCCGTGGCGGGGCTGGTCCTGGGGAAGCTGGCAGGTACGCGTTACTCGTCGCCGCGCTTCGCCCTGGCGGCGCTGGCGGTGGTTCTCCTCGCTCGCTGGATCGCGACATGATCGAACGTGAGGTGACGATCGTGAATCCGCTCGGCCTTCACGCGAGGCCGGCCGCACAGATCGTCCGGGTCGCCTCCGGCTTTGCTGCCGACGTCTGGCTGTGCAAGGACGGCGAGGAGGTCAATGGCAAGAGTATCATGGGAGTGATGATGCTTGCGGCCGAGTGTGGCTGCACCCTGCGCATCAAGGCAAACGGGAGTGACGAAGCCGACGCCGTTGAGGCCCTCGCCGCTCTGGTTGCCGACGGATTCGGAGAAGCATGAGCGACGAGCGCCATCTGGCAGGCATCGGTGTTTCGCCCGGCACCGCGTGGGCACCCGCGCTGGTCTTCCGTCTCGAGTTTCCGGAGATTCCGGATCGGACGGTCGGCCAGGACGAGGTGGAGGGCGAGGTACGCCGCCTCCGGGGAGCGGTGCGCGTCGTCGTCGACGCGCTCGAAGCACTCAAGGCGCGTACGCTGCAGCGGGCAGGACCGGAGGAGGCAGCGATCTTCGACGCCCAGATCCTCATGGCCCAGGATCCCGATTTCCTCAGCGCGGTAGAGCAGGTCATCCGCAACAATCGCTTCAGCGCCGAGACTGCATTCGAGTTCAAGGCGCTGGAGCTTCGGCAGCTGTTTTCCGCGTCGCACAGTGCCAACCTGCGGGACCGGGTCGCCGACCTGCATGCCATTCAGATGCGGATGCTGCACCGCCTGCAGGGGCGGACGGACGGCGATCCCTGGGCCCTCACGCTCGACGAGAACGTGATCGTTGTCGCGCACGAGCTGTCGCCCGGCCTCACCGTGCAGCTGGATCGCGAGCACGTGGTTGGTCTGGTGAGCGAGGAGGGAACCCGCACCTCTCACGCAGCGATCCTGGCGCACTCGCTCGGGATTCCGGCGGTCATGGGTGCCAAGGGCGCCATGGCGCGCGTTCGCGACGGCATGATGGTCCTGCTCGATGGCCAGACCGGCGGCATCCTGATCGACCCCACGCCGGACGAGCTCGACGCCGCCCGGACCCGGGTGAGCCGCCGCCACCGTTTCACGATGCAGCTGGAGTCGGTGGTTCACCTGCCTGCCGAGTCGCCGGACGGTGTGCGGGTAACGCTGATGGGCAATGTCGACCTGCCGGACGAGCTCGAGGCCGGCATACGCAACGGGGCCGAGGGTGTCGGCCTGCTCCGCACTGAATTCCTGCTGACCGGGCGGAGCGCGATGCCCACCGAGGATGAACAGCTCGCGTATTTTCAGCGGGTCGCCTCGGCCTTTCCCGACAAGAACATCATCATCAGGAGCTTCGACCTGGGCGGCGACAAGTTTCCCGCCACATTCGAGGCGCCTCACGAGCCAAATCCATTCCTGGGCTGGCGGTCGATCCGGGTTTGCCTCGATCAGCCGGAGATCTTCCGTCCCCAGCTGCGCGCGGTGCTGCGCGCCGCGTACCGCCGCCCCATCTGGCTGATGCTGCCGCTGGTCACCACGGTGGAGGAGGTCGAGGAAGCACGCGAGTTGCTCGCGGAAGAGGCGCGCCGACTCCACGCCGAGGGATTGCCGGCAGCAGACAAGGTACCTGTCGGCGTGATGATCGAGACGCCGGCCGCGGTGCTGCTTGCCGACCGGCTGGCAGAGGTCAGTGACTTCTTCAGCGTTGGCACGAATGACCTCACTCAGTACACCCTCGCGGTCGATCGCGGCAACGCCCGCCTGGCCAGCCGGTTCACGGCGCACCATCCGGCGATGATTCGCCAGCTGCGCGACGTACGGCTCGCGGGAGAGGTGGCCGGGCTCCATGTGAGCGTCTGCGGCGAGATGGCCTCGGACCCGCTGGACGCGATGCTGCTGGCGGGCCTCGGCTATCGCGCGCTCAGCGTGGCGCCGCCGGCGCTGCCGGCAGTCAAGTGGCTCCTCCGCTCGGTGCCGATGGCGGAGGCCGAAAAGGCTGCTGCCGAGGCGCTCGAGGCACGCCGGGCCGCGGACGTCGTCGCTGCGCTCCGCGATACCGCGGCGCGGCACGTTGATGTACGCCTGCTGGATGCCGAGGGCGCCGTTGCCCGTCCGCTTGTGCCGCGCTAGCTTGCGGCCGTTCCTGCCGGCCCGTGTGCACGGCATCCCAGCCCGATTTTCCCTCAGCCGAGATCCTCAGCGATGGCAGCCTCGAAGCGGCACGTGTTCACGTCGGAATCCGTCACCGAAGGGCATCCCGACAAGGTCGCGGACCAGATTTCCGACGCGGTGCTCGACGAGATCCTCGCGAAGGACCCGCATGGCCGGGTCGCGTGCGAGACGATGGTGACCACCGGCATGGCCGTGGTGGCGGGCGAGATCACCACCAGCACCTATGTCCACATTCCCGACATCGTCCGCCGGACCGTCGAGCGGATCGGCTACACCGATGCCGCCTTCGGCTTCGATGCAGGCTCCTGCGCGGTCATGTCGGCCATCGATCGCCAGTCGCAGGACATTGCCCAGGGTGTGGACGAGTTCCGGGGCCATGAGCAGGGCGCGGGCGACCAGGGCATGATGTTCGGCTACGCCACCAGCGAGACCCGGGAGCGGATGCCGCTGCCGGTGCTGCTGGCGCACCGGATCACCGAGCGGCTGGCAGCGGTGCGAAAGGGCGAGCATGGCGACCGCGCGGTGGGCTGGCTCCGCCCCGACGGCAAGAGCCAGGTGTCGGTGGAGTACGAGGGCGACCGGCCGGTTCGGGTCCGGACGGTGGTGGTCTCCACCCAGCATGCCGAGCGCTGGCGCAACCGCGCCGTGGGCAACGGCAAGATCCGCGACACCGTCATCAACGAGGTGATTCGCCCGGTGCTGGAGAAGGCGGGCGTCGAGACCGGCCGGGTGAAATTCCTGATCAATCCCACCGGGCGCTTCGTTGTCGGCGGGCCGCACGGCGACGCCGGGCTGACCGGCCGCAAGATCATCGTGGATACCTACGGCGGCATGGCGCGGCATGGTGGCGGCGCGTTCTCCGGCAAGGACCCCTCGAAGGTGGACCGCTCGGCGGCTTATGCGATGCGCTGGGTCGCGCGCAACATCGTGGATGCAAAGCTCGCGCGCCGCTGCGAAGTCCAGGTGGCGTATGCGATCGGCGTTGCGGAGCCGGTCTCGGTCATGGTGGATACCTTCGGCACCGGCGAGTTGCCCGATGCCCGGCTGGAGCAGGCGGTGCGCGAGGTCTTCGACCTTACGCCCAAGGGGATCATCGCGGCGCTCAAGCTCAAGCGCCCCATCTACACCCCGACGGCAGCGTACGGCCACTTCGGCCGGAAGCCGTACTCCAGAAAGTTTGATGGGCTCGATGGCCGCTCGAGGCGGCCCTACGATTTCTTCACCTGGGAGGAGTCCAACCGGGTGAAGGACCTGCTGAGCGCAGTGCGCTAGCCGCCCATGCGGGAAGTCACGGTCGCTCACCTCGGCGTGGACCGGACCAACAACAGCCCGGTGGTAATCCTGCGGGAGAAGGACGGCTCGCGGGTGCTGCCTATCTGGATCGGGCCCGCCGAGGCGAGTGCCATTGCGATGGAGCTGCAGGGCGTGAAGGCCGCACGGCCCATGACCCACGACCTGCTCAAGCAGGTCATCGGGGGACTGGGGGGTACGCTGCGCCGGGTGGTGATCAGCGCGGTCAAGGAGAACACCTACTTCGCCGAGCTGATGATCCTGCGGGGCGAGGACGCCTTCCAGGTGGATGCCAGGCCCAGTGACAGCATCGCCATCGCGCTCCGTTGCGGCGCCCCGATCTTCACCAGCGACGATCTGCTGGGCGACAGCGGCGTCGAGTCCGACCTGCCGTCGCCCGATCCCTCCGCCGAGGCCGAGCGCCTCCGCCAGTATCTCGAGAAGCTCGATCCCCAGGATTTCGGCAAGTTCACGCCCTAGGCGGCGTATGCTGCCGCTGCTGCTCCTGCTCGGGGTGATCCTGCCCCGCGCCGCTTCGGCGCAGGCACCGATGCAGATCAGCGGGCAGGTGGTTCGGATCGGCCGCGACACGGCGCCCGCGGGAGGCGGCTGGGTGGTGTTGCACCGGGTAGGCCGCGACCAGCAGGGACCGCTCGATTCCATGCGGGCAGGCACCGACGGACGCTTCGCCTTCCGCTATGCCGCCGACACCACCGCGCTGCACATCATCACCGCAGCGCACGCCGGGATCCAGTACTTCTCACCACCACTCAGTACCAATCCCGCCGTGCCCAATCCGCTGCTGACGCTGACGGTGCATGACACATCGTCATCGGCGCCGGTCGAGATCACGTCCCGGTTCATCGTGGTGAGCGCACCGGAAGCGGATGGGTTCCGCACCGTGGTGGAGCTGCTGACGTTCACCAATCGGAGCACCTTCACGCGGGTTGGGCCCGATTCGCTGACGCCGTCATGGAGCTTCGGCCTGCCAGGCAGTGCGGATCGCTTCGTCGCGGAGCCGGGTGAGCTCTCGCACGAGGCGGTCGTGCTCGATACGGACAGCGTGTCGATCTTCGCGCCGCTGGCGCCGGGGGACCGGCAGCTGACGTTGCGCTATGCGCTCCCGCGCACCGAAGGCACCGTGGTCTGGCCTTTCCGCCAGGGCGCGGCCGGCGTGGAACTGTTGCTGGAAGAGGATGATGCAACTGTGCTGGCGCCGTCGCTGGAGCAGGCCGACTCCACGGTCATCGACGGGCGAAACTTTCGCCGCTGGGCCGGCGTGATGGCGGTGGGGGATTCGATCCTTCTGGAATTGCCAGCGCCACTCCAGGTCGGTTCGGGTTTGCTCCGGATCCTGGTTGGTCTCACCGCGCTCGCCATGCTTTGGGGATTGTGGCGCGCGTTCCGCAGCCGGGCGCAGATGCAGGTATTGACGAGCGAGGGACCGGAAGCGCTGATCGATCGCATCGCACGGCTGGACCAGCAGCATCGCGATCCGGCGCGGGGCGCCCCTGCTGACGAGGCCTACCAGAAGGAACGTGCGCAGCTCAAGGCAGCGCTCGCGCGCTTGCTTGCGGAGCGACGCCCGCACCGCTAGACTCACGCCACAACCGAAGTACCGAGCACAGCACTCGGAAGCCGGTGCAATTCCGGCGCGGCCCCGCCACTGTAACGGGCACCAACACCTCGTCCATCACGCCACTGGGAAACCGGGAAGGCGGACGAGGGCCCGAAGCCAGGAGACCTCTGCGCTCGCTCCACCCATGCAGCCCTCGGGGGAGGGTCGGGAGGTTCCATCCTGCGGTTCCGTTCTTTCCTGTCCTCATCACTGGCCCTACTGCTGCTGTGCGCAGCGGCGTGCTCACCGCCGGCGCCTGGCGCGGCCGGCAGCATCGTGGTCGTTGATGACGCCGGCGACACCACCCGCTTGGCGGCGCCCGCCCGTCGGGTTGTCTCGCTCATTCCTGCTACCACCGAACTGCTCTTTGCCATCGGCGCCGGTGACGCCGTGGTCGGCCGCACCACCTGGTGCGACTACCCGGCAGCGGCGCTCGCCGCGCCGGACCTGGGTGACGGCATCGCACCCAACATCGAGGCAGTGCTGGGCCGACGCCCCGATCTGGTCCTGCTGTACACCTCGGGCCGGAACGCAGCCGCGGCGGAACGTCTTCGTTCGATGGGCATCGCCACCGTGCAGCTCCGCACTGACCTCCTGAGCGACGTTACCCGGGTTGGAACTCTGCTCGGCCGGCTTACCGGTCATGACCGCGAAGCAGCCGGCTTGGAGGAGCGGTTCGACTCCGCATTGGCCGAGGCAACGGTGGACGCGACGGCCGATGTGCCATCCGTGTTCCTGCTGGTCTGGGCCGAGCCGCCCATGACGGTGGGCGCCGGCAGCTATCTCTCGGAATTGCTTCAGCGGGCCGGCGGGCGTAACACGTACGATGACCTGCCGACATCGTCGGGGCAGGTGAGCATCGAATCGGTGGTGGCCCGCAGTCCCGACGCCATCCTGGTGCTGGGTGATTCCACCCCAGCCTTCGCCAGCCGGCCCGAGTGGCAGGCCGTCGCGGCGGTTCGCGAGCGGAGGTTCGTGATGGCCTCGGGTTCGCAGTTCGCGCATCCAGGTCCTCGCGCGCCTGAGGCTATCCGCTCGCTCGCGCGCACGCTGGCCCAGTTGCCATGATGCGCTGGCTGGGTCTCGCATTGGTCACCGCGCTGGTGCTGCTGCTGGGTGTCGCACTGGGGTCGGTGCCACTCCAGCCGGGCGACGTGCTCGATGGGCTGGTGCGCAACAGTGGCGAGGCTGCGGTCATTGTGCGTGAACTGCGGTTGCCTCGGGTGCTGCTCGCCTTCCTGGTGGGTGGTGGTCTCGCCGTCAGTGGCGCTGCGCTCCAGGCGCTGGTGCGTAATCCGCTCGCCGACCCATATCTCCTGGGCCTGTCAGGCGGCGCCGGTCTTGGTGCCGTGCTCGCGATTGCCTTTGGAGGCGGCTCGCCGTGGGCGGTGCCCATCGCGGCCTTCGCCGGAGCGCTGGTGGCCGTGGCGCTGGTCTACCGGCTGAGCGTGGTGGCGGGCAGGCGGCTCGATCCGCTGGTGCTGCTGCTGGCCGGCGTGGTCGTCGGTTCGTTCGCCGCCGCGCTGATGAGCGCCATCATCGCCCTTTCCGACGCGCCCAGGCTTCGCAATGCCTTCCTCTGGCTGCTGGGCGGGTTCTCCTCGGCTTCGTGGCCCACGCTCGCGCTCTTCGCCGTCTACGCTGTCATTCCGCTGGCCGTGCTGCTGCTGGCGGCGCGTGGGCTTGACCTGCTGGCGCTGGGTGAGGAGCCCGCCCGCCACCTCGGCGCCGACGTCGACCGCCTGCGGCGGCGGATCTACCTGGCGGCGTCGCTGCTCACGGCCGCCAGTGTCGCTACCTGCGGCATCATCGGCTTCGTGGGGCTGGTGATCCCCCATGCGGTGCGCCGGACCTGGACTCCGATGCACCGGGTGCTGCTTCCGGCTGCGTTCATGGCTGGCGGCGGATTCCTGGTGCTGGCCGACCTCATCGCGCGCACGGTGCTTCGGCCGATCGAGATGCCGGTCGGCGTCGTGACCGCGCTCGTCGGCGTCCCGCTCTTCGCGCTGCTGCTGCGGAGGTCGCTCGCCTGATGCTCGCCTGCCACGATCTCGTCCTGCGATACCCCAACGCCAGCCGCGCTGCTGTGGGCGGGGTATCGCTGTCGGTGAACGCCGGCGAGCTGGTGTGCGTCACCGGTCCCAATGGCAGCGGCAAGTCCACACTGCTGCGCGGCATGCTGGGCATGCTCCAGCCGGAGCACGGCACCGCGACGATCGACGGCAGAGACGTCTCCCAATGGGAACCCGCAGAGCTGGCGGCTGTCGTTGGCGTCGTGCCGCAGCGGGAGGCGATCACCTTCCCGTTACGGGTTCGCGAGACCGTACTGCTGGGTCGCTATGCCCGGCTGGGTCCACTGGGAGCGGTGGGGCAGGAGGATCGGGCCGCGGTCGAACGCGCGCTCCATCGATGTGACGTGAACCAGTTTGCCGAACGCCGGGTGGATCAGCTGTCGGGCGGCGAATGGCAGCGGGTACGGGTGGCCCGGGCGCTGGCGGGCGAACCGCAGGCACTGGTGCTCGATGAGCCGACCACCTCGCTCGATGTGCGCCACGAGATGGAGATGTTCGAGCTGGTGCGTGACCTGGCGGACCAGGGCCTCGCGGCACTGGTTATCACCCACGGCCTCAACCTCGCCGCACGCTTCGCCGACCGGATCTTGCTCATGACCGACGGCCACACCGCCGCGCTCGGCACGCCCGCCGACGTCCTCATCGAGCCCATTCTTTCGCAGGTGTTCCAGTGGCCGGTGGCAGTTGGCACCACGCCCGACGGTGCACCCCAGGTAATCCCCCTCCGCCGGTCCGCAGCGGCCGGCGGCAATTGACAGGAGTTCGCAGTGTCGCCCGTATCGATGTTCCGCGTTGTCGCCACCTGCCTCGCACTGCTGGCGCCGGCGTCACTGCTCGCGCAGCAGGAGGATGAGCCGTACCAGCTGCCGGATATCGTCGTCTCGGCGGCGCAGGTCCCGATCCGTCCTGACGCGGTGAGCGCGACGATGACAGTGCTCTCGGGCGCCGAGCTTCGGGCCAGTGGCGTGCACCTGGTGCAGGATGCGCTCAGGCAGGTGCCGGGCGCGCAACTGCTCCAGACCGGCAGCTTCGGAGGGGTGACGTCGCTCTTCCTCCGCGGAGGCGAGAGCGACTACGTCAAGGTGCTGGTGGACGGCGTGCCGGTGAACGACGCGGGCGGGTCGTTCGACTTTGCCACCTTGACGCTCGACGGCGTGGACCGGGTGGAGATCATCCGGGGACCGGCGAGCGTGACCCACGGCAGCGATGCGGTCACCGGGGTGGTCAATATCATCACCCGAGGCGGGGGGGCCCGGTTGGCAACGGTGTCCGCACGGGCCGGCACTTTCGGCACCCGTGAGACGAACGCCGGCATGCGCGGTGGCAGCAGCACGCTGGGCTGGAGCCTTGCCGGATCGCTGGCGGGCACCGACGGCACCTACGACTTCAACAATGACTGGTCCAACGGCGCGCTGGCGGTCCGGCTGGATGCGCGTCCCGATGCGGCCACTGCGGCCTGGGTCACGGGCCGTTATGGGAGGAACACCTTCCATTTTCCAACCGATGGAAGCGGCATCCCGGCCGACAGCAACCAGTTCTCGCGCGGCCGCTCGCTGCAGCTGGGGGCCGGCGCGGCTCGCCAACTGACTTCAAGTACGCGGGCCGGGATCAGCCTCGCTCTTTCCGATGCGACGTATCGCTTCAAGGACGTGTCCGACTTCCCGGCCGATACCACCGGATTCGCGTTCGCATCGGAGCGCGGCAGCGCATCGCAGCGCTGGTCGGTCGACGCCCACGCGACCGTCAGGCCCGTGGCCACGACGGCGCTCACGGGTGGGGTGGCGTTCGAGCGCGAGTCAGGGGACCGCGAGGGCTCCTATCACTCCAACTTCGGGGCAGGAGCGGTCGTCGACACGGACCCGCCGCTCGACGCGCGCCGCTCCACCCTCGCCGCCTACGCCGAAGCTGTGCTGGACCTTCCTTCCGGCATCGCCGGCACGGCCGGGCTCCGGCTGGATGACAACTCGGCCTTCGGCACCTTCGTCACCTGGCGTGCAGGTGCATCCTGGAAGGTCTTGCCGGATACCAGGCTCCGAGCATCGGCAGGCAGTGCCTTCAAGGCGCCGACGTTCGCCGAGAACTTCGCCAACTCGCCCTTCGAGGTGGGCGACGCGACGCTGACGCCCGAGGAATCGATCGGTTGGGAAGTGGGCGCCGAGCAGGTGCTGGCAGGAGGCAAGGCGACGCTCGGCGTGGTGTGGTTTGATCAGCGTTTCTCCCAGCAGATCCAGTACGCCTTCGTCACGCCCGGTGCGCCCACTTACTTCAACCTCGGCAAGGCGACGGCACGCGGCCTCGAAACCCAGGCCGCCCTCCACCCGGTGCCTCAGTTCACACTGGGCGCCTCGTACGCGCTGCTGGCGTCCGAGGTCACCGACACCGGCGGCGCGGCCTCGCCCGGGTTTGCGCAGGGCGAGCCGCTGATTCGCCGGCCGCGACACAGCGCCAGGATCTGGACCGCCCTGAGCCCGGTGCCGCTGGTGCAGCTCGGCGCCGAGCTGAAGCTGGTCGGCGCGGCGTACGACGTGGACTTCCGCGAGTTTCCCTCGGCACGGGTGACCCTGCCGGCGCACCAGCTGCTCGACGCCTACGGTTCCGTTACCCTCATTCAGGGCGACGGCGCGCGACCAGCACTTGCGCTCACCGGCCGGGTCGAGAATCTCCTCAATGAGGACTACGAGACCATCGTAGGGTTCCCGGGACGTTCGCGCACGGTGTACGTGGGGGGCCGCCTCGACTGGCGCCAGTGAGGCGACCATCTTTGTGATATGCTCGTCACCACCCCCGCCGTCGTCCTGAGTGCGGTTCGCTACAGCGAATCCTCGAAGATCGTCAAGCTCGCGACCCGGACCCGCGGGCTGGTCAGCGCCATCGCCAAGGGCGCGCTCCGGCCCCGCAGCCGTTTCGGCGCAGCGCTCCAGCTCCTGAGTGAAGGCACGGCACAGCTTGCGGTACGGGACCATCGCGACCTCCAGACCCTGACCGCATTCGATGCCACGGCAGTGCATACCGGTCTGGCGCAGGCGGTGGGACGCTACGCCGCGGCATCTGCCCTGGCTGAAGTGATGCTGCGGTTCGCTCCTTTGGAACCGCATCCGGAGCTGTACGACCTGTTCTCGGCCTCGCTCGGCGCGCTCTCCGAAGCAAGCCCCGAGGAAGTGGAGCCGCTGGGACTTCGGTTGCTGTGGCTGCTGGTGTCAGCGCTCGGTTTTGCGCCTTCGGTGGACGCGTGTGCGCGGGACGGCCGCCCCATCGATCCAGATAGCGACCTGGCTTTCAGCGCCGGAGAGGGCGGCGCACTCTGTCCCGACTGCGCGGCCGGCGCCCCGGTGGCGCGCCTGCCCCTCGCGGCGCGGGCCGATCTCCTGGCGCTGCTGGACGACCGCCTCCCGCTGCCGACGCTGAACCCGCCCAACGCCGCCGCCCATCGCCGCCTCCTCGCGCGCTACGTGCGCTATCACCTCGCGGAAGGCACCGAACTGCCGGGTCTCGCATTCTGGGCTCGGCTCGACCGGGGGGCGGCGTGATTCTCGGCACCGCGGGCCACATCGATCACGGCAAGAGCGCGCTGGTGGAAGCGCTCACTGCGCACAAGGTGGATCGGCTGCCGGAAGAGCACCGACGGGGCATTACCGTCGAGCTGAATTTCGCTCCCTTCACACTTCCGTCGGGCGAGATCATCGGCATTGTGGACGTGCCTGGCCATGAAGACCTGGTGCGTACCATGGTCTCGGGCGCCAGCGGCATCGACGCTGCGCTGCTGGTCGTTGCAGCGGACGAGGGCCCGATGCCGCAGACCGAGGAGCACCTTGCCATACTGGAGAGCTTGGGCGTCGCAAGAGGGATTGCCGTTCTCAGCAAGGTTGACCTGGTCGACGCCGAGTGGCTGGAGCTGGTGTGCGCGGCACTGCGTGAACGGCTGGAGCGATCGTCCGTGTCGTTCGGCGAGCCGCTGGCGGTTTCGGTCCGGTCCGGCGCTGGGCTGGACGAATTGCAGTTGGCGCTGGCCGCGCTCGCCCGGGAGACGGCGCCGCGGCCGGTGGATGACGTGTTCGCCATGCCCGTGGATCGAAGCTTCAGCGTGCCCGGCATCGGCACCGTCGTCACAGGCAGCGCCAGAAGCGGCTCGCTCCGAACCGGGGAAGAAGTCCGGCTTTGGCCGGCTGGCGGCACTGCGCGGGTGCGTTCGGTCGAATCATTCGGTACACCGGCCGAGCGCGCAGTGGCCGGGGCGCGGATTGCGCTGGCGCTGCAGGGCCCGGATGTGGAAGACGTGCCGCGCGGCGTTCTCATCACGGGCAGCAGCGGCGGCTGGCAGCCCAGTCGGCGGGTTGATGTATGGCTTGCGCTCGCTCCCGGCGTGAGCGCTGCCATCACGCGCAGGACGCGGATCCAGATGCTTGTGGGCACCACGTCGCTCCCGGGCTGGATTTCGCCTCGCGTTCCCATCGCCATGGGCGGGGAGGGGCTCGCGCGGATGACCCTCGATCGGGAGGTGGTGCTGCGGGGCGGAGACCGCGGCGTGGTTCGCCGAGCCAGTCCGGTAGAAACGCTCGGTGGCGTTACCGTCCTCGACCCGGTGCCACCGGCACGAGCACCATGGCCCGACGGACTGGCATCCCCTGAGCCATCGGAGCGGCTGCTGGCGCTGGCCGCGCGCAGGAGGGAGGGGGTAGAGGTATCGGCGATTCCAGTGCTGCTGGGCGTTCCCGCCTCAGTCGCTTCCAGGCTGACGCGCTCCGCGTCTCGCCTTCGCCGCAGCGGGCAGCGCATGATAGCGGAGGACGCCGTCGCCAGAGCCGAGGCTGCCATGCTGCAGAGTCTCGAACGATTCCATTCGGAGCGCCCGAGCGTGCGAGGGATGTCGCTCGAAACGCTCCGGCGTTCGAGTCGAGCATCCGATGGCGCGACCGAAGCTGCGCTGGCAGAACTGAGGCG
>JAICQR010000091.1 GCA_025937755.1 Gemmatimonadales bacterium | reverse complement strand
TGCTCGACAAGAAGCGGGTGCTGCCGTGCTCGGCGTGGCTCACCGGTGAATACGGCCTCAAGGACGTGTTCTGCGGGGTGCCCTGCGTGCTGGGCGCCGGCGGCCTCGAGCGCATCCTCGACGTCGAGATCACCGATGAGGAACGCCAGGCACTGCACACATCAGCCGAGGCGGTGCGCAGCACGCAGGTGACTGTGGACGCGCTCTGAGCGGGGCAGCCACTACGTGACTCTCCTCCGGTTCTATCGGTCGACCATCGGCAAGAAGCTCATCATGGCGGTGAGCGGGATCATCGGCATCATCTTCCTGATCCTGCACATGGTGGGCAATCTCCAGATCTTCGTCGGACCCGATCGCATCAACGACTATGCCCGGTTCCTTCACGGGCCCGCAGCAGAGGTTGTGCTGGCGCAACGGGTGGTGCTGGTGGTCGCCCTGGTGCTGCATGTGTGGATGGCCTGGCAGCTGACCCGGATCAACCGCGCCGCGCGGCCGCAGGCCTACACCCGGCGTGAGCCGCAGGTCACCACCCTCGCGTCGCGCACATTGCGCTGGGGTGGCGTCTTCCTGCTGGTCTTCATCGTCCTCCACATCCTGCACTTCACCACGCTCGACCTCGACCCGACCTTCGTGGAGCTGGACGTTTTCGGCAATGCCCTCAAGGCGTTCGATAGCGTGTGGATGGTCGGGTTCTACACGGTGGCCATGCTCCTGCTCGGGTTCCACCTCTTCCACGGCATCTGGAGTTCGGGCCGGACACTGGGCGTGTCACCACCGTCCCGTGCACCGCTCCAGCGGCGAATCGCGCTGGGGCTGGCCCTGATCATCGCCATCGGCTTCGCGGCGGTGCCGCTTGCTGTCTGGTTTGGAGTGGTACCATGAGCATCGAGCTGAACGCGCGGATTCCCGAGGGCCCCATCGAGCGCAAGTGGGAGCGGGCCAAGTTCGAGATGAAGCTGGTGAACCCGGCCAACAAGCGGAAGCACAGCGTGATCGTGGTGGGCAGTGGGCTGGCCGGTGCGTCGGCCGCCGCCACCATGAGCGAACTGGGCTACCGGGTAAAGTGCTTCTGTTTCCAGGACTCTCCCCGCCGCGCCCACAGCATCGCGGCACAGGGTGGCATCAACGCCGCCAAGAACTACCAGAACGACGGCGACAGCGTGTTCCGGCTGTTCTACGACACCGTGAAGGGCGGAGATTTCCGGGCGCGCGAGGCCAACGTATACCGCCTGGCCGAGATCAGCGTCCAGATCATCGACCAGGCGGTGGCGCAGGGCGTGCCCTTCGCGCGGGAATACGGCGGGCTGCTCGACAATCGTTCGTTCGGCGGGGCCCAGGTATCCCGCACCTTCTACGCGCGGGGCCAGACCGGGCAGCAGCTGTTGCTCGGCGCCTACCAGGCGCTGGAGAAGGAGATCAATGCGGGCGGGGTCACGATGTTTCCCCGCACCGAGATGCTGGATCTGGTGGTCGTCGATGGCCGGGCACGCGGGATCATCACCCGCAATCTCGTCACTGGTGCGGTCGAGTCCCATGCGGCCGACGCAGTGGTTCTCGCGAGCGGTGGGTACGGCAACGTCTTCTTCCTCTCGACCAACGCCAAAGGCTCCAACTGCACCGCGATCTGGCGGGCCCACAAGCGGGGCGCGGCCTTCGCCAACCCCTGCTACACCCAGATCCATCCGACATGCATTCCGGTGAGTGGCGACCATCAGTCGAAATTGACGCTGATGAGCGAATCACTCCGCAACGACGGCCGGGTCTGGGTCCCGAAGCAGAAGGGCGACCAGCGGCCGCCCAACCAGATCCCCGTCGAAGAGCGCGACTACTACCTCGAGCGCCGGTATCCCAGTTTCGGCAACCTGGTGCCTCGCGACGTGGCTTCGCGCAATGCCAAGGAGCAGTGCGACAGCGGCCATGGCGTGGGCCCCGGTGGCTACGGTGTCTATCTCGACTTCCGCGACGCCATCTCCCGGCTGGGCGAGGCCCGGATCCGGGAGCGCTACGGCAACCTCTTCGAGATGTACCAGCGCATCACCGACGAGGATCCGTACCACGTGCCAATGCGGATCTACCCCGCGGTGCACTACACCATGGGCGGGCTCTGGGTGGACTACAACCTGATGAGCACCATTCCGGGCTTGCACGTCATCGGCGAGGCCAATTTCTCCGATCACGGTGCCAATCGGCTGGGGGCGAGTGCGCTGATGCAGGGACTCGCCGATGGTTACTTCGTCATCCCGCTCACGATCGGCAATTACCTGGCGCAGGGCGGCCTCACACCAGTGACCGAGGAGCATCCCGCCTTCGCAGTAGCGCGGGCCGGGGTCGAGGCCCGCACAGCGAGGTTGCTCGCCACCCGAGGCAGCCGCACGGTCGATTCTTTCCACCGCGAGCTGGGCCAGCTGATGTGGAACAAGTGCGGGATGGCCCGGACCGCGGAAGGGCTTCGTGAAGCGCTCGACGAAATTCCCCGGCTGCGGGAGCAATACTGGCGCGACGTCAACGTGCCGGGCTCGGGCGACAGCCTCAATCAGTCGCTGGAGAAGGCCGGCCGAGTCGCGGACCACTTTGAGCTGGCCGAGCTGATGTGCCGCGACGCGTTGCATCGCGAGGAATCGTGTGGCGGGCACTTCCGGGTCGAGCACCAGACGCCGGACGGTGAGGCACTGCGGGACGATGAAGCCTTCGCCTATGTCGCCGCGTGGGAGCACCGGGGCGATGACGCCGAGCCGGTGCTGCATCGCGAGCCGCTGGCATTCGAGCAGGTCCACCTGACGCAGCGGTCGTATAAATGAACCTGACACTTCGTGTATGGCGCCAGCCGGGCCCGTCGGTGCCGGGGCGGCTGGAACGGTACGAGGCGGCGGACATCTCGCCCGACATGTCCTTCCTCGAGATGCTTGACGTCGTCAATGAACAGCTGGCGGTGGCGGGACAGGAGCCCATCGCGTTCGACCACGATTGCCGCGAGGGCATTTGCGGCATGTGCAGCCTCATGATCAACGGCGTGGCGCACGGACCCATGAAGGGCACCGCGACCTGCCAGCTCCACATGCGCAGCTTCACGGATGGCGACGAGATCCTGATCGAGCCCTTCCGGGCCGGCGCCTTTCCGGTCCTGCGGGACTTGTGTGTGGACCGGACCGCACTTGACCGCGTTATCCAGGCCGGCGGCTTCATTTCCGCCCGCACCGGCGCGGCACCCGATGGCAACGCCACCCCGGTGGCCAAGGTCGACGCGGACCGCGCCATGGATGCGGCAGCCTGCATCGGCTGCGGCGCCTGTGTGGCCGCGTGTCCCAACGGCTCGGCATCGCTCTTCACCGCGGCCAAGGTGTCGCACCTGGGCCTGCTGCCCCAGGGCCAGCCCGAGCGCCTGCGCCGGGTGCTGCGCATGGTGGACCAGATGGACCAGGAGGGCTTCGGAGGCTGCACCCTCTACGGCGAATGCATGGAGGCCTGTCCCAAGGAGATCAGCATCGACTTCATTACCCGCATGAACGGCGACTACCTTCGCGCCTCGCTCTCGGCGGGAGAGCCCCGCACGTAGGAGTGCTTTCGTGACAGCCGTGTCCCGCATGCTTCTCGCCGCAACTCTGGTGGCCTGGCCCGCCACCCTGGTGGCCCAGACCGAAGACGAAGTCACCATCGGTTTCCACGCGGTCCCGGCGTTCATCCAGGTGGATCCAGTGCCGGGCGGTGGTGAGCTATCCGAAGTGCGACTCCTCCATCCCGTGGCCATGCTGAGCGCAACGTCGCTCGATGGCTACCTGACTGCCATGGGGATGCTCAACGTCGAGGGCGTCACCATCCCCGACGGCGAACTGTCGCCCGGGTCATGGGGCGAGGGCTTCGTGGACCGGCGCCACCCCCACACGTATGCGCACGAGTTCATGGTCAGTGCCTGGCAGCCGCTTCGCACCGATGGGACCGTGGCGCTGTCGTTCAGCCTGGGGAAGGGATTCGTCCCGTTCGGGAGTGATGACCCGATGACCCGGCCCATCCTGCGCTATCCCGTCAATCACCACCTGTCCCAGATTCTCGAGCGAGCGGTCGGCGTCGCTGCGTTGCGGATCGGCCCGGCCGCCCTGGAAGGGTCGCTCTTCAACGGCGATGAGCCCACCCGTCCCGACGACTGGCCGCGGGTGAAGCGCTTTGGGGATTCGTGGTCCGCGCGGCTGACCCTGTGGCCGGCGACTGGCATGGAGCTGCAGGGCTCGTACGCCAGCGTGGAGTCCCCGGAGCATCGCGAGGGCGCGGGCCTGGACAGCCGCAAGTGGAGCGCCAGTGCGCGGCTGGAGCGGAGCAGCGATGCGGGGCAGTGGTACGCCATGGCCGAATGGGCCCGTACCACCGAGGGTGTATCCGGCTACAGCACCGCACTGGCCGAAGCGTCCATGCGTCGGGGCGCATTTGGCGCGGCATACCGCTTCGAGCGAACGGAGCGGCCCGAGGAATTGCGGCTCTCGGATCCGTTCCGTTCCGCCCGTCCGCACCATGACAACTCCACGCTCGGCACCACCCGCTGGACCATCCACTCGCTCAACCTGTCGCTCACCGCCGTGGATGACTGGCCCCTGCTGGGCATCGAGCCCTTTGTCGAAGGCAGCCTGGCGCAGGTCGCCAGCGTCGAGGCGGGAGTGTTTGATCCGGTCGCTTTTTATGGTGATGACCAGATCTGGAGCGTGACACTCGGTGTGCGCCTGGCATGGGGCCAGCGTCTCCATCGCATGGGCCGCTACGGTGTGGCCACCGGGCCGTCGCCTTCCCTGGCGCACGAGGGCCCCTCGCGTGCTCCCGCAATGCACCAG
Source organism: Gemmatimonadales bacterium (assembly GCA_025937755.1). Classification (GTDB taxonomy): domain Bacteria; phylum Gemmatimonadota; class Gemmatimonadetes; order Gemmatimonadales; family GWC2-71-9; genus CAMLHP01. The sequence continues at coordinate 2,941 of JAICQR010000091.1, read as the reverse complement.
CACTAGGCTGATCATGTCTTCGACTGTTCGTCCGCTGTTCTGCGCCCTGCTTGTCGTGGCTCTTGCCTGCGGTGATGAAACGTCGCCGCTGGAGAACGCCCCAACGTCCATCGCCGAGGCGGATGGAAACGGACAGGCGGCGCCCATCGGTACCGCGCTGGCCGACCCGCTCCGGGTGGTCGTTCGCGACGCCCAGGGCGACCCGGTGGCTGGCGTCGACGTGACGTGGACCGTTACCGGCGGAGGTGGCAGCCTCAGCGCGAGTGTGCAGCCCACCGCCGCCGACGGCATCTCGGCAGTGAACCTCACGCTGGGATCCGTGGCCGGGCAGCAAATGGTGACTGCCGCCGTGGCCGGGCTCGATGGGTCTCCAGTCACGTTCACGGCGACAGCGTCGGGCCCGTCTGCCGGGACGATTGCCCTGGTCAAGGAAGTTCCCATTCTGCCCCACTACGGTATCCACGACACCTTCGTGCGCGACGGGCTCGCCTTTGTGTTCGCATGGGATGAAGGGGTGTACATCTTCGATGTCGGCAACGGCGTGGCCGGTGGCTCGCCGGCCAATCCGGTGGAGGTGAGCAAGACCGTCACCGCGCTTGGCGTGAACAGCCCGTCACCGAGCGTGCACAACGGGTGGTGGTTCCACGCGCCGGATGGAGAGAAGCGGTACCTGTTCGTGGGCGAGGAAGGCCCCGGCACCGTCGGGACAAGGTCCAGCGGGGATCTGCATGTGCTGGATGTCTCCAACCTCGCCGCCCCGGTAGAGGTCGCGACCTACCATCATCCCGACGTGGACCTCGAGCACGTGGGCATCCACAACTTCTGGATGGACGAGCCGAATGAGATCCTGTACGCCGCGTACTACAACGGCGGGGTGGTGGCGTTCGACGTGTCCGGTACGCTCACCGGGGACCTCTCCAATCGGGTGATCGACCAGATTCGGCCCGGCGGAGCCGGCAACACCTATACCTGGGGCGTGATGCTGGGTCCGAACGGTGATCTGTACGCTTCCGATATGTGGTCGGGCTTCTGGCAGCTCGGCACTTCCGGCGGGGACATGAGCGTGCTGGCGGGTGGAAACAACGTGCCGGACCGTTTCGGGTCGGATCTGTGGATCCACCCTGACGGAGCGGTGGCCTATACCGGCACCTGGGGCGGCGGCTCCCGCATGACGGGGAATCAGATCAAGGTGTGGGGACTGGACGGTTCCGGTGCGCCGACGCTGGTTCGCAGCGTCACGGTCGCGGGCGTGAGCACCATCAGCGACCTGGAAGTGAGCGCCGACGGTACCTGGATGCTGATCACCACCGAATACGGCGACGCGTCAGGGCTGTACCTGTACGCACTCGCCGATCCCGCCAACCCGGTGTTGCTGGACCAGTATATCGTGAGCACTCCCAGCAGCGGGCTGCATACGGGCACCACCGCCGCGATCAACGGCCGCAGCTACGTGTTTGCCGCGCGCGACCCGGACGCCCCGGCACTGATGATCTTCGACGTGACCGACGTACTACCTTGAAGTGAGAAGTGAGAAGTGAGAAGTGAAAAGTGAGAAGGGGTGGTGGGGCGGCCTTCCCACTTCCCACTTCCCACTTTATAGCCGTGGCAGCGTCACCCCCCGCTGCGCCTGGTACTTGCCCGCCTTGTCGGCGTAACTCACTTCACAGATGTCGTCGTCGTCCGCCTCGAAAAAGAGCACCTGGCAGATCCCTTCGTTGGCGTAAATCCGGGCGGGCAGGGGAGTGGTGTTGCTGATTTCCAGCGTGACGTGGCCCTCCCACTCGGGCTCGAATGGCGTCACGTTAGTGATGATGCCGCAGCGGGCGTAGGTGCTCTTGCCCACGCAGATGGTCAGCACGTTGCGGGGAATCCGGAAGTACTCCACCGACCGCGCCAGCGCGAAACTGTTGGGCGGCACGATGCACACCTCTCCCTCGAACTCCACGAAACTCTTCGAGTCGAACTCCTTGGGATCGACGATCGCGCTCAGGACGTTGGTGAAGATCTTGAACTCCGGCGCCACCCGCATGTCATAGCCGTAGGACGACACCCCGTACGAGATGACCTTGCGCCCCTTGGCGTCGACAGCGCGGACCTGCTGGTCCGTGAACGGGTCGATCATGGCGTGATCGGTGGCCATGCGGCGGATCCAGCGGTCGGACTTGATGGACATGGGCCCTCGGAGCGGTCGGGATGTGCCTGGCGTCGGAACGGGACGGAATATAAGGGAGGGTAAGTGCTGGTGCCGGAGCGGGTTGTACGACCTTCCGGGGCGGGTTACATTCCGGGCGCTTCCGGCGGAATTTCTCACTTTTCGGGCCAACGCATCGTCCATGCTCCAGCCCTACATTCCGGTTCTGCTGCTGCTCATCTTCGTGATCGCCAATGCGATCATGATGATCGCGCTTTCCCACTGGCTTTCGTGGGGACGGCAGACGCCAGTCAAGCTCGCGGCCTATGAGTCAGGCATGCCGGTCCTGGGCGATGCCCGCGACCGGTTCTCGGTCAAGTTCTATCTGGTCGCGATGTTGTTCATCATATTCGACATCGAGACGGTGTTCATGATTCCGTGGGCGGTTGCGTTTCGCCAGCTCACCGACATGAGCGGACTGCTGCTGGTCGAGATGTTTCTCTTCGTACTGGTCCTGACCGTTGGCTACATCTACATCTGGAAGCGGGGAGCCCTCGAATGGGACTGAACCCGGCCACCGCCCGGGCGGAGCGCGGCACGGTCATGTCGGCCGAGTCGCCCAACTTCATCACCACCACGCTCGACTACCTCACCAACTGGTCGCGCGCGGCATCGCTCTGGCCCATGCCGTTCGGCACCGCCTGCTGCGCCATCGAGTACATGGCGACGGCCGCCAGCCGCTTCGACCTCGCCCGGTTCGGGATGGAACGGCAGAGCTTCTCGCCCCGCCAGGCCGACGTGCTGATCTGC
>JAICQR010000048.1 GCA_025937755.1 Gemmatimonadales bacterium | reverse complement strand
GGGCGCTCGGCGAAGGACAAGTTCGTGGTGGTGGAGCCGGACTCGGAGTCCAGGATCTGGTGGGACAAGAATGCGAAGATGAATCCGGCGGAGTTCGCGACGCTGGTGGCGGACGTGCGGGAGCACCTGAACGGCCAGGAGCTGTTCGTGCAGGACCTGTTCGGCGGCGCCGATCCGCACTACCGGCTGCCGGTCCGGTTCTTCACTCCCAACGCGTGGCATGCGCTGTTCGTGCGGAACATGTTCATCCGGCCCGACCCGTCGGACCTGGCGGGGTTCACGCCCAGGTTCACGGTGCTGCACGCGCCCGAGTTCGAGGCGGACCCGGCGCGCCATGGCTGCCGCAGCGGCACGGTGATCGCGATCAGCTTCGCGGAGCGACTGATTGTCATCGCCGGCACCCGCTACGCGGGCGAGATGAAGAAGTCGATCTTCACGGTGCTCAACTACCTGCTGCCGGAGCAGGGCGTGCTCTCGATGCACTGCTCCGCCAACATCGGCAAGGACGGCGACACGGCGATCTTCTTCGGGCTCTCGGGCACGGGCAAGACGACGCTCTCGGCCGACCCGGCGCGGCAGCTGATCGGCGATGACGAACATGGCTGGAGCGAGCGCGGGGTGTTCAACTTCGAGGGCGGCTGCTACGCCAAGGTGATCCGGCTTCGGCCCGAGACCGAGCCCGAGATCTACAACGCGACGCGGATGTTCGGCACGGTGCTGGAGAACGTGGTGCTGGACCCGACCACCCGCGCGGTGGCGTACGACGCGGAGACGATCACCGAAAACACCCGCGCGTGCTACCCGATTCATTACATCCCCAACCATGTCCCGGCCGGCATGGGCGGCATGCCGAAGAACATCGTGTTCCTGACGGCCGACGCCTACGGGGTGCTTCCGCCGATTTCGCGGCTCTCGCCGGCCCAGGCGATGTATCACTTCCTCTCGGGCTACACCGCGAAGGTCGCGGGCACCGAGCGGGGCGTGACGGAACCGACAGCCACGTTCTCGAGCTGTTTCGGCGCGCCATTCCTGCCGCTGCCTCCCGGCCACTACGCGAAGATGCTGGGCGAGCTGATCGAGAAGCACGGGGCCCGGGTCTGGCTGGTCAACACGGGCTGGACCGGCGGCGCGTACGGCACGGGATCGCGGATGAAGCTGGCATATACCCGTGCGATGGTGCAGGCCGCGCTGGCCGGCACGCTGGACGGCGCCGAGTTCGAGGCCGATCCGGTGTTCGGCGTGGAGGTACCCAAGGCGGTGCCCGGGGTGCCGTCGGAGGTGCTGCAGCCGCGCGGTACGTGGCCCGATGGCGCCGCGTATGACGCGCAGGCGCAGAAGCTGGCCGGCATGTTCCGGGAGAATTTCGCGCAGTTTGCGGAGACGGTGCCGGCGGCGGTGGTGGAGGCGGGGCCGAAATAGGCGCCTTACGTCATTGCGAGACCGCGAAGCGGTCGAAGCAATCTGGCCGCCTATCGACGCGACCTGCCTCTAGTGTGCTGGGCCGGTAGCCACACTGCCTCCCTCTGGGGCGCCGCTGGAGGATCGGATAGACCGCTTTCGGGCCGCTGCGGTCGCCCCGTCGTGAGGCAGTGCGGCCGCCGACCCGCCAGGCCACCGGTGCGGCCAGGACATTCCCATTCACGCTCTCGCAGTTCCGCAGTCTTCACTTCTCTCCACGAACCTCATGGACGCCGACGTGATCCGGGACCCGTTGTGGGACAACATCCGGCTGGATCGCGTGGCGATGGCGGTGCTGGACACGCCGCCGGTGCAGCGTCTGCGATATGTGCGCCAGCTGGGGCACGCCTTCCTGGTCTATCCCGGCGCCACCCATTCCCGCTTCGAACACGCGCTCGGGGCATACCACCTCACGGGCCGGGCGCTGGCATCGCTTGCGGAGCGGGGCGAGCTGGAGGGTATCGACGAGCGGTCGCAACGGGCCGTGCGTCTGGCGGCCCTGCTGCATGACATCGGGCACTACCCGTTCTCACATGCGCTGGAGGAGGCGGGATTTCCGTCGCATGAGGCGCAGGGTGTAGCCAAACTGGGCGTGGGAGAGCTGGGATCGGTGCTGCGCGAAACTGGTGACGACGCACTGGTGAGCGAGATCGGCGCGCTGATCCAGGGCCGAAGCACCAGCCCGCTGCAGGGACTGATCTCGGGCTCGCTCGATCTCGACAAGATCGATTACCTGAGCCGGGACGCACGGATGTGCGGCGTGCCGTACGGGACGGTGGACGTCGACCGGCTGCTGGCGACAATAACCGTGGTGGAGGGCGAACGGGGCCGGATGATGGGGGTACACGAGAAGGGTGTCAGTGCGCTCGAGTCGCTGCTGTTTGCCAAGTACCAGATGTACCGCAATGTGTACTGGCATCACGCGGTGCGCTCGGCGACGTGCATGTTCAAGCGGGCGGCGCGAACGGCGGTGCGGAGCGGCGGGCTGGCGATGGAGCAGGTGGCGGAGCTGACCGACGACGCGCTGATGGGGCGGCTGCTGCAGGCGGACAGCGAAGGACTGGCGCAGGCGGTGCGGGACCGCCGGCTGCACAAGCGGCAACTGGACATGCCGGCGAGTGATGTGGCTGAAGGTGTGGGCGGCTGGGTGGAAGAGGACCCGGGACGGCTGGAGCAAGCGGAGAACGAACTGGCGTCGGAAATGGGGCTTCCACCCGGAGGGCTGCTGCTGGACTACCCGGCGCGCGAGTCGATGCTGAGCGTGGACCTGCCGCTCCGTACCCGGTCAGGCACCGTCGAACGGCTCACCGATGAAGGACGCGCGGGCCAGCTGGGCCTGCCGAGGGTGGCCGATGCGCTGTATCAGTCGGCGAGGCGGCTGCGGGTGTTTGTGACGGAGCCGGTGGATCTGGAGATCGGAAGAGTGATGCAACTCCTGGCGTAGGGCATGGGGCGCAGGGTTGCTGCCTTACGCCATGCAACTCAGGCCCTACGCCCTGACTCCGGCGCCTTGTGGTACCACCGGGTACTCCCCCGACGGCGTATCCGCATGCTCGATGCGAACGATGATCGCGGTGATGTTGTCGAGGCCGCCGCGGCGGTTGGCCTCGTGGATCATGCGATCGACCCAGACCTGGGGATCCCCTTCGGACTGGAGAATCTTGACCAGCTGCTCGTCCTCGAGCATGCCGGTGAGGCCGTCCGAGGCCAGCAGAATCAGGTCATCTGTCCGTAGTTTCCCCGAGAACACATCCGGCGCCACCTCGCTCCCTGCCCCGACGCAGCGAGTAATGACATTGGCATAGGGGTGCACGCGCGCCTGTTCGGGCGTGAGCAGACCGGCGTCCACCTGTTCCTGGACGTACGAGTGATCGCGAGTGAGCTGGGAGATGGTGTCGTCGCGCAGCAGATACGCGCGACTGTCGCCCACCTGGCCTACGAGGTAGCGGTTGGGCAGGAGCGCCAGCACGGTGACAGTGGTGCCCATGCCGCGCTTCTCGGGCTCGGAGACCGTGCGCTGGTAGATGGCGTCGTTGGCGGTGCGAATGGCGTGTTCCATCCGCTCGGTGACGGCGCCGTCGTCGAGACCCTGCAGGCTGCCCACCTCGCGGGCAATGGTGCGCACCGCCATTTCGCTGGCGACCTCGCCAGCCGCGTGGCCACCCATGCCATCGGCGACGATGAAGAGACCGCGATCCGCCAGCATGAGGTAGTTGTCCTCATTGCCGGAGCGGACAATGCCGACATCAGTTCGAGCAGCGCAGGTGAAGTGCACGGTACTCCGCTACTGCTCAAGAAAGAGGAAGGCCGCAGCCGCCGCGAGCGCCGCGAGCAACAGGAGCATCCACCAGCGACTGCGCTTCTCGGGCACGGGCGCCGGCCGGGGCGCGCGAGGGGCGGGCCGGCGGCGTTCGGCAGCAGGCACCGGCTCCGGCACCTGCGCCTCGAATGGTGTCGGCTCGACGACGCGCTCCGTGACACGGGTGCCGACCGGTTCGACCGGGGCGTCGTTGTCGAGCGGCTCGAACAGGACCGCGATCTCGCCGAAGCGAAGCGTGCCACCGGGTGAGAGCGGCATGTCGCCGGCGGCGAGTTCGCCGTCGACAAAGGTACCGTTGGTGCTGCCGAGGTCGGTCAGGAGCCAGACGCCCTGGCGCCGCTGGATCTTGGCGTGCATGGTGCTCACGCTGGGATCGGCGATGACCAGATCGTTGTATTCGGCCCGGCCGACATTGACGACCGGCACCCGCAACTCGACCCGCTCGCCCTTCTGGGGACCAGAGCGAAACAGCACCGACGCCAGCGGCGGCCGATCGGGCTGGACCGGCGGCTCGGCCGCGGGCGAGGGCCGCAGCGCGGGCATTCCGAACATGGTGTCGCTCAGGCGAGCCGGCGCCACGGGTGCAGGCGTTTCCAGGCGGATGGCCACCGTGCCGTTGGACACCGCGGCGGCCGCAGCCTCGGGCACCGCTGAGTGGAAGCGGAACTCCTCCGTCCCGACCCGCACGACGTCGCCGTGCTGCAGAATCCGCTGCCCGCTGACCCTGGCGCCGTTGACAAAAGTACCATTGACGCTGGTGTCGAGCAGCATCACCCCATCAGCAGTGGGATGCAGTTCGGCGTGCCGGCGCGACACCTCGGTGCTGGGCACCACGACGTCCGCACCCGCTTCCCTGCCGAAGACCAGCGCGCCCTCATCCAGTGCATATTCGCGGCCATCGGTGAGGCAGACGATTGTCCCGCCCCCCCCGGGCCCCCCCGAGGAGGGGGAGTCTATGCTCAGCGCAGGCAGAAGCCTGGTGCGGCCGCGTCTGGCCTCGTCCTGGACCAGGATCTCGTGGCTGCCTATCCGGATCTTGTCGCCGTGGAGCAGCGGCGTTGGCTCGGCGCCGAGGCGGATGCCGTTGACCTGCACCTCAGCGTTGCCCAGCGCCCGGATGGCGGCAGAGCCATCGGGCCACCCCTGCACCATGGCGTGACTGGGCGCCACCCCACCTCCAAAGAGAGGAATGGCGGCGTCGGGGTCGGATCCGACCAGCATTTCGCCCGGTACCACGCCATGACGGCGGCCTTCAACGTCGAGCTGGATCATGCCAGCGTGCGGTCAGTGTTCATTCACGCCCAAGCTATCAGCCAGAAAGAAAGGTGCGCAAGCATCATCGTACGCTCGTGACGGCTAGAGCCGCCTCTCGGGCGACGGCACAAGCCCCCGCGCGGCTCTGCCGCAGAAGCGGCGAGGTGCGACGCCAGGGTGCTATCGCCGCCCTAAGCGGCTTCAGCCGTAGCGCCGAGCAGCGGCTTGAGCCGCTGGCTGGAAGCGGTCCGACCACCTAAGCGCTCTGCCGGGACGCATCGGGCCCCAGCTGCAGCAGGTACAGCCTGTGATAGAGCCCACCCGCTGCCAGCAGAGCCCGGTGGGTGCCCCGCTCGCGCACCTCTCCCCGATGGAGAACAAGGATTTCATCCGCATTCAGCACGGTGCTGAGCCGGTGGGCCACGACCAGCGAGGTGCGCCCCGCCATGAGGCGGGCGATGGCGGCCTGGATCTGATACTCGGCCTCGGTATCCACCGAACTGGTGGCCTCGTCCAGCACCAGAATGACCGGATTCCGGGCCAGCGCCCGGGCGAAGGAGAGCAATTGCCGCTCGCCGACGCTGAGGCTCCTGCCCCGCTCTCCCAATACGTGGGAGTAGCCCTTGGGCAGCCGGTCGATGAACCGGTCCGCGCCGACGTCGCGGGCGGCAGCGCGGGCGGCATCGGGGCCGACGTCGGCGTCGAGCACCAGGTTGTGGGTGATGTCGCCAGTAAACAGAAAGAGGTCCTGCTGCACGTAGCCAATGAGTCCGCGCAGGTCCGAAAGCGACAGCTGGCGAATATCGATGCCGTCCACCGTGATGCGGCCCCGCTGGGGCTCGTGAAACCGGAGCAGCAGGTTGATGATGGTGGTCTTGCCTGCGCCGGTGTGCCCGACCAGGGCCACGGTGTGGCCGGGCGATGCGTTGAACGATACGCCCTTGAGGACCCAGGGACCGTCTTCAGAATAGCGAAACCAGACATCCTCGAACGCGACCTCGCCCCGGACCGGCTGGGGCAGCGGTACCGGGCTGGGTGCGCTCACGATGTGGACCGGTTCATCAAGCAGCTCGAAGACCCGCTCGCTGGACGCCATGGCGCCCTGGAGCAGGTTGAACTTCTCGGAGACGTCCTGCAGCGGCTGGAAGAACCGCCGGGTGAGCTGGATGAAGGCGGTGAGGAGACCCACCGTGATGGTGGCGTCGAGGGCGCGAAGCCCGCCGTACCAGAGCAGCAGCGCCAGCGAGAGGCTCGAGAGAAACTCCACCACCGGAAAAAAGATGGCGTAGATGGTGATGGAGCGAAGGTGGGCGCTCAGGTGATCCCGATTGAGGTCCTCGAACTCGCTGTACGACGCGTCCTGGCGACCGAAGAGCTGCACCACCCGGATCCCGCTGACGTGTTCCTGCAGAAAACTGTTGAGCCGGGCCAGCCGCACGCGGATATCGCGAAAGGCCTCACGCACGCTCTTGCGGAAGAGCGTGACCGTGAGCCACATGAACGGCATCACCGCAAAGGCCACGAGCGCGAGACGCCAGTCGAGGGCCAGCATCATCCCGCTGATGGCGATGAGGACGAAGATGTCGCCGAAGACGGTGACGAGCCCGGAGGAGAACAGCTCGTTCAGGGTCTCGATGTCGCTGGTGACGCGGGTCATCAGCCGGCCGACCGGATTGCGGTCGAAGTAGGCGATGTCGAGCTGCTGCAGCCGGGCGAAGACCCGAAGGCGAAGATCGATCATCACACGCTGGCCGATCAGCGTGGTCAGCAGGGTCTGGGCATACTCGGCCGCGAACTCCAGCACCAGCGCGCCGAGGTAGACCAGCGCGAGGATGGTGAGCAGGTGGTAATTGCCGGAGGGAATGGCGCGGTCGAGCGCCAGCTGGGTGAGGCGCGGCGGTACCAGCGCCAGTGCGGCGACAGCGAGCAGGAGCAGGAGCGCCAGGCCGGCCAGAAATGCATGGGGACGGAGCTGCGCCAGCAGGCGGCGGAACAGCCGCGCGTCGTAGGACTTGCCCAGCGGTTCTTCGACAGCGCTCACGCGGGCCCCTCAGTACCTGTGACCGGGACCGGCTCGGCGGTGGGCTGCATGGCGATGCCCTTGAGTCCCTGCTGCACCCAGCGGCTGAATACCATGGCGCCGAAGGCGACGGTATACCAGCTGAGGATGAGCCGCCAGATCAGGGTGTAGAGCGGCAGCACCGCCTTGGGGACGTAGATGGCCATGACCGCAGTGGACATCACCTCGGCGATTCCCGAACCACCGGGTGTCGGGGCGAAGTACAGCAGGAACGTGATGAGGGTCTGCAGCAGCAGCACATCCACGAAGTTGACGTGGATGCCCACCGCGCGCAGCGCGACATAGCCGGCCAGCAGCTTGTTGGCGTGCGACACGCCCGACAGGATGGTGCACAGCGCGATCGCCAGCCATCCGCGGGGAGAATTGAGCGTGAGGAGATGGGAGTGGGCTTCCTCGATGCCTTCCTGGAAGTTCTTGACCCGGTGCGCCCAGCGAGGCCGATTGCGGCCGAGCAAGCCGGCGAGTTTCTGCAGGAGATTGCGTATGAGGCTGGGGAAGACCATCACCACAATGAGAAACACGCCGATTCCGGCAAAAATGCTGAGGCTGCCAAGGAACAGGTCGTAGAGCGAGAGCCCGAAGAGGTCGCCCCGGGTGCCGAGCGACTGGCCGGCACCGGCCAGGACTGCGATAGGGCCCGCAATGGCGAAGAAACCCACGGTGCCGACGAAGCCCATCAGGGTGCAGGTGGCCGCAACCGACAGCGGGATGCCGTAGCGGCGCATGGCGTAGATCATCATCGGCGCCGCCCCGCTCTGGAAGGGCGTGATCGCAGCGGCGAACGCGCTCATGCCGCCCGCCATGATGGTGCCCTTGAGCGACGGGTTGGGCATCAGCTGGCGGGCGATGACCCAGAGGCGGAATCCACCGCCGAACCAGTCGGCCGAGGCCAGGGCCAGGCCGACCAGCACCCAGCCCCAATGCACCGAGGCGAGGCCGCGGAAGAAGGCACCCAGATTGTCGCCGTAGATCAGGACCCCGATGAAGCCGGCCGCTGACGCGAGGACAAAGAATCCGAACCCTCGCAGGAGGAGTTTCGGGGTGAGGAGTTTGGCCATGGAGGGGGGAAACTTAGCTCTGGCACGACGGCAGAGAAGTGGGAAGTGGGAAGTGGGAAGTGGGAAGTGGGAGATGAGAGGTACCCGAAGCTTTCCCGAAGACTCGGATCTGCCTATTCTTCCCTCGTGAGCTCGCTTCGCATCGTCAACGCCCGCCAGCACAACCTCCGCGGCATCACGGTCGAGTTACCGCATCGCTCGCTGGTCGTGATCACCGGGCCCTCGGGCTCAGGGAAATCATCCCTGGCGTTCGACACGATCTACGCCGAGGGGCAGCGGCGGTACATCGAGTCGCTGTCGACCTATGCCAAGCAGTTCCTCGACCGGATGCCGAAGCCACTGGTGGACCGGATCGAGGGACTGGCGCCGGCGATAGCCATCGAGCAGCGCAACCCGACGGTGTCGAGCCGGTCCACCGTGGGCACGGCGACCGAGGTGCACGACTTCCTGCGGCTGCTGTGGGCGCGGGTGGGCCGGCCGTTCTGCCGGAACTGCGGGGCGCCGGTGAAGCGGGATTCGCCGGAGTCGGCTGTGGAGGAGATTCTCGGCGGCTCGGCGGCTCGGCGGCTCGGGAGTCAGGGGTCAGGGCTCAGGGCTCAGGAGCGAATGATCCTCGGGTTTCCCCTGCCCGGGTCCGCAAAGCAGTCGCACGACGTCATCGTCGAGAACCTGCGGGCGCTGGGGTTTGTGCGGGTGATGGCTGGGGGCGAGCAGCTGCACCTGGATGAGCTGCCGGCGGGGCGCTCGCTGGCGGAAGAGGCTGACCTCGTGGTGGTGGTGGACCGGCTCACCGCCAGCGCTTCGTCGCGGGGCCGGCTGACGGAAGCGATCGCGACTGCTTTCGCCGAGGGTGAGGGAGTTGCGGTGGCAATCGGTGAGGACGGCCGGATGCGGTTCACGGAACATCCGGCGTGCAGCGCCTGCGACACTCCGGGGCCGGTGATCACGCCGGCGCTTTTCTCCTTCAACAATCCGCGGGGCGCCTGCCCCGCGTGCAATGGCTTCGGCGCGACGCTGGAGTATGCGGAATCGCTGATCATCCCCGATCCACTGAAGACGCTGATGGATGGGGCGATTGATCCGTGGACAAAGCCGCGATATGAGGCCAGGAGGAAACTTCTGCTTGAAACGGCGAAGTCCCTCGGCGCCGACCCCAAGGCTCCGTGGCAGCGGTTGAGCGCGGAGGTACGACAGCAACTGCTGCATGGCAAGCACAAGCGGTATGTGGGGATCGTGCCATTCCTGCGCGGGCTGGAGGAGAAGCGCTACAAGCAGTACATCCGGGTCTTCCTGCGGCAGTACCAGCTGGCCGAGACCTGCACCAGCTGCAACGGCACCCGGCTCAATGACAATGCGCTGTCGGTGCGAGTGGACGGCCACCGGATTTCCGACGTGTCGGCGCAGTCGATCGAGGATGCGCTGGGATGGATCGGTTCGCTGGACCTGAGCGGCACCGATCGCGAGCTGGCGGACCTGGTGCTGGCGGAAGCGCGCGACCGGCTGGAGTTCCTGCGGGACGTGGGGCTGGGCTACCTGACACTGGACCGCCAGGCGCGAACCCTGTCGGGGGGCGAAGCACAGCGCATCGCACTGGCCAATGCCCTGGGCGCCCGGCTGGTGGACACGCTGTATGTGCTGGACGAGCCGAGCATCGGGCTGCATCCGCGGGACACGGACCGGCTGCTGGCGCTGCTGCGGCGGCTCCGGGACGCCGGCAACACGGTGCTGGTGGTGGAGCACGACCCGGCAGCGATCCGGCAATCGGACTACATGCTGGAGCTGGGACCAGGATCAGGTGAACAGGGCGGCATGGTGGTGCACGCGGGCACGGTGGCCGAGGCGGGCGCCTCACTCACCGGGAAATACCTCAGTGGCGAGAAACGGATCGCGGTACCGGCATCGCGGCGTCCCGCGGGGCCTGCGTGGCTCAAGGTGCGGGGTGCGTCGCTCCACACGCTGCGCGACGTGGACGCCGACATTCCGCTGGGCACACTGACGGCGGTGACGGGTGTGTCGGGAAGCGGCAAGAGCACGCTGGTGCACGACATCCTCTACCGCCAGCTCGAGGGCCGGCTGCACGGCGGGCACTCGGCCAAGCAGCACCTGGGCGAAGCGGTGGGGAGCGTCAGGGAGCTGAGCGGGCTGGGTGCGATCGCGGACGTGGTGCTGGTGGACCAGTCGCCGATCGGGCGAACGCCGAGGTCGAATCCGGTGACGTACGTGAAAGCGTTCGACGAGATCCGGGAACTGTTTGCCCAACAGCCGCTGGCTCGGCAACGGAAGTACACCGCGTCGACGTTCTCGTTCAATCTCGAGGGCGGACGATGCGAGACGTGTGACGGCGCGGGAATGGTACAGGTGGAGATGGTGTTCCTGGCCGACGTATTCATTCCCTGCGAGACGTGCGGCGGCTCCCGCTACAAGCGGGAGGTGCTGGACGTGAAGATCCAGGGGTACTCGGTGGCTGACGTACTGCAGTGGTCGGTGAGCGAGGCGATCCAGCGGTTCCGGCACCAGCCACGGCTGGGTGCGGCGCTGTGGCAGCTGCAGCAGGTGGGCCTGGGGTACCTCCGGCTGGGGCAGCCGGCGACGACGCTGTCGGGAGGCGAGGCGCAGAGGCTCAAGATCGCGCGCGAGCTGATCCGGTCGGGCAGCAAGAGCGGACGCAAGCTGTATCTGCTGGACGAGCCAACGACGGGGCTGCACCTGGACGACGTGCGGGTGCTGCTGCTGGTGCTGGACCGGCTGGTGGACGCGGGAAACACGGTGCTCGTCATCGAGCACCACACCGACGTGATCAAGCGGGCGGACTGGGTCATCGAAATGGGGCCGGGCGCGGGCGAGGCCGGAGGGAAGGTGGTGTTCCAGGGGACGCCGGAGGAGCTGGCAGTGGCGGGGACGGAGACGTCGGAGTATGTGGCGGAATCGTTGCGCCAGGCCGAACTGGTGATCAGTTGAATCCACAGATGAAACTGATCAACTGCCGGTCCACAGATGACGCGGATCAACTGCTGATGACGCCGATGGCTGGTTGCCTTTCGCGGTTTGGGCTCCCTCGGACGGTACGAGGCAATTTTACTGTGGGTGCTCCAACATATAGAACCGCTGGGAACCCGCCGGACACGCCAAGCCCGGTCTGATCTGTGAAGCATCAGCGTGTTCATCAGTTTCATCAGCTTCATCTGTGGATCGGCAGTTCATCCATTTCATCTGTGGATTGGAGTAGTGATGGCGGACAGTGATCGCAGCAGGCGGGTGCGGAAAGGTGAGCCGGCATTTGACGTTGCCGGCGCGTTGCGGCATCTGCGCAAGGCCGACCCGGTGCTGGCGGGGGTGATGCGGCGATCGGTGCGATACAACGTCGTTCCCGACGGAACGCAGTCGCTGTTCCATGCGCTATCGGAGTCGATCGTGTATCAGCAGCTGTCGGGAAAGGCGGCGGCGACCATCTTTGCGAGATTCGTTGGCCTATACGCTAGTGGGAAGTGGGAAGTGGGAAGTGGGAAGGGGCGCAACGGGCGGCCCAGGCGACGCTTCCCACGGCCTGAGGATGTCATTGCAACACCGCATGAGGTGCTGCGGTCGGCGGGCCTGTCCAACAACAAGGCGCTGGCGCTCAAGGATCTGGCTGCAAAGACCATCGACGGGACGGTGCCGCCGCTCCGGTCGGTGAAGCGGATGAGCGACGCCGAGCTGATCGAGCGGCTGACGACGGTGCGCGGGATCGGGGTGTGGACGGTGGAGATGCTGCTGATGTTCCGGCTGGGACGCCCCGACGTGCTGCCGGTGGGCGACCTGGGAGTACGGAAGGGCTACATGCTGGCGTACGGGCTGGAGGAGATGCCGAAGCCCAAGGAGTTGCTGGCGCTCGGTGAGGTCTGGCGACCGTTCCGGAGCGTGGGGAGCTGGTACATGTGGCGGGCGTGCGAACTGGAGCGGTAAGGCGGTAGGGCGGTAAGTGGGAAACTCCCGAGGAGGGACTCGAACCCCCGACCCGCTGATTAACAGTCAGCTGCTCTAACCAACTGAGCTACTCGGGACTGCGCCCTTGGCGCGCGCATGTGGCACACGCCGCTGGCTGGCGCGTATGGTAACCGGCGGTGAAGTTGGGGGCAACTGGGTGGGTTTCGGGGCCACAGGCGGGCGCCGGCGCTGCATCCTCTTCGGCCTGGCTTCGGGTCGGGATTCGGGCTTCCTTCGCTTTGCAGCCTGTCTCGAGCCTGGTCGATCGGTCCAGTTTGAGCGAGTCTTCTTCTGTTTCATATTGCAACGGTCATTGCGTAACATATTGACCCACAAGGTTGTGGCCATGGTGACTTAAACCTGTCCAAGTGCTTGTGGAAAATGATGTTACAGAGTTTCCGGTTCCATTCTTGCTCCCACCCGCTACACTGTGGCCCATGCCGCTGAAGCCCCTGGCTGGACATGAGGACGCGCGCCGTCGATTGGCGCGAGCGCACCGGGAGGATCGTCTCCCCCAGGCGCTGCTCCTCCTGGGTCCTGCCGGCGTAGGAAAGCAGAGGCTGGCGCTCTGGCTGGCGCAGCTGGTCCAGTGCGACAACCCGGGCGAGGAGCCCTGCGGCGAATGCGGCCCTTGCCGGAAGGTGCTGGCGCTGTCGCACCCCGACGTCCACTGGTTCGTGCCGGTGCTGCGGCCCAAGGCCGGCGAACCAGCCAGGCAGGTGGAGGAGGTCGACCAGGCCCTGGCCGAAGTGATGGCAGAGCGACGGACCACCGGGACCTGGACCGCGCCGCAAGGGCTGGAGCTCCACAGCGTGTCGAGCATACGGCTGCTCCAGCGGGAAGCGTCGAAGTCGGCAGTGGAAGGGCGTCGGCGCATCTTCATTGTGGGTGATGCCGAGCGGCTGGTGCCGCAAGAGTCGTCGAAGGAAGCAGCTAACGCGCTGCTGAAGCTGCTGGAGGAGCCGCCCCCGGGGCTGCTGATGATCCTCACAGCGGAAGACGGGCGACGACTGCTGCCAACGATTCGCTCGCGCACGGCGCCGCTGAGGCTGGCTCCGCTGCCCGACGCCACGGTGCGGCAGTTCCTGGAGCGCGAGGCGCCGGTCACGAAGGCGACGATCGAGCGACGGGTGAACGAGAGCCAGGGATCGATCGGCAAGGCAATGGCGC
>JAICQR010000200.1 GCA_025937755.1 Gemmatimonadales bacterium | reverse complement strand
TCCTCGGACGCGTATGTCGCTGAGCTGAAGGGGGTATTGGTCAGTGCCGCGCCCGATGCGCGGCTGGTGGACGTGTCGCATGCGCTGGCGCCGGGAGACATCCGGGCGGCGGCGTATATCGTGGGCCGGGCGGCGATGCGATTTCCCGAGGGGAGCGTTCACCTGGTCGTGGTGGATCCGGGGGTGGGCACGACCCGCAACGCGCTGGCGCTGAAAGCACGGGGCCGATACTTCGTGGGGCCCGACAACGGGGTGTTCAGCCGAGTGATGCATGACGAGCCGGTGGAGGCGGTGGCGCTGCCCGCACCGGAGGGCGCATCGCCGACGTTCCATGGGCGAGACGTGTTCGCGCCGGCCGCGGCGGCGCTGGCGCGGGGTGAGCCGCTCGACGAGCTGGGCGAGGCGTTCATCGGGATTCCGGTGCGGCTGGCGACGCGGGATCCGTCTCCTGAGGGGAAGGTGCTGATCGGGGAAGTGATCCACGTGGACCGGTTCGGGACGCTGGTGACCAACTTCACGGCCGCCAACCTGCCGGGGTATGCGGTACTGGAGATGGAGGATGTGGAGGTCGGGCCGCTCAGGCGGACGTTCGGGGATGTGGCGACCGGCGGGGTGGTGGCGTATGTCGGGTCGGGTGGTGAGGTGGAGGTGGCGGTGCGGGATGGTTCGGCGGCGCGGCGCTTCGGGGTGGGCGTGGGGGCGCGGGTCCGGGCCCGGCTTGGTTAGATGTCGCGATTCAAAGGATTCCAAGGCTGATTGCGCGGATGCTGGGACGCAGATTGCGCCGATTTGGTACTGCAATTTCACAGAGCGTCGGTCGGTCCGGCGCTTTTTTTGTGGGTGAGCGGGGGATTCTGGTTGCCGACTGCTCTCCTTGGTGTGTTACCCTGTCGTGATGACCGATGACATACAGCCGGACCCACAGACGTATGCCATCATCGGTGCGGCGATGGCGGTGCATCGGGAACTGGGCCCCGGATTTCTAGAGGCGGTGTATCACGAGGCCATGTGCCGAGAACTTGCGCAATGCGGGATCGCCCATTCAGTCGAGGTGTCGTTGCCACTGCGCTACCGTGGCCAGCTTCTTTCAACCACCTACCGCGCTGACCTGATCTGCGGTGACATTCTGGTTGAACTCAAGGCCACCAGTACTCTTGCGCGCAGCGATGGCCTTCAGGTGGTGAATTACCTCAAGGCCAGTGGCTTGACACGCGGGCTGCTGCTCGGCTTCGGATCACCAAGTCTTCAATTTCGTCGTTATATCCATTCCAGGGGCACCACGCGGCCGACGTTGCTCGCCTGACGCAGCCAGATCCGCCCCCACATCCATAAAAACCAGAGCGCCGGTCCGTCTAGCGCTCGGTGAAATCGCAGTTCCCAAATCAGCGCAATCTGCGCCCCAGAATCTGCGAAATCTGCGGTTGCAGTTGCAGTTCCAGTTCCGGCCTACCCGCTGGCCGTTTCGGCCGCGGTGTCGGCTACCGCCTTCCGGTAGGCGCGCCTGACGCGGTCGACCGAGCGCCGGAAGAAACCCAGCAGCTTCCAGATGATGAACGCCGCAATAGCAACCAGCACCACCACCAGTCCGGCGGTAAGCACGGGGTGCTCGGCGGCGAGCCACGCGAGAAAAATCGCGATGGCATCCTCGCCAAAGCTCAGGAGCCAGTTGCTCACCGGCTCCGGACTGGTGTTGGCGGCGGCCCGGGCCGACGCCTTGGCCCCATGCGACGTGAGCGCCACGCTGCCGGCGAGGAGTGCCGCACCCATCTTCCACACTTCCGACACATCACCGAACGAGGCCCACGCGAGGATCATGGCCGCAGGAGGCCGGATGAAGGTATGCATCGCGTCCCAGGCGCTGTCGACCAACGGCACCTTGTCGGCGATGAACTCGATGACGAACATCGCGAGTGCGATGCCGATGATGACGGGATTGGAGAGGATATCGAGCGACGGCGGCAGGTCTACCACGCCGAACCGCTGGAACAGGCCGGCCGCCGCGACGGTGGCGTAGAGGTTGAGCCCCGACGCGAACGACGTACCCAGGGCGAAGCCGAGCGTCTCGAGTGGGGACATGGTCTAGTGGGAAGTGGGAAGTGGGAAGTCTACCGCCAGTCGAATCTAATGCTCCCCACGTTGGCGTCGAGGGCGAGATTCAGCTTCCGGGCGGCGCTGGCGTAGCCGGGCGACAGCAGTTGGTTGCCCGAGCGGGTCCAGCCTTCATCGGGGATCGACGCGAGGAAGCGGTCGGCAGTCACCCGCAGCCCCACCGATCGGGGGACGCGGAGGGTGAGTTCTCCCACGGTGAGTGCCAGATCGAGGCTATCGCCGTTCTGCCAGGCGCCGGCCAGATCCAGCAGCACGGTGCCCATGGTGCCCTTGAGCACCACCCGGCCGCAGCGGCTGTTGCCGAGCGTTTCGACGCTGAGTTCAGTGGCACGGGCCAGGAAGAGCGCGCTGGTGCAGCGCACGCGATTGGGGCGGGAGAATCGCACGGTGGTGCGGCTGGCGCCGGTGCTGAGTCGCAGGTCGGTGAGGCGAAGGCCGCCGAGTTCGAGGTCGCCCTCAAC
>JAICQR010000079.1 GCA_025937755.1 Gemmatimonadales bacterium | reverse complement strand
TGAGGCCGGCGGGCCGCCCCACATCGGAGGGCGTCGCGAGGGAGGCATCCTGCCGGGGGCGACCCGCCGAGCCACGCCGCCTGCGGGAGGCAGCGGGCGTCGCGCCTTACCGCCCTACCGCCCTACCGCCTTACCGCCTTACCGCCTTACCGCCTCACCGCTCCAGTTCTTCCAGTCGTTCCATTGCCCGGCGGAGGTGGGGAATGACGATGCTTCCGCCGACCACCAGGCCCACCGAGAAGATCTCCAGGAATTCCTCGCGGGTGACGCCCTCCTCCTTGCATCGGATGACGTGATAGGTGATGCAGTCGTCGCAGCGCAGGACCAGCGACGACACGAGGCCGAGCATTTCCTTGGTCTTCGACCCCAAAGCGCCTGGTTCGTAGCATTGGTGGTCCAGGGCGAAGAAGCGGTTGATGGTGAGGTTGCCGGCGCCGAGTATGGCGTTGTTCATTCGGGCGCGGAAGGCGTTGAAGTCGTCGAGGGACATTAAGAGTGGGAAGTGGGAAGTGGGAAGTGGCAGGCGAGGATGTGGATCACCCACGGCGAGATGGTCCGCTCGGAGACCCAGTCGAAGGGATCCGACTCATTGCCCAGCGGTCGGTGCACATGGATCAACTGGAGGCCCGCCGCAGCGAAGGTCGCTGCATAGTCGCTATCGGTCCAGTAGATGTCCTCGACCGGGCGCTGATCGGCGCCGTCGAGCATCACGATTCGAACGATGTCGCCCGACCTGGCGTGCCGGTTCGCGGGAAACTTCCGGGTTGAGAACGAAAGCCACTCGTTGACGTAGATATCGGCTGACGAGACGAGGTTCACGATGCGTCCGGTCGGTGTCAGGCGCTCGGCGAGCTTCCGGAATGTGCCTGCGCGTTCAGCGGCCGCGATGTTGTCGAAGGGGAAGGCGCACAGGACAAGGTCAAAACGCCGCTCTCCAAGGGCCTCAAAGCCGTCACTCAGCAAGAAATACTGTCCGTCGGGATCGCGGGCCGCCGCTTCGTGGAGCATGGACTCGGACACGTCGACGCCGATGACGTGGTAGCCGAGCTCCTTCAGGAAGCGGGTGGAGCGGCCGGCGCCGCAGCCGAAGTCCAGGGCGCGGTTGCCAGTGACGTGATCGCGAAGCAACTGCGGAATGTCGCGGAACGCCAGGTAGTAGGTCCCGGGAAAGCCGAGGTCCGCGTACGCCCGAGCCCGCTGCTCGTCGTCGTACACGTTGGTGAAGTTGACTATCGGCATGAGAGTGAAAAGTGAGAAGTGAGAAGGGCGCGAGTCCCGCTGCCTCCCTCCGGCGCCTGAGGCCGGCGGGCCGCCTTCGGGAGGCAGCGGGTTTCGCGCTTTACCGACGTACCGCCTTACCGCCTTACCGCCTTACCGCCCTACCGCCCTACCGTCGGCGTTCCGCTCCTCGACACCACTATTCCCGCGATGATCGCTGCGGCGCCGATGAGTTGTGACGCCCCCGGCTGCTCGCCCAGGATGAGCATGGCGCTGGCCATCGCGATCAGTGGCGTCAGGGTGGTAAAGATGGCGGTGCGGTTGGGGCCCACGATCCGCACGCTTCGATTCCACAGAATGTACGCCACCGCCAGCGACAACACGACCGAATAGAGCAGCGCGCCCCAGCCGGCCCAGGTGGTGCGGCTCCAGTCCATGCTCATCAGGTCGGGCAGGCCGGCCACGACCAGGAGGGGCGAGCCGAGCACGACGGTCCAGGTGGTGATGGCAAGGGTCGAGAGCGGCAGGTGGAGCCGGCGGAGGCCGACGGTGTATGTGCCCCAGCACAGGACCGCGCCCAGGGTGAGGATGTCACCGACAAAGGTCTCGCTGCTGAATCCGATGCCCTTGGCGGTCACGACCAGTGCGACACCCACTGTTGCCAGGGCCAGCCCGATGGCACTCCGCCGGCTGAGGCGCTCCATGCCGATCGCGGCAGCCAGTCCGGCCACGACGAGAGGCATGGCAGCGAGGACCAGCGCGCTGTTGGTGGCGGTGGTCCGGGAGAGACCCAGGATGAAGCCCAGCTGGTAGATGGTGTTCCCCACCACTCCCAGCGCCGTGAGCGGCAGGAGCGACCGCAGCGGCAGCTTCAGCGGCGGCTCGGCGCGCACCAGGATGAGCGGCAGGAGGACCGACGCCATCCCGAACCGGAGTGCCGTGAAGGCGAGCGGCGGGAACTCCTGGAGCGCCCACTTGGAGAGGCTGACATTCAGGCCCCAGATGGTAACGACGATAAGGAGACCGGCGGCGGGCGAGAGGCGGGCCATGGGCCGGGAAGATAGTGACGGCAAGGCGGTCAGGGCGGTCAAGGCGGTCAAGGCGGTCAGGGCGGTCGGGGGTGGATATATTCCCGCCCATGCGCCAGTCCCGAATCCGAAACTTCTGTATCGTCGCCCACATCGACCACGGCAAGAGCACGCTGGCCGACCGGCTGATCGAGGCTACCGGCGCCGTGGCGAAGCGGGAAATGCGCGCCCAGCTGACCGATACGATGGCGCTGGAGCGGGAGCGGGGAATCACGATCAAGCTCAATGCCGTGCGGATGACGTACAAGGCAGCCGACGGCGAGGAATACGAGCTCAACCTGATCGACACCCCGGGGCACGTGGACTTCACCTACGAGGTGTCACGGTCGCTGAATGCCTGTGAAGGGGCGATCCTGGTGGTGGACGCCTCGCAGGGGATCCAGGCACAGACGATCTCCAACCTGTTCCTGGCGATGGACGCCGGGCTCGAGATCATCCCGGTGCTCAACAAGATCGATCTTCCCGGCGCCGAGCCGGAGCGGCGAGCGCAGGAGATCATGGAGCTGATCGGCGCCAGGCGGGAAGAGATCCTGGCTGTCTCGGCCAAGGAAGGCACCGGGGTGCCGGAGCTGCTGGAGGAACTGGTGCGGCGGGTGCCTCCCCCGGTGGGCGACCCCACTGCCCCGCTCCGGGCGCTGATCTTCGACAGCTACTTCGACCGGTACCGGGGCGCGATTCCCAGCATCCGGGTGGTGGACGGGGTGCTGAAACCGGGCATGCGGATCACTTTTGGCGCCAACCTCGAGCACGAGTACCCGGTGGACGAAGTGGGCTACATGCAGATCGTCCCCAGGGTAACGTCCCAGCTGGAGGCGGGGGAAGTGGGGTACGTGGTGGCGAGCCTGCGCGAGGTGCGCGACGCGCGGGTGGGCGACACGCTGCTGGACGCCGATAACCGCGCCACCGAGCTGCTGCCAGGCTACCGCGAAGTGAAGTCGATGGTATTCGCGGGGGTGTATCCCACCGACTCCGAGCAGTATGAATCGCTGCGCGACGCCCTGGAGAAGCTGCGGCTGAACGACGCCTCGCTGCAGTTCGAGCCGGAGTCGTCCACCGCACTGGGCTTCGGGTTTCGCTGCGGGTTCCTGGGACTGCTGCACATGGAGATCGTACAGGAGCGGCTGGAGCGCGAGTTCGGGCTCAACCTGATCACCACGGTGCCGACGGTGGAGTACCACGTATACCGCACCGACGGCGCGATGTCGGTGCTGGAGAACCCGTCGGCACTGCCGGACCCGAGCGAGATCGCCCGGATCGAAGAGCCGTACGTGAAGGCGCGGATCATGGCACCGGCGGAGTTCATCGGCGGGATCATGAAGCTGGGCCAGGACCGCCGGGGCGTCTACAATGGAATGCACTACATCGACACGACCCGGGTGGAATTCGACTTCGAGTTTCCGCTGGGCGAGATCGTGCTGGACTTCCACGACCGGCTGAAGTCGCTATCGAAAGGGTACGCCTCGCTGGACTACGAGATGGCGGGCTACCGCGAGTCGCCGCTGGTGAAGCTGGACATGCTGATCAACTCGGAGCAGATCGACGCGTTCAGCGTCATCATTCACCGGGACAAGGCGTATGAGTGGGGCCGGAAGGTGGCCGAGAAGCTGAAGGAACTGATTCCCCGGCAGCTGTTCCAGGTGTCGATCCAGGCGGCGATCGGCAACAAGATCATCGCGCGGGAGACGATCAGCGCGTTCCGGAAGGACGTGCTGGCGAAGTGCTATGGCGGTGACGTGTCGCGCAAGCGCAAGCTCCTGGAGAAACAGAAGGAGGGCAAGAAGCGGATGAAGCAGATCGGCGCGCTGGAGATTCCGCAGGAGGCCTTCCTCGCGGTGCTGCAGGTGGACAATTGAGCACCCGGTTCGTCCTGGGTATCGACATCGGCGGGACCACCTACTCGGTGGGGAGCGTTGCCACGGATGGGTCGCGGGTGGCGGTGCTGCATGAGGAACCGACCCGACCCGAGCGAGGCGCCGACGACGTGCTGGCGCGGATCATCGCCCTGGGAAAGCGCACCATGGACGAAACCCGAACGGCGATTCCCGATGCCGAGTTCATCGGGGTGGGCGCGGGCGCGCCGGGACCGCTCAACCGGGCCAGCGGCATCGTGCTGCTGACGCCCAACCTGGGGTGGGTCGACTTTCCGCTGCGAGACCGGCTGGCCAAGGGGCTGGGGTGCACCACCGAGATCGACAACGACGCCAACTGCGCGGTGCTGGGCGAGTGCTGGCGGGGTGCGGCGCAGGGTGCGGTGCATGCGCTGGGCGTCACCATAGGCACGGGGATTGGCGGCGGGATCGTGCTGGGCCGGCGGTTGTACCACGGCGCGTCGGACTGCGCAGGAGAAATCGGCCACACCACCATCGAAGCCAATGGGCGCCGCTGCAACTGCGGCAACTATGGCTGTCTCGAAGCCTACGCTTCGGGGAGCGCCATCGCACGGCGCGCGGTCGAAGCGCTGGACGCCGGTGCTGAAAGCACGCTGCCAAGCCTGGTGGACGGCGCGCTGGACCAGATCACGGCCCAGACGGTGTACGAGGCCGCCTCGGCGGGAGATGAGCTCTCACGCGAGGTGGTGCAGGACACCGCCAAGTTTCTGGGTGCGGGCTTCGCCAACCTGGTCAACATCTTCAATCCAGACACGATCGTGGTGTGCGGCGGAGTAACCCGAGCAGGCGAGCTGCTGTTCGCGCCGCTCCGACGGGAAGTGGCGAAGCGCGCATTCAAGCCGGCCGTGGCTGCGGTGCGCATCGTCCCGGGCACGCTGGAGGCGCCCGGGGTGTATGGCGCGGCGAAGGCCTTTCTCGACGCACGAGGCTGACCCTTGCCCCGACTGGGCGTCATCGGGTCGCTGGTGTGGGACGAGATACACGGCCGCGACCCTGCGGCACCTCCGGTGGAGGAGTGGGGCGGGATCGCGTACGCGCTGGCAGGGCTGGATGCGAGCCTGGCGGACGGCTGGGAGATCGTTCCACTCATCAAGGTCGGGACCGATCTGGCCAGCCGGGCAAATTCGTTTCTCCAAAGCCTCGAGCACGTGCGGCGCGACGCGCGGTTCGTGGCGGTGGACGCGCCAACCAACCGGGTTCTGCTACGCTATATCCAGGCGGACCGGCGAGCGGAGCGGATGTCGGGAGGTGTGCCGGGCTGGACCTGGGAAGAGCTGGGTCCGATGGTGGCCGACCTCGACGCGCTACTGGTGAATTTCATTTCGGGATTCGAGATGTCACTGGGAACCGCGCAGTCGTTGCGGCACGGCTTCCGGGGTCCGATCTATGCCGACCTGCACAGCCTTTTCCTGGGGATGCAGGCGGACGGAATGCGGGTGCCGCAGCCACTGACGGATGCGCCATCGTGGTTCGGCTGCTTTGACGTGGTGCAAGTGAACGAGGACGAAATGCGCCTGCTCCACTCCGACCCCATGACACTTGCCACGGCCGCGCTCTCGGCGGGTACCCGCATGCTGGTTGTGACATTGGGACCGCGGGGCGCGGCCTACGTTGCCGATGCGACGTTTGACGGATTTGGCCGGGCGGCCCCCGGCGCCGCGGTGCGAACCGCGCTGGTCCCGGCACCGGTGGTGGATGCGATCGACCCCACGGGGAGCGGCGACGTATTCGGTGCCACGGCAATGAGCCGGCTGCTGGCCGGCGACGGAGTGGAGCCGGCGCTCAAGGCGGCGGCAGCGGTGGGAGCGCGCAATGCCACGGTGCGGGGTGCGGAGACGCTGTCGCGGGTGCTCAAGGGTGCGCTGGTGACGCCATGACCCGAGTGGTGGAGGTCCCGTCGTCATTCGACGACCGTTCGTTCGACCAGTTTGCCGGAGCGATTGGGGCGTGGCCGCCCGATGCGCGGCTCCTGATCGACGCACGCGGGGTCCAGTGGGTGTCGCCCTACGGCTTGGTGGGACTCCTGAGTGCCGCCCAGGCGCTCAAGGACCAGGCGTGCCCGCTGCCGCTGTTTACCATGCCGCAGAACGACGACGTGAATCGCTACTGGGCCCGGTCGGGTTTCTACGAGCACGCCGAAGGGCTGTTCGAACTGCACGGCAAGGTACCGAAGCACGCTGGCGGCAACACCGAGACCCTGCTGGCGGTGTCGCCCATCCGGGCGATCGATGACGTTCACAAGGCCGTGACCGACATCTCGACCAACGCCGCGCGGATCGTGGTGGAGCAGCTGGGAATCAAGGCGCAGGAGACGATGCGGTTCGGCATGGCACTTTCGGAGGCATGCCAGAATATTGTGGAGCACTCCGGTTCGATCGGGTGGGTGGCCGCGCAGAGCTACACCTGGCGCCGGAAGCTGGGGCGCAAGGTGGTGGTGATGGCGGTGAGCGACAGCGGGATCGGGTTCCGGCGTTCGCTCGAGGCGCTCCACGCCCGCCGGATCGGCGACCGCTGGGGTGACGGTGCCGCTATCGAAGCGGGACTGATCCAGAACGTGAGCCGATTCCGGGACCCGGGCCGAGGCCAGGGGCTGGCGCTGATCAAGCGGTTCGTGCTGCAGTGGGACGGCAAGATCGCCATTCGCAGCGGCACTGCCCGGCTGTCGATTGTGCCCAAGTGGGATGACGATGTCCCACTGGCGGAGCATATCCCCTACTTTCCCGGTTCGCAGGTGCAGATCACCATCCCCGCGCCCGAGGCCGCATGATCCAGACGATCCGCCTTGAAGAGCTGCTGCGCGACACGCCGACCCCGCTGTCGCGGCACCTGGTGACCCGGCCAACGGGGCGCGCAGTGCGGGGCGGGATCGAGCGGACGGTGGCGGAAACGGGCTGTGCCATGGCGGTGCTGGACTTCACCGAAGTGGGCCTGCTGGACATGAGCTGCGCTGACGAGGTGGTGGCCAAGCTGCTGCTGGCGGGAATCGCCTGCCACGTGGTGCTGGCCGGGCTCCGGGAAGACCAGCTCGAGGCGGTGGACCACGTCCTGCGGCACCATGGTCTCGCGGCGGTGGCGCTGGTGGCGGAGTCGGCGCCGTATGTGCTGGGGCTGGCCGACGAGGACATGCGGCGCGCCTTCGGCTGCGTCTGCTCGGCGGGGCCGATGACGTCCGAGGCACTGGCCGACCAGCTGGGATGGCGGTCGGAGCGAGCGGCGGAGACGCTGGCGGTGCTGGTGGCGCAGCGGCTGGCCTCGGCCGAGGGCGATGAATTCCATCCCTTGCCGCTGCCATGAGCCAGCGCCAGGGCATTTCTACTACAGCCATCCACGGCCGGGCGCACCGGCGTCCCGACTGGTCGCCCATAGTTCCAGCGATCATGCAGAGTTCGACGTTCACCAATCCGGTGGGCAGCGACGAGGAAGTGCTGTACACCCGGTACGGGAACAACCCCAATCAGGTCGAGCTGGCCAGCCGCTACGCCCAGCTGGAGGGTGCCGACGCGGCGCTGTTCACCGCCAGCGGCATGGCGGCGACGGTGCTGGCGCACCTGGCGGTTCTGCGGCCGGGCGACCACCTGGTGGCGAGCTCGTGGATCTATGGCGGAACCCGGCGGCTGTTCGACGAGGAGCTGGGGCGATTGGGGATCGACGTCACCTACGTGACGCCCGACAACCCGCGGACCTGGCGTCAGTCGGTGAAGAAGCAGACCCGCGCCATCTTCATCGAGACGCCGACCAATCCGACGATGCGGGTGCTGGATGTGGAATCGGTGGCACGAGTGGCCGCGGAGCACGGCGTGGCGCTGCTGGTGGATGCCACGTTTGCCAGCCCGGTGAACTACCGGCCGCTGGAGCACGGAGCCGACGTGGTCATCTCCAGCGCCACCAAGTACCTCAATGGGCACAGCGACGTGATCGCGGGCGCAGTGGCGGGGACGTCATCGTTCATCGAGGAAGTGACCCGGCTGATGCGGCTCTGGGGCCAGCCGCTGGATCCGCACGCGGCGTGGCTGGTGTCGCGCGGGCTCCGGACCCTGGCGGTGCGGATGGAGCGGCACAACGCCAACGGCATGGCCGTGGCAAAATGGGCGGCCTCACACCCGGCATTCGAGACGGTGCACTATCCCGGGCTCGAGTCGCACCCGGACCACACTGTCGCCGCCGAGACGCTGGATGGCTTCGGAGGCATGGTGGGTCTGGAACTCAAGGGGGGCGTGCGAGCGGTGGAGCGGTTCCTCAAGCGGCTCAAGCTGGTGGCGCATGCGCCGAGCCTGGCGGGAGTCGAGAGCCTGGTGTCGGAACCGCGGCTGACGTCACACAAGGCCATGACCGCATCGCAACGGAAAGCACTGGGCATTCCCGACGGGTTCGTGCGGCT
>JAICQR010000202.1 GCA_025937755.1 Gemmatimonadales bacterium | reverse complement strand
TGTGCTTCAGGTGATGCAGCAGCACCGGCGGGGCCATCCCCGGCACTGAAGTAAGGAACACCGCCACGCCCGGCACCCGGACCGGTGGCTTGTTGCCGATGTCTTCGATGAACGCCGGCAGCGGCAGGCTCACATCGCGATTGATCTGCGCCAGCCGCGCGCGGCCCTTCTTCCAGGTGGTCATGAGCAGATACACCGCCGCAGCTACCGCCAGCGGGAACCACCCGCCCATGGGGACCTTGGGGAGGTTGGCCACCAGGAACGCGACATCGACCACCAGGAACACACCGAGCAGCAGCGCCGCCTTCCACCGGTCCCACTTGAACCGGTCGATGGCAACCCGGTAGAACAGCAGCGACGTTACCAGCATGGTGCCGGTCACCGCGATGCCGTACGCCCCGGCCAGGTTGGTTGACGACTTGAACGAGAGCACCAGCAGTACGCACGCCACGCCCAACGCCTTGTTCACTTCGGGGATGTAGATCTGGCCCCGGGCTGTGCTGGAGGTGTGCACGATGGTGACCCGGGGGCTGAATCCCAGCTGCACCGCCTGCTGGGTCAGCGAGAACGCCCCCGAGATCAGTGCCTGTGAGGCGATGCACGCCGCTGCCGTCGCGATCGCGATCATCGGGTACAGGAGCGGGCCCGGGACGAGATTGTAGAACGGGTTGTTGGCCAGGGTAGGATCGGTGAGCAGCAGGGCGCTCTGTCCGAAGTAGTTGAGCAGCAGCGACGGAAGCACCATGCCCCACCAGGCAAGGCGGATGGGGCGACGCCCGAAATGCCCCATGTCGGCGTACAGCGCCTCGCCACCCGTGATCGTGAGGACGACGGCGCTCAGCACCAGTAGCGCGGTGGAGCCATCGTGCATGAAAAACCGGACGGCGTAGAGCGGATTGGCCGCCGCCAGTACGCCCGGATTCATCAGGATTCCGCGGATGCCCAGCAGCGCGATGCTGATGAACCAGATTGCCGTCACCGGCCCAAAGATCCGGCCGACCTTCTCGGTGCCATGACTCTGGACCCAGAACAGCCCGACGATGATCGCCACCGCAATCCACAGCACGTAGGGCTCGAGCCATGGAGCGGCCTGCTTCACAGTCAGGCCCTCCACCGCGCCCAGCACCGAGATTGCGGGCGTGATCACCCCGTCGCCGTAGAGCAGCGCCGCCCCGAACAGCCCCAGCGACAGCATTACAATGTGCCCGCGAGACCCTCCGGCCTTCGGGCGGATGAGCGCCAGAAGCGCCAGAATCCCGCCTTCGCCCTTGTTGTCGGCCCGCAGCACGAATCCGATGTACTTGAAGCTCACCACGAAGTTGATCGCCCAGAAGATGAGCGACATCACCCCGAGGATGTGGTCATGGGTGGGCGCGACGCTCCAGTGGCCGGTGTATGCCTCCTTCAGCGAATACAGGGGGCTGGTGCCGATGTCGCCGTACACAATGCCCAGGGCGCCCAACGCCAGCAGCGCGAGTTCCTTGCTGTTCTTCGGCTGGGGATGATGGCCCGGGTGGGCGGTATCGGCGCTCATGCCACGGGGATTGCGCGAGGCTTCCGGCGCAGGTCGAGCAGGGCGAAGACGAAGATCAGCGTGATGATCACGGCCGACCCGACGCACCAGCGGCAGATCGCGTGGATCACGAACAGCTCGAGCCAGGTGAGGTAGCCTGCAAAGAGCACCCCGCCACCAGCGAGCAGTGCCAGCAGGTGGCTGGGCCAGCGCGCTTCCGGCCGCTGCACCCCGATGAGCGCCACGACGAGCAGGACGGCATAGCCCAGCATGCCGATCAACGCGACATCGACGCCGATGACTTCACTCCACTGGGAGAATTGCACGGTTTCGCAGCCACCGGTCCCGCACACGATCGACCCGATGCGCCCCTGCTTGTACAGCCAGAGATAGGCGGCCACGAAGATCCCGGCCAGGCTCAGCACTGCCGAGCCCATGCGCAGCTTCATGAGGCCGGCTGCGCCGCGCTCACGGAATCAACCAGCTTCCGCATGGTGTCGTAATTCATGTTCTCGTAGATCCGGTCGCCGATCAGAAAGGACGGCGTGCTGCGCACCCCCAGCCGGATGCCCTCCTGCTTGCTGGCCTCGATCCGCCCAGCATACCGCGCCGACTCCATGCACGCGTTGTAGGCCTCGACGTCGGCACCCGCCGCTTCGGCGTACCCGCGAAGCACCTTGGTGGCATTGCCCAGCACCCAGTCGCGCTGGCCCTGGAAGATCAGGCTGTGCACCGGCCAGAACTTCCCCTGCTCTTCGGCGCACGCGGCCGCATGGGCCGACAGCCTGGCCTGGGGATGGATATCGTCCAGCGGGAAGTCGCGATAGATCCACTTGATCCGGCCGGTGTCGATCAGACGCGACTTGACGTCCGGCATCGTGACCAGGCTGAAGGTGGCGCAACCGGGACACTGGTAATCTCCAAACTCCACGACCGTCACCGGCGCCGACGCG
>JAICQR010000153.1 GCA_025937755.1 Gemmatimonadales bacterium | reverse complement strand
GCCGACAGCCTGCTCCACGTAGGGCACCAGGCTGTCCACCACCATGCTGAAGGCCTCGGCCTCGGACGACGGGACCCGGGGCTTGTTGCCACGGCATGCGGCCAAGGCGGTCAGGACGGTCAAGGCGGTCAGGGCGGTCAGGCGCATCAGAGTCCGGTGTAGGCGCGGTACCAGTCGATGATCGGGGTGCCGAAGAGCCAGGTGGCGGCGGCGCCCACTGCGAGGAAGATACCGAACGGCACCAGCTTGTCGCGGTTGAGGAGGTTGATCGGCACGAAGATGATGGTGCCGAGCAAGGCTCCGAGAAAAATGGTGAGGAGCACCCCATGCCAGCCGACGAAGGCGCCGACCATCGCCATCATCTTGATGTCGCCCCCGCCCATCGCCTCCTTCTTGAAGATCCTGAGGCCGAGCCACGCGACCAGCCACAGCAGGACAAAGCCGGCAACGGCACCGATGACGCTGTGCACCAGCGCGTCACCGCTCTTCATGGCCGCGAGGGCAAGCCCGATGACCAGTCCGCCGAGGGTGAATTCGTCCGGGATGATGTAGGACCGGAGGTCCGTCATCGCGATGCCGAGCAGGATGGTAAAGAACACGGCACCGGTGACGGCGAGGAGCGTGGGGCCGTAGCACCATGCCATGCCGCCCCAGATGACGGCGATGGCGAGCTCGATGAGGGGATACATCGGCGAGATCGGCAGGCCGCACGAACGGCACTTCCCGCGCAGCAGCAGCCACGACACGACGGGGATGTTGTCGCGGGCATGGAGAGCAGCGCCGCAGCGGGGGCATCGGGAGCGGGGCCGCACCACCGACTGCTTGGGCTCGGCGCCCCAGCGGCTGATGCAGACGTTGAGGAAACTGCCAAGAACGAGACCGAGCAGCGCCGCGAGGCCCACGACCACGCCCATCGGCAAGTCTTCAATCACGCAACACCTCATAGAGCAGGATGGCTGCTGCTGCGCCGACGCTGAGCGACTCGGCGCCGTCGGCAAGTGGAATGGCCACACGGCGCGACGCAGCCTCACGCAGGGCGTCGCTCACACCAGCACCTTCATTGCCCACGACGAGCGCCACCCGGGCCGCGCGCGGCGCCGTGCCGGCAGCGGTGACTGGTTCTCCGTCGAGGTCGCCCACCCACAGCGCCAGATCCTGCTCGGCGGCCCAGGCGAGGAATGCATCCGTGGTGGCAACGGCACAGGGCAACCGAAAGATGGCACCCATGGTGCTCCGGATCACCTTGGGGTTGGCCAGGTCGGCCGAGCCGGTCAGGGCAATCACCGCGCCGGCGCCAAGCGCAAAGGCGGTGCGAATCATGGTGCCGACATTGCCGGGGTCCTGTACCGCGTCGAGGACCAGCACCGTGTCGCGCGGCGCGAGCGTGATGTGAGCCACATCCCAGCGCCGCGGCGCGATGATTGCGATAATTCCCTGCGGATGTTCGGTATCGGCGAGCTGCGCAAGTTCGTCGGACGACAGCTCGTGCAGTGGCACCGCCGCACCGGCCAGCGCAGCCTTCAGCGACTTGCCGCGCGCGGTAGCTTCCAGTGCAGGGCCGACGACGGCGCCCCGGATGGGCACCCCGGCGGCGAGCGCTTCTTCCACGAGGCGCACCCCTTCGGCGAGGGCAAGCCCGCGGCGCTCCCGCCCGCGCTTGCGGCCGAGGTCACGAATGGTCGACACCAGGGAGTTGCTCATGCGGTCATACATCCGTCAGCTGACTGTCATCGGTGCCGCGGGGGCCATGCTGGCCTGCGCCCCGACGGTGCAACAGGAGGTGCAGATCGGCGAACAGTACTCGGCCGAAATCGAGCGGACGATGCCGATGATCACCGACAGCCGCGCCGTGTCAGCGTTCAATTCCAGCGTCGCGCCGCTCAAGAACGTGGTTCGCCGCAAGGATCTCCCCTGGGAATTCCGGATCGTCAATTCGGACCAGGTGAATGCCTTCGCCGTGCCGGGCGGCCACATCTACGTGTTCCGGGGCCTGATCGAGCGGGCCGACCACTGGGACGAGTTCGCCGGTGCGCTGGCGCACGAGATTGGTCACGTGGACCTGCGCCATTCCGCCGAGCAGATGGGCCAGGCCAGCGCGGCCAACACCGGCCTGACGCTCGCCTACATCCTGCTGGGCCGCCAGCCGGGCACCGCGGAGCAGATCGCGGTCAACGTCGCGGGCGGCGCGATCTTCGCCAAGTTCTCGCGCGATGACGAACGCGAGGCCGACTCGATGGCGGTGGCCTACATGACCGAAGCCCGGATCGACCCGTCCGGACTGACCCGGATGTTCCGCCAGCTGCAGAGCCTGGGCGCACGCGATCCGAGCAAGGTCGAACTGTGGTTCTCCTCGCACCCCATGCCCGAGGAGCGGATCACCAACGTCGATCGCTACATCAACAGCACCCCCGGAGCGTCGGCTGCGGTGCGCACGGGCCGGACCGATCTGTCCGCATTCAGCACCCTGCAGGCGCGGCTCCGCGCACTTCCCGATGCACCGAAGGAAGTGCAGCAGTCCAATTGAGGATCGCGCTGACGATCGCCGGCTCGGATTCCGGCGGTGGCGCCGGAATTCAGGCCGACCTCAAGACGTTCCACCAGTTCGGGGTGCACGGCACGTCGGTGATCGTGGCGCTGACTGCGCAGAATACCCAGGAGGTGCGCGCGGTGCACGCGGTGCCTCCGGCATTCATCCGGCAGCAGCTGGATGTGCTGGCCGAGGACTTGCCGCCCAACGCGCTGAAGACCGGGATGCTGGGTGACGCCGCGACCGTGACGGTGGTGGTCGAGACCATCCGGGAACGGAGCTGGGCGCCGCTGGTGGTGGATCCGGTAATGGTGTCGTCATCCGGTGCCCGGCTGCTGGACGCCAGTGCGGAGGCCCGGGTGCGAGAGGAGCTGCTGCCGCTCGCCGCCCTGGTGACGCCAAACCTGGACGAAGCCGAAGTCCTGACCGGACTCGAGGTGCGCACGCCGGACGCAATGCAACGCGCAGGGGAAGCGCTGCTGCAACTCGGTGCAGGCGCCGCGCTGGTGAAGGGCGGACATCTCGAAGGCAACCAGCTCATCGACCTGCTGGTGACACCCGACGGCACCCATCGCTTCGACCGACCGCGACTGGCAACACGCTCGACCCACGGCACCGGCTGCACGCTGTCAGCGGCGGTCGCCGCCGGGCTGGCACTGGGACACGGGCTCGAGGCGTCGGTGGAAGACGCGCTGGCATTCGTGTCGCGCGCGATTGCCGATGCTCCGGGGCTGGGACGCGGGCATGGGCCGGTGAACCATAGAGTCCAAGTGAGAAGTGAGAAGTGACAAGTGGGAAGTGGGAAGTGGGAAGTGGGAAGTGGGTGATTCGCTACTTCCCAAAGTTCGCGTGTCCCACGATCCCCGCTATCAGCGCGCCCAGCTGGTCGCGCACCCGGTTGGCGGTCTCCATCACTTCCACATGCGATAGCGGCTGACGTGAGCGTCCAGCCGCGAGGTTGGTGATGGTCGAAATGCCGAGGCAGCGCACTCCCCGCGCGCGTGCGGCGATGACCTCGACCACGGTGGACATGCCGGCGGCATCGGCACCCATGCGCTCGAGCATCTCGACTTCGGCCGGGGTCTCGTAGCTGGGGCCGAGCAGGCCGGCATACACTCCTTGCACCAGCTCAATTCCCTGCTCCTGCGCCACCGCGTGCGCCAGCTGGCGCAATCCGCGGTCGTACGCTTCGGTCATATCAGGGAAACGGGTATCGCCCGGCACCACCTTGCCCACCAGCGGACTGCGACCGGTAAGATTGAGGTGATCGCGAATGAGCATCAGCATGCCGGGCCTGAACCCGGCATTGATGCCACCGGCGGCGTTGGTGAGCAGGAGCGTGGTGACACCGAGTTCGGCCATGACTCGCACCGGCAGCGCGGCGGTAGCAGCGTCATGGCCTTCGTACATGTGGAACCGGCCGCTCTGCATCAGCACCTGCTGTCCCCCGAACTGCCCCGCCACCAGGCGGCCGTCGTGGCCCTCCACGGTCGGCGGGGGAAAGCCGGGGATCTCGGCGTACGGAATCGCCACCGACTCGGTGACCCTGCTCGACAACCCGCCAAGCCCCGACCCCAGCACGATCGCGACGCGCGGCGTCCGGCCCTCGAGCCGGGGCCTGATGGCGCTGACGGCCGCGCGGAGAGGATTACGCGGCGTCACACCAGCATCCCGGCGATGGCGGCCGAGGTGAAGGCAGCGAGATTGCCGGCAATCATGGCGCGGAGGCCAAGCCGTGCGATCTCTCCCCGCCGCTCGGGCGCGAGCCCGCCGATGCCACCGATCTGGATGGCGATGGACGAGAAGTTGGCGAAGCCGAGCAGTGCATACGTCAGGATGATG
>JAICQR010000055.1 GCA_025937755.1 Gemmatimonadales bacterium | reverse complement strand
GTACCGCCCTTCCGTTTGACCAACGCTATTCTGGGTAATGTACGCTCCCCACCGCAGGCTGCGCGCCTGGCAAACAGCCCATGAAGTCGTGCTGGTAGTGCTTGAACTCAGCGCGACGAGTTGGCGGCCGGCTCTTGGGGCAGCCTTCGGGCAGCTGCAGCGTGCCTCGCTCTCCGTACAACTGAATATCGCCGAGGGATATGCCCTTGGGCCTGGGAAGCGGTGCCGTTCAGCGCTGGAAATCGCGTACGGTTCCGCTGTCGAGACGGCCGAACTACTCGAAGTGCTCTCCGAGGCTGGCGCGGTGTCGAGCGACCGGACCACTGCGGTTCTCGAGATCAACCAGGAATGTCAGAAGACTCTGATGGGTCTGATCCGCCGCTACCGGAGACTGCAACCCGACTAAACACGCTCCCGCGCCACTTTCCACTTCCCACTTCCCACTTCCCACTTCCCACTTACGACGTCTCCCCAAGGAACGACGTGTCGAGCCGCTTCGCCTTCAGCCCGGCGGCGAAGCTGCTCTTGTCCACCGCCTTCATGTATGCCTCCTGCGACTCGACCTGGCCCGACTCGACCAGTTCCATCAACGCGTCATTGAGCGTCACCATCCCGACCTTGCGGTTGGTCTGCATGATGGACGGGATCTGGAAGGTCTTGCCTTCGCGGATCAGGTTGGAGATGGCCGGAATCGAGAGCAGCACCTCGCGCGCAGCGACCCGCCCGCCGCCCTTCTTCTTGCACAATACCTGGGCGATCACGCCGCGAAGGCTCTCGGACAGCATGACCCGCACCTGCGACTGCCGGTCGGCGGGAAACTGGTCGATGATGCGGTCGATGGTGGATGCTGCCGTGGTGGTGTGCAGCGTGCCGAATACCAAGTGCCCGGTCTCCGCGGTCTCGATGGCGATGGAGACGGTTTCGAGGTCGCGCATCTCGCCCACCAGCACGACGTCGGGATCCTCACGCAGGGCCGCGCGCAATGCGTGGCGGAAGGAGCCGGTGTGCACACCGACCTGGCGCTGGGTCACGATGCACTTCTTGCTCGGGTGGACAAACTCGATCGGGTCCTCGATGGTGAGGATGTGATCGCTGCGGGTGCGATTGACCAGGTCCACCATGGCGGCGAGGGTGGTGGACTTGCCCGAGCCGGTAGGCCCGGTGACGAGCACCAGGCCCTTGGTGAGGTAGCAGAGGTTCTGGATCTCGCGGGACAGACCCAGATCATCTGCAGTAGGCACAGCCGCCGGAATGACCCGAGCCACCAGGAAGGGACCGTGCCGGTCGCGCCCTGCGTTGCAGCGGAACCGGGCCACGTCTTCGATCTCGTGGGCCCAGTCGGCATCGCCGGTTTCGCCGAACTGCTGCCGGTCCTTCTCCGGCATGATGCTGTGGAGCATGGCCTCGAGCCGTTCAGCATCGAGCGAACCGCCCTCAGCGCCGACCAGTTCGCCCGAGCGCCGGTACACCGGTGCGCTGCCCGAGCGGAGGTGCAGGTCCGATGCCGAGCCCGACGCCAACTCGCGCAGGTAGCCCTCGAGCTGTTCGCGCGCATCCGCATCCCCGCGTGGGCTGGCGGCAACCGACGCGCCGTCCGCGCGCCGCAACACCGCCTGGGTATCGGCCCCGCTGCCGGTCAGCTCCGCCTCCACCGCGCCCGATGGGGCGCCGTAGCGGAACCGGGCTCCCCCGCCCTGGCCCAGCGTGGCGCCCAGCTCGGCCGGGGCGATCTCCTTCAGCAGCCCGACGATCTGCGGCTCGGTCAGCGGATCGCGGGTCAGCGGCCGAGTGCTGCCGTTGGTCTGCAGCACCGCCGGCTCGCCGGCCGACAGCCTGAGCATGTCGGCGCGCTGCTCGTGGAGCACCTGGATCAGCTTGTCGAGTCGGGCCACTATGGTCTCAGTCCAGGGGTCGCACGGATCGGACGTGCGCGCGGTTGACGAACCGGGTGGTGGGGCCGGAGACGATGGTGAAGAACCGTCCGGCGCCATTCAGGAAATCGAGCGTGCGCGCGCGAGTCGGGGGAAGTTCGAGCGCGGCAGTGCCACGGTACTCCGCTCCGGGAACCCGGACGTCGATCTCCACCCGAACGGTGGCTTCGATGCGAGCCGGATCCTGATCCGGCACGTCGGCGCTGGCGCAGGCCACCACCGCCACGGTGGCCTTGGAGAGGAAGATCACACCGCCATCGGCAAGCGCGAGCGGAAAGAATTCCTCAGGCCGATTGAGCATCTCTGCCGGCGACTCAGGACCGTCATGCTGCGCGACGATGGGCTGCAGGTGCAACTCACCGATGGCTACGTCGCCACCCGCAAGGGTCACCGCGGCGGGGAGCCGCGTGGTCGTTGCCCAGTCACTCACGGCGCCAGCTTGTCGACATGTGTGCGCAAACTGGGACAACAGCACGACGCGGGCAAGGGTGCGCGGCGCGTCACCCGCGGATCTCGACGCCCGCGGCGCTCTCGATCAACCGGATGGGCTCGAGGTAATCGGCATCCTCGCCCAGCGCGGCTCGCGCCGCGGCCAACAGGCCCTTGCCCAGTTCCAGCACCGGCGCCTCCACTCCAGCCGCCTCCGCCACGTTCAGCGCTATGCCGGCGTCCTTGTCCAGCAATGCCAGCCGAAAGCTGGGCGGGAAGGTTCCGGTCAGCACCCGCTCGGGTACCAGGGCCTCGCTCACGAACGACCGCCCGCTGGAAGCATTGAGCACCGCCACAGCACGCTCAGCGGGAATGCCTGAGGCCACGAGCGCAGCGAGCCCCTCACCAACGGCGAAGATGTTCACCGCGAGCAACGCGTTGTTGACGGCCTTCATGGCGTGTCCGGCACCCACCGGTCCCATCAACTCAATGCGCTTCGCGAAGCACGCCAGAACCGGCCTTCCCCGCTCCAGCGCTTCCGCGGTGCCCCCGGCCATCACGGTCAACGTGGCGGCCTCGGCGCCGTTGACGCCGCCGCTCACCGGTGCATCCACGAACTCGACGCCCTGGGCCGCGAGGCGATCGGCAATGCGGCGGGATGCCGCAGGATCGCCCGACGTGGAATCGAGGAGCAGCGCGCCCTCCCTCAAGCCGGCGAGAAGACCGTCCGGGCCGTCGAGCAGTCCTTCGAGATCGGCCGACGTCGCCAGGCAGGTGACGACGACCTCGGCCCCCTGGGCAGCTTCGCGTGGGGTTCGGGCCACGGAGGCGGTGGCGGCCCTGGCGAAGGCGTCTGCCTTCGCCCCGGTCCGGTTCCAGACCGTGAGCGCGTGGCGCGCGGCGACATGCCTCGCCATCGGGGTGCCAATGGCGCCAAGTCCAAGAAAGGCGACCTTCATCGAGCAAAGTCTACACGGTTGACCGGATGGCGTCGACCGCGGACGTTTCCCCCATGAGCATCCGCCTGATGCACGTGGACCTCGATGCCTTCTTCGTCGAAGTCTGCCGCCAGCGACATCCCGAGCTTCGCGATGTCGACCTGCTGGTGGTGGGCGGCAAGCGGGAATCGCGGGGAGTGGTGCAATCGGCGTCGTATGGTGCCCGGCGCTTTGGAGTGGGGGCGGGAATGGCCATTGCAGAGGCGGTGCGCCGCTGCCCCGGCGCGACCTTCTTCCAGGGGAACTTCGCGCATTACCGCGAGGCGTCGCAGGCGGTGCGGCAACTGCTGCAGGAGTTTTCCCCGACCGTGGTGATGGCTTCGCTGGACGAGGGCTACCTCGATTTCGGCGGCACCAACCGGCTGTATCCCGTGTCGCTGCTGCCGGTGGCCGAGTCGATTCGTGACCGGGTGCGCAGCAGCACGGGGCTGGACTGTTCCATCGGCATCGGCCCCAACCGGATGATCGCCAAGCTGGCGAGCGACTACGCCAAGCCGCGCGGGCTGATGGAAGTGCGGGCCGGCTGGGAGGAGGGATTCCTGGCGGGATTGCCACTCAGTGCATTGCCGGGCGTGGGGCCGGTCACCGCGGCCAAGTGGAAAGAACGGGGACTCACCGAGGTGGCGCAGGTGCAGGCCATGAGCGAGGAGGAATTGCGGCGGCAGGTGGGCGACGCCGCCCCATCGCTCAAGCGGCGGGCGCACGGTCACGGCGGCATGGTCCTGCGGCCGGATCGCCTGCAGCGATCAGTGAGCCGCGAGACCACCATGAGCCGGGACGAGCGGCGGCCCGAGCGGCTCGAGACCCTGCTGGCATTGTTCGCGGCGCGCATCGGCTCCCAGTTGCGGAAAGACGGGCTGGTCGCGCGCACGGTGACCCTCAAGTTGCGCCACGACGATTTTCACACGGTTACCCGGCGCATCACACTGCGCGAAGGCACCCAGCTCGATGCCGAATTGCTGGCGCCCGCATTGGGACTTTTTCGCGAGGCGTTCGAGCAGGTGCGGGCCCGGGACCGCGGCGTGCGGTTGATCGGGCTGTCGGCCACCAACCTGGCCGAGGCAGCGGAAGCAGACCTGTTCGAGCCCGATGCGCGGCAGCGCGCGCGGCGGCTGACGGACGCCGTGGATGAGTTGCGGGCGAAGTACGGGTTTGATGCGGTGACAGTCGCCAGGATTCTGGATGCAGGAAAGCGTCGGAGAGATGAGTGAGAAGTGAGAAGGCCCTATTCCTCCTCACTTCTCACTTCTCACTTCTCACTTCTCACTTCAAATCCCCAGCGTTGAAGCGAAGTCCCAGCGCACCCGACCTGTCGGTCACTTTCGGTCCGAGGTCCGTGAACGTCGCGCGGCGGCCGAGCGAGTCGCGCACCTCCACCGAGCTGTTCTGGAACAGTGGGTAATAGCCGATCGGCATGCGGGTGGCAGCAACCGGCACTTCGCAGGAACAGTCCTGGCTGCCCTGCAGCCCCGCGTTGACCCGCACGCGCAGCGGCATTCCGGTGGCATTGGTGATGAGCGGCGCGAAGAGCGGTGCCCCGTTCATCGTGGGTGTGATGTTCAGCGGCGCCGGACCGTCCTCAGCTTTCACCGTCGCCGCTCCCGCAATGCCGGCACCTACCGGAAGCCGACCCGACGTTCTGGGCGGCTCCATTTCCCAGCGTACGGCAACCGGCTGTTGACGATCCATCGCTCGCTCGAGCGCAGTGCCGGCAGGAAGCAGCGTGTCGCCTCCGAGCAGCGTGACGCGAACCGGGAAGGCGAGCTGGTTGCGGACCACCAGCACCGGCCTGGTGGACATCCGATAGCCGATGAAGCCGAGGGTGGCGATGAGCACGAGCACCAGCACTGGCAGCGTCTTCATCAGCGATTCCTGAAGATCGGCGCCAGCGGATCGCGATCGCTCGGCTTCGCGGTGTCGGGCGGAGGCGCGATGGTGTCGAGGAGGCCGGTGTCCAGTATCGGGAGCGGGAGGTCGAGCCGGAGGTCCGGCAGCGGCGCGGCCTGATCGGCGGGCAGCTGGGACGCCGTGCGCTGGGCCAGCGATGTCGGCGGTTCGAAGTCGGCCGTGCTCAGCGACAGCGCGAGTGCGCCGCTGGAGCGGTCTGATCGCGCGAGCAATGAGCCGAAGGCGAGCGCTCTTCCCCGCCCGTCGCGGACCTCCAGCCGGCTGATGCGATCGGCACGAAAATAGCCCAGCGGCTGGTCGGCAGCGCCGGGCGCGACGATGCATGCGCAGGGCACCACCGCACCGGCGGAATCGAACAGTCGCACCCGCAGGGTGTCATCCGTCGAGTTGGTTAACCGGGGCATGAGATAGCGCCTGCCAGTGGCGGCGATATCCAGCGTGCGACGCAGGTCCGCTTCAGCGGCGGGTAACTGGATCTGTGCGCCCAGCGTGTCTCCCAGCAGGTCGCCGTCCGGCCCGAGGGGCCCCAGCAGCTGCCAGCGAGCCTCGGTGGCAACCCCGCGTACCAGCGGCAGGCGGGCGGAATCACCAGGCGCGATATGCTGCGCAGGCTGCCCCGCCAGGCTGAAGGACACCGGCGCGAGAAGATTGTTCTCCACCACCAGCGCCGGCTCGGGTGCGGGCAGCATCAGCGACACTGCAGCTGCGCCCGCGAGGCCGAAGGCCAGCAACGCCAGCACGGCGATGAGGCCTCGGCGGCGCGTGCCGCGCGACAGCGCGCGCATCGATTCCGAGTCGAGACGCAGCGTCGGATCATCGCGGCTGATGGGGCCCAGCGCGTGAACGCCCGTGACCATGGGCACCGCGACCGACGGCAGCCCCTGGCGCAAGGCATCCAGCATCTGGGCAGCCGAGCCGAACCGATCAGCAGGACGCTTGGCGAGGGCCCGCTCGATCAGTGTCCGCATCCAGTCCGGGATCCGTCCGTTCGTCTCCGGAAATATCACCGGATCGGCAAGATGGCGTGCGACGATCTCGCGCGAGGAGCCACCGCTGAACGGCGGCTCGCCGGTCAGCATCTGGTACAGCACCGCGCCCATGGCATAGACGTCGGCACGGCCGTCCACCGACTTCTCTCCGAGGGCCTGTTCCGGCGCCATGTAGTGAGGCGTGCCCAGCACATCGGCGTCCGCGGGCGCCTCCTCGGTCAGCAACTTGGAGATGCCGAAGTCCACCAGCAGGGGCCGCCCCGATGCGCCGTCGATCAGGATATTGTCGGGCTTGATGTCGCGGTGGACGATGCCGTTACGGTGCGCGTGCTCGAGGGCATCGAGAATCGGCGCGGCCACGCCCACGGCAAGGTTCAGGTCGAGCGGCCCATCGGCGCGCAGGACGTCGGCCAGGGTAATCCCCTCGACGAACGGCATGACATAGAACACCAGGCCCTGGCCCTCGCCCACGAAGTGCACCGGCACCGTGTGGGGATGGCTGAGCTGGGCGAGCGCGCGCGCCTCCTGCTTGAATCGGGTGAACATGCTCCCGGACCACGCAATGTCGGTCCGCAGGACCTTCACGGCGAGCCGCCGCTCCAGTTCCGTATCCCGGACTTCGTACACCTCGGCGAATCCACCGCGGCCAACGAGGCGTTCGACGACGAACTGGGAACCGAGTGCCTTGCGGAGATGGTCGGCCACGGGCGTAGCGCGCGCAGCGGAGACGGAGAGATCCGCCCCGCAGCGAGGACAGGTCGACACGCCGGCGGACACCGGCGCTTGGCACGTGGGACAAACCAGAGTGGTCACGCTATCTCATTCATTCGACGCAGCATGGCGCCAGCGCCGATGGATGCTGAATTGACGGGGTTGCATTCAATATCCTCATAAAGACGCGCAGGCGCGAGGCACCAGTCAAGAGCCATGCCGCGACCCACCAGCCCCGCCCGTGACCTTGACGGGATTCGCGAGCTGGGCCATACTTGCTGAACAGCAAGCAAGTGGGTTTCCATGGGTAATGCCGACCGCAGCAGGTCTGCGATCCTCGATGCCGCCGCGGCGCTCTTCGCCGAACGGGGCTACACCGCCACCAGCCTCGCAGATGTCGGCCTCAAGGCCGGGGTCTCACGCGGGACGCCGGGGTATTTCTTCGGATCCAAGGCCGCGCTCTACAGCGCCGTGATCGACCGCTGCTGTGATGAAGTGCGGCAGGCGGTGCGCTCCGGCCGAACCCGTGCCATGGAGAGCGGCCGTTCACCCCAGGATATCCTGGCCGGAGCTGTAGGCGATTATTTCGACTTCCTGCATGCGCATCCCGAGTTCGTGCGGTTGATCGAACGCGCGGCGCTGGGCGGCGAAGAGCTGCCCGATGAACTGCAGCCGGCGGTGACCGCAGGCCGAGAAGCGCTGGCGGCGATCGCCGACGAAGTGGCCCTCGATCCGTCGCCCGGGGGCGACGCCTCCCAGTTGCTGCTCAGCATTCTCTCGCTCTGCTGGTTCTCGGTGATCCACGCCGACACGGTCGCCGCCGCGGTTGGTGTCCCGCTGGCGACCGACCCCGATCGCGAGCGGCGCAAGGCCCATGTGATTGCCCTGGTTCGCGCCGGCCTGGCTGCGCCAGCCCGCCCCGCTCCTCCCACACGGAAGAAAGCCTCCCATGTCTGAGACTGTGATGGCGACGCCGCCCGCGTCGCATCGCGCCACCGAGCAGGAAGCCCGGGACGTTGCGGAAGCGTCGCGGGAACAGGGCTGGGAATCGCCCAGCTTCGTACGCGACCTGTTCGAGGGAAACTTCCGCCTCGGCCTGGTGCATCCCTACCCGCTCCCCGATGCCGCCGAGGTGGAACGGGCCCGGCCGTTCATGGAGCAGCTCGCCGCGTTCATGCGGGACGAAGTGGACAGCGACGAGATCGACCGCGAGGGCAAGATCCCGGAGGAGAACATCGCCCGGCTGCGCGAGATGGGCGCATTCGGCATCAAGATTCCCGAAGCCTACGGCGGGCTGGGCTTCAATCAGCTGGCGTACACCCACGCCATCGGACTGGTCACCAGCCTCGATGGCAACCTCACTGCCCTGCTTTCCGCCCACCAGTCAATCGGGCTGCCGCAGCCGCTCAAGCTGTTCGGCACCGAGGAGCAGAAGCAGAAGTATTTCCCTCGCCTCGCCAAGGGCGCGGTGAGCGCGTTTGCGCTGACCGAGGACGGCGTGGGCTCCGACCCCGCCGGAGTCGAGACGTCGGCGGTGCTGTCGGATGATGGCAAGCACTACATCCTGAATGGCGAAAAACTCTGGTGCACCAACGGCACCATCGCCGAACTGTACGTGGTCATGGCACGCACAGGACCGAAGGCGATCACCGCGTTCATTGTCGAGCGCGACTGGCCCGGGGTGGAAGTAGTGCAGCGGCTGCACTTCATGGGCCTCAAGGCGCTCGAGAACGGCGTGATTCGCTTCACCGATGTGAAGGTGCCGGTGGAGAACGTCCTGTGGGGCGAGGGCAAGGGCCTCAAGCTGGCGCTGATCACCCTCAACACCGGACGCCTGACACTGCCGGCATCGTGCCAGACGGCGGGCAAGCGCTGCCTCGAGATCGCCCGCACCTGGGCCGCCGAGCGGGAGCAGTGGGGTGCGCCGATCGGCAAGCACGAAGCCGTCGCCAGCAAGCTTGGTCGTATGGCTGCTGACGTGTATGCCATGGAAGCCGTCAGCGACCTGGCCAGCAACATGGCGGATCGTGGCGGCTACGACATCCGGCTCGAGGCCGCGATGGCCAAGATGTGGAACACCGAGACCGCGTGGCGGGTGGTGGACGACACCATGCAGATCCGGGGAGGCCGGGGCTATGAGACCGCCGACTCGCTCCGGAGCCGGGGTGAGCGCCCCGACCCGGTCGAGCGGATGATGCGCGACATGCGCATCAACCTGATCTTCGAAGGTACCAGCGAGATCATGCGGCTCTTCATCGCCCGGGAGGCCGTGGATACCCACCTCGACGTTGCGGGTGACCTGGTGGACTCGCGCTCCAGCCCGAAGAAGAAGTTTCGGGCGGCGATCCGCGCGGCGATGTTCTACGCGTGGTGGTACCCCACCCGCTGGCTGGGATGGGGATGGTGGCCGAGGTACTCGGAGTTCGGCGAACTCGCGACCCACGTGCGGTTCGTCGAGCGACGGTCGCGCAAACTGGCGCGCACGCTGTTCCACAGCATGATGCGATTCCAGGGTGGACTCGAGAAGCGTCAGCTGGTGCTGGGGCGCCTGGTCGAGATCGGGGCCGAGCTGCTGGCGATGAGTGCGGTGTGCGCGCGAGCGGTGCAGGAAGCCAAGGATGGTCAGGGCGGTCAGGGCGGTCAGGGCGGTCCGACGGAATTGGCGAATGTCTTCTGTCTGCACGCCCGGCGGCGGGTGGACGACCGGTTCCATGCGGTGCGGACCAACGACGACAAGGCCACCTACCGGCTTTCGCGGCGGGTACTGCGGGGGGAGCATGCCTGGCTGGAGCGAGGGATAGTGCACGTGTAGAAGTATGAGAGTATGAGAGTGTGGGAGTGTAGGAGTATGGGTACACTCCCACACTTCTACACTCCCAGACTCCCATACTCCCGTAGCTTCAGCCCCTAGCGGACCCACGCAATTGGCTGCAGTATGGCTGGAGGTGCCGGTTCCCCCGTCAAACCCAGCCGGTACGGCCATTTGCACCCCATTTCGCATGGAACTCAAGACCCTCGGCTCCCTGGCCCTCTGG
This sequence comes from Gemmatimonadales bacterium, assembly GCA_025937755.1. Lineage (GTDB taxonomy): Bacteria > Gemmatimonadota > Gemmatimonadetes > Gemmatimonadales > GWC2-71-9 > CAMLHP01. The sequence continues at coordinate 1,476 of JAICQR010000055.1, read as the reverse complement.
TCCGATGGCACCCTGGTGCTCGCCAGGCGCCGCAAGACCCTCGCCCTCCTCGCCTTCCTTGCGGTCCACGAGGGCATGCCGCAATCGCGCGATTCGCTCGCCAGGCTGCTGTGGCCTGATCGCGAGCTTGCTCGTGCGCGGCACTCACTGCGGCAGGCACTGGCCGAGTTGCGGCAGGCGCTGCCTGATGCCATCTCCGTCACCCCATCCGACATCACACTCCGCTTCGGCCTCGTGCATCTCGATGTTCGACACTTCGAGGCGGCGCGGGCCGAGGCGCGCTGGGATGATGCGCTGAGTCACTGGAAGGGCGAGTTCCTGGCCGGCGCCGACCAACTGGCTGGCGGTCAGTTCGCCGAATGGCTGGCGGCCGAGCGCGGCCGACTCGGCTCGTTGCTGGCGACCGTGGTGGAGGCCGACGTGGCGCTCGCGCTGGAGTCCGGCGACTGGGCCCGCGCAAGGAGCCGGGCGGACTGGTGGCGTGTCGCCGAGCCAGTGGCGGAGGCAGCCCGCCGGCTTGCCACGCGGGTGGAGGCCGAGACCGGACGCACGCCCGCCGGAACCGCACCAGCATTTGTGGGACGCGATCGCGAACTGCTGCAGCTGTCGCAGGCGTGGAACGAGGCCAACACGGACACAGGCCGGGTGGTGGCCGTGCGCGGCCCGGAGGGGGTGGGCACGACCCGTCTGGTGAACGAGTTCGTGCGTCATGTGGAACGGAAGGCGGACGTCGCCTTTGTCCGGAGGGTTGACGGCGCGACATCTCCCACGGCCTCCCGCCGCATCGTTGAGGAGCTGCGTCCCACGGCGGGCAGGTCCATGCTGGTGACTTTCGACGATGCGGATGCGGACGACTCCGCGCTCATCAGGCTGCTGGCGGAGTCTGTGCCTCGGCACATGCTGGTGATTGTTGCCGGGCGCGAAGATCCGATGGCCGGCACCCCGCTGGGCCAGCCGCAACACCGCGATCCGCGTGTGCTGCGGCTCCGCCTGAGCGGTCTCGATCCGGAGGCCGCGCGCGAACTGATCACGTCGCGCATCCCGCTTACGCCGCGCGACGCACGACAACTGGCCCACCGGCTGCACGCCGACACCGGAGGCAGGCCCGGCGCCATGCTCCAGCTGCTGGGCGACTTGCTTGACGAGGGCCTGATTGCCGAGGCCGAGGATGGCGGCCTCGAGCTGGCGCGCGGCATGCCGCGCGGCCCGGTTCCCATGGCGCTGGACCGGACCGAGCGGACCCAGCGCCGGCTGGCGCGGATGACAGCCGAAGGAAGGCGCGTGGTCGAGGCGCTCGCGGTGCTGGGGGGCACGCAGGGAGTGGAAGACCTCTCGCTGGTGAGCCGGGTGCAGCCGGCAGCGTGCAAAGAGGCTTTGCGTGAGGCGATCCAGCGCGGGCTGGTGCACCGCCATTCGCCGACCGGCGCCTACAAGCTGCACGGCGAATCGCTGGTGGAGCCGATTTACGACCTGACC
>JAICQR010000149.1 GCA_025937755.1 Gemmatimonadales bacterium | reverse complement strand
GCCATGGGGGCGGCGCTCGTCGCATCACCGCTCCTCGTCGTACCACCGCTCGCGGCCCAGGGGCTGGACCGCACCGTTCCGCCCACTCCCGGCCCGACACCATCGGTGGCGATGCCGGACGTTCAGGTCCGTACCCTGCCCAACGGCCTGACGCTCTGGGTAGTAGAGTCGTCGGAACTGCCGACCATCAACGCCGTGCTGACCTTCAGTGCCGGGTCGGCCCAGGACGGCGACCTGCCGGGCCTCGCCGCCATGACGGCGGAGCTGCTCGACGACGGTGCCGGCAATCGCGATGCGCTGCAGTTCGCCCGCGCGACCGATCTGCTTGGAATCAACCTTGGCGCCTTTGCCTCCGAGGAACGCGTGAGTGTCTCGCTCTCAACACTCACCCGCACCGCCGACTCGGCGTTTGCGCTCATGGGCGACCTCGTCATGCGTCCCACCTTCGCGCCGGAGGAACTCGAGCGTGAGCGGAAGTCGCGACTCCAGTCGCTGCGGCAGCAACAGGACCAGGCCTCGACCGTCGCCACGCTGACCTTCAACGAGCTGGTTTACGGCAGCGGCCATCCGTATGGGCGGCCGTCGAACGGCACGCCGGAGGCAGTGGGGCGCATCAGCCGGGATGACATCCAGAAGTATTTTTCCACCTGGATCCGGCCCAACAACGCGGTGCTCGTGATGGTGGGCGATATCACGCCCGATGCCGCGCTGGCCCTCGCGCAGCGTGCCTTCAGCAGGTGGGAAAAGGGCCCCATTCCGGAAGCAGCGAAGGCCAGGCCTGCCCGCCCCGAGGCCCGGAGTGCCACTGGGGTGTACCTGGTGGACAAGCCCGGCGCAGCCCAGAGCGAGATCCGTATCGGCCATGCCGGCGTCCCGCGCAGTTCCAGGGACTACTATCCGCTCCAGGTGATGAACGCGCTCCTGGGCGGACAGTTCACCAGCCGCATCAACCTGAACCTGCGCGAGGACAAGGGTTATACCTACGGCGCGCGCAGCGCGTTCTCGTATGATCGCGGGCCGGGGCCGTTTGTCGCGTCGGCTGGTGTGTTCACCGCCAAGACAGACAGCTCGCTCATCGAGTTCATGAAGGAGTTGCGCGACATTCGCGCAAGTCGCCCGGCCACCGAGGCCGAGGTGGCCTTTGCGCGGGGATCACTGGTGCAGTCCTACCCAAGGATGATCGAGACCAACAGCGGCGTGGCCAGCCGCTTGGCGGAACTCGCGTTCTTCGGCCTGCCGCCAGCCGAGCTCGCGCGCTATCCCGAAGCCATCGAGGCTGTCACCACCGCTGACGTGGCGCGGGTAGCAAAGGAATACCTGCACCCTGACAACGCCGTGATCGTGGTGGTGGGCGACCTGGCCACCATCCGGAGCGGCATCGAGGCGCTCCACCTCGGACCGGTGACAATCGTGCCGGGGGAGGAAGCCGGGACCAAGTAGAGTAGAAGGGGTAGAGGGGGTGGAGAGGTAGATTCCCCTCTTCTACCCCCTCTACCCCTTCTACCTCTTCTACTTCTCATGCCTCTCCTCTCCACCCAGCGCATCCACACCGGCAAGGTCCTCAATCTCGATATCGACACCGTCGAGTTTCCCGATGGAACCACCGGCACCCTCGAGATGATCCGCCATCCCGGCGCCAGCGCGGTGCTGCCCTTCCTCGACAATCCCGCTGAGCCCGACCCCCGAGCCCTGCTCATCCGCCAGTTCCGCCACGCCGCGGCCGGCGACATCTGGGAGATCCCCGCCGGACGGCTTGATCCGGGCGAGGCGCCGGTCGATTGCGCCCGGCGGGAGCTGGCCGAGGAAACGGGATATGCCGCCAGCAGGATCGAGCCCCTCAACAGCATCCTTACCACGCCCGGCTTTACCGACGAGGTGATCCATCTCTTCGTCGCCACCGGTCTCGCAGCCGGAACGGCGCGCCGGGAGGCAGACGAATTCGTCGAGACCCACGAGGTACGCTGGTCCGAGGTGCTTCGCCTGGTCCAGGCCGGCGAAATCCGCGACGGAAAGACCCTCGCGGCCATCCTCTATCTGCAGGCATTTCGCCGATAATCGCTGCGCCGCCGAAGCTTTCTGGATGCCCCGCAGGGCGGTAAGATTCCCCAATGCCGTCCCGCACCATGAAGCAAGTCTCCGTTGATGTCCGGAAGGGCTCGTTTGCCCCCGCCTACCTCCTCCACGGCTCCGAAGTGATCCTGAAGGACGAAATGGCGCGGGTGATCGTGGAGCAGGCCCTCGATCCTGCCACCCGCGACTTCAACCTCGACCAGGTCTCGGCGGCAGCCCTGGATGACGAGGCGGTGGAAGCACTCTGCAACACCCTGCCTATGATGGCGGACCGTCGAGCGGTCGTGATCCGTGATCTCGACGCCTGGAAGCGGCGGGCCAAGGCCAAGTCGGCCTTCCTGCGCTATCTGGCCCAGCCTTCCAACTCCACGGTGGTGCTCCTGGTCCAGGCCGGGGACGACGCTCCGGACAAGGACCTGGCCAAGCTGGCCGTTACCGTCAATTGCACGCCCGATAGCGCGCGGGCGAGGGAGAGCTGGGTTCGCCGCAAGGCCGAAGCACAGGGCGTGGTGCTGGAGGACGACGTGCTGCGGCACCTGGTACAGGTGACCGACAGCCTGACGGGCGCTTCCCTGGAGTTGCAGAAACTCGCTGCGCTCCCCGCCGGCACGACGATGACCCTTGAGCTGGTGGGTGACCTGATCGGGGTGCGGCACGGCGAGACCAACCTCGACTGGCGCAACTCCATCATGGATGGGGAGCCGGGCCGAGCTGTGGCGCTGCTCGAGCCGGTGCTGGGCCAGTCCGGCATGAGTGGCGTGAAGCTGGTGAACCTGCTGAGTGCGACAATGGCCGGCGTGGGGGTCGCGCGCGCAGCCTACGACCGAGGCGGTCGAGGTACCGCCCTGGCCAGGCTCGCAATGGACAGCATGCGGGAAGCGCGGCCCTTCGGCCTCGGTTCGTGGGGCGACGAATCGAGCCGGTGGGCTCGCTGGGCGGCCTTCTGGCCCGAGTCCCGGCTGCAGCGCGCGGTCTCGCACACCCTGGCTGCCGACATCGCCCTCAAGTCCACGACGCTTTCGGGCGAGGTGGGCGTCCTCACGGACTTGATCTTTCAGCTGGCTCCGGCAGAGCTGATGGCAGCGCGATGAGAATGCTCCATTCCCTGCTGATTTTCCTGGTTGCTTTCGTTCCACTGGTAGCCGGAGTGTCCCGCAATGCGCTGGCCCAGGCCGATGCCCGCCTGACCGGCGCGGTGGCGCTGGCCCAGGAGGGTTACGGCGATTCCGCACGTGCCGTCGTGCAGCAGGTGCTTGGCTCGGTCGCACCCTCGGATCCGCTGTACGTCGAGGCGCTGCTGGCCCGGGCCCGGCTGGCCGAGTCTGCCGACACGATGCGCCGCCAGCTGCAGCAGATCACCGTCGAGCACGCGCTGTCACCGTGGGCTGATGACGCCTTGCTGGCGCTCGCCGAGCTGGAATACGCCAGTGGCAACATCCCCGCAACCACGCGCAACCTCGAGCGCTTTCGCACCGACTATTCATCGTCGCCGCTCCTGTCCGCGGCGGCGTTCTGGGCTGCGCGGGCCTACTTCGACATCCGCAACGAGCGGGCGGCGTGCGAGTGGGTGGGGATGGGATTGGCGCGGGTATCGCGTGCACCGGCCGACATCTCGCCCCAGCTCGAGTTCTTTGCCCGGCGCTGTCCCTCCACCGCACTTGCAGCGGGCAGCGCCCAGCTTCCACCACTCCCGCCGGCCGACACTATCGCACTGGTGACGAGGCCCGATCCGGGCCGACCCACCATGGACCCGGCGCCGACGCCCGCGGCACGCGACACTGCCGTCGTCCTGCAGCCGCCGCCGCGTGACTCACTGCGACGCGACCCTGGCGTGATCATCGCGCGCCTGGATACCGCTGGACAGGCACCGCCACCTGCCCCGGCCCCGCCGCCCGAACCGGGTCCCCGCTTGTACCGGATCCAGGTGGTGGCGGCGAGCAACGGGGCCGATGCCACGACCGCGCTCGAGAAGCTCAAGGCCAACGGCTACGACGGCCGCGTGGTTCAGGAGGGAGGCTACCACAAGGTGCGCGCCGGCGGCTGGCCCACCCGGAACGGCGCTCGCGCGGCGCTCCCCGCGCTGTCGGCCCTCTTCCCTGGCGCGTTCGCCGTTCAGGACCCTTGAGCGTGGCCGTGCGTGACGCAGGGAGCACTCCGCTCATGCAGCAATATCGCGAGATCAAGGCGCGCCACCCCGGCGCGATCCTTTTCTTCCGCATGGGCGACTTCTACGAGATGTTCTTCGACGACGCCGAGCTCGGCGCGCGAATCCTCGATATCACACTGACATCGCGCGGCGACGGCGTGCCTCTCGCCGGCGTGCCGGTGAAGGCCGCCGCCGAGTATCTCCGGCAATTGGTAGCTGCGGGCCAGCGGGTTGCCATCTGCGAGCAGGTGGAAGACCCCCGCTTCGCCAAGGGCATCGTCAAGCGGGAAGTGGTGGAGACCGGCACCCCCGGGGCGTTGCTGCAGGACGGCTGGGTGCCCGGCAGCACCAATAACTGGCTGGTGGCGCTGGCGCGCACCGATGCGTCGGTCG
>JAICQR010000150.1 GCA_025937755.1 Gemmatimonadales bacterium | reverse complement strand
CCAGACACAGTAGCTCCCTCGCCTTCGGCTCGGGATGAGGTGTGAGCCTTCGGCTCGGGATGAGGTGTGAGCCTTCGGCTCGGGATGAGGTGTGAGCCTTCGGCTCGGGATGAGGTGTGCAGCTATCGCCTTGCCTGCTTGATCCTGCGTACCTCAGCTACCAATGCACGCGCGCGCTCTACCGGGACTCCGTCCATGTAGAGCGCGCGTTCCACTTCCTCGTCGGTCTTGCCCGCGTCCATCAACTCCAGGGCCCGGCGGGTGCGTTGCATCGTTTCTTCCGGCGATTCGCGCGGGCCGAACAGCCGGCTCCAGAAGCTCACGACTTCTTCTTCCTGGGTACCTTCGCCCCCTTTTCGCGGGCCTCGGACAGACCGATGGCAATGGCCTGCTCGCGGCTCTTCACCTTGCCGCCCTTTCCGCCCGGGCCGCTGCGTAGCGTGCCCTTCTTCCGGCGTCGCATGGCGCTTTCCACCCACTTCTCCGCTGCTTCCCCATACTTGCGGGCCCCCTTCTTGGCGGGCTTTCTACCCTTGGCGGACATTGGAGTGTCCTCTGAGTGGGGAGCGGAGCCACGGCCTCACGAGGAGGCCGTGCCCCGTGAGGCAACCTATACCGCGGGCGCGGTGCAGGTGACCTCGAACGTCACGTCTGTGGTGTCACCGTCGGTGATCGTGGCCGTCTTGGTGGCCGAATCAACCGAGCAATTGGCATCCACGCCAGTCAAGGTGACCTGGGTGTTGCCGGTGGCGAGCGCCGAGGCGGAGACAGTGCCGCCGGTGGCCGCGACCGGGCCGATGGAAGCTGTTCCGACCGTGACGTCGAAGCCGTCGGCGTCGGTGCCGTCGCCGGTGACCGTCACGGTCACGTCGAGGTTGCCCACTTCGGGCTCGTTCGTGTCATCGTCGCACGCCGCAACGGTCAACGAGGCCAGCGCGAGCAACGCCAGAAAGCCGCTCTTCCGGGCGGCGAACCGCAGATCTGCGGCAAGGATCGTCTTCAACATGCAGCAACTCCAGTTGTGAATGTGCCATAGGGGGATCGTCACCGTGACGATTCCAGCCCGTCATATCTGGCACCGCTCCGCCGGGCTGCCTGTGGCGCAGGTCACGCGAGTTGCGGATTGAACCGAGTCGCGAGTCGCGAGTCGCGAGTCGCGAGCTTCGAGCTTCGAGCTTCGAGCGGGGCAGGGGTTAGGGGTTAGGGATCAAAGCAGTTTGAGGAGTTCCGCTTCCAGTTCCTCGGGCGTGCGGGTTGGCGGGTGGCGCTGAACGACCTCGCCCGAGCGGTCCACCACGAACTTGGTGAAGTTCCACTTGATGGCGCCGGAGCCCAGAAATCCGCGGCGAGCACGCTTGAGTTCGCGATAGAGTGGATGGGTGCCGGGGCCGTTGACTTCGAGCTTGGCAAACAGCGGGAAGGTCACGTCATAGGTGAGCCGACAGAACTCGCGGATCTCGGCCTCGTCGCCCGGCTCCTGGTGGCCGAACTGATCGCAGGGGAAGCCGAGCACCGCGAGGCCCTTGTCGGCGTGAGCGCGATGCAATGCCTCCAGCCCTTCATACTGGGGCGTGAAGCCGCACCGGCTGGCGACGTTCACGATCAGCAGCACCTGCCCCTGCCACGGTTTCAGCGTGGTGGTGGCGCCGTCGATGGTCGTGACCGGGATGGTGAACAGGCTGGTGGTCACTGCCGCTATTGCGCCCGCTCGAGCGTCACATCGGCGGGTCCGGAAGTCGTGAATCGGACCTTGACCAGCCAGGGATTGCAGCACACCGGGCAGTCCTCGACGTATTCCTGAGATGCGCCGCCGGATCCATCGGGTTCGAGGGTGTGAGGCTCGCCGCACCAGGGGCAGTGCACCTCCACTGCTCCTTCGGCCATGGCGTCGTCCTCGATGTCACGCACGAGTCGTCCGACGCGGGAGCCGGCGCCGTTCCACCTGGGTCACGGCCCATGCGGCCACCACGGGCACGATGAATTCCTCCCCGACGGCCAGAAAGGCGTTGGGGATATCGGTGTGCTTCCTGAGCCATCGCCGGGCCAGGAAGGCGGCGGCGAGCACCGCCCCCGCAGCCACGAGCGGCATCAGGTCAAAATCGGAGTCGGAGTTGGCTGTCATCTGGCAATGGATGGTGGAGCGACGATGGTGAACGGCTCGGATTCGGCGCGTGCGCCCTCCGGGTCGCGAGACTCGAGCAGCAGGCGCGCATTGGAGGACGCCTCGAGACCGACGCCGGAAACGAATCCCTCCGGCACGGTCCACACCAGCGAGTCGGGACTGGCCGGGATGCCAATGCCGAGATGACCCTTGTCCTTGCCGCCGATGGCGGCACCGATGTCCAGGGTTTGCACGCCCGACGCGGTCCAGCGGATCACGTGGGTACGGCCCTCCACCAGCGTATCGGTACCCACCGGTGAGAGGATCTCGATGTTCGGGGTACTGTCCACGATGGCAACTGTGCTATCGGCGCCGTCGGGCGGCATCATCTGCTGCCGACTGTCGCAGCCGACAAGCGCTACCAGCGCAATCAGCGCGAGCAGTTCAGTCCGACGCGGCATGGGCCTCGTTGTCGCGAACCTTGGTGGCGCCCTCCTGGTGGGCGCAGTGAGCACAGCAGTAGAAGGTGCCGTTGGCCTCGATACCGTGGCCGATGATGCGGCAGCCGCAGTGGGCGCAGGTCGGGGCCAGTTTGTGGATGGCGCACTCGAAGGAATCGAACGTATGGGTCACGCCGGCGGCGACGACGTCGAAGGAGAGATAGTAATCGTTGCCGCAGACTTCGCACTTGGCCATGGGGGCCTCCAGCCAGGGTGTGGTTATAACCTAGTCCACAGATGACGCTGATGGGAAATGAAGACGCTGATGGCTGGGCTCATACCCGAACATCAGCGTGAACATCTTTCGTCCGCGTCCTCTGTGGATTCATCGGCGGATCAGTAGCACCCTTCCGATTGCCACCGGCCCCGCGAACGACGCTTCACCCCATCTCCCTGTCAGCGTGTCACCACTCCATCCCACGGTCGCGCCGAAGCCGCAGTCAAAGGCTCCGGGTGTAAAGTGCAGGTTGAACCGTTCATCAATTCTTCCGACCCGGACTTCTGCCGGGCCAGGCTCGTAGCAGGAAATCTGCCTGCCCAGCATCGGCGTGAAGTCAAAATCCGAGCTGCCGGTGAGCATGACGGCCTGCCCCGTATCAGGTCCGGCCAGCATCAACTGGCCCACCACGCTCACGGTATCAACCGGCGTCCACGGCCCGGTTCCGCTGCGAACGCTGTCCAGGGTGAATTCGACCTGCCAGCTGCCAGCCACCGGATGCTCATCCGGTGGCTGGTCGGCGCTCGTCTCCGGCGGGGGCGGCTGACAGCCAACTGCCAGCAGGATGGCCGTCAGCACAGCCGCCGGCCAGAGCTTACGGGAAGATGCCCAGCTGCTCATAGCTCAATGCCACCTTGTCGATTGCAACGACCATGGCTGCGGTGCGGAGATCCGCCTTGTCGGCGTGCCGCTTCCAGGTCTCGCGGATGGGGTGATAGGCGCCGATCATGGTCTCCTCCAGCCCGGAGTTGACCAGGTCCTCTTCGCTCGCGCCCCGGGTAACCTGCTCCACTTCGGCCTCAGTGAACTCCCGGCCGGTGACCGTCTCTACCGCCGTCAGCAGCCGGGCGTAGGCGGCCTGCTCGGCCCGCTTCTGCATTCGGCCGAACCGCACGTGGCCCAGGTCCTTGACCCACTCGAAGTACGAAACGGTCACGCCACCAGCGTTGATGAACGCGTCGGGAATGACCAGCACGCCGCGCTGGGCCAGGATAGCATCGGCTTCCGCCGTGGTGGGGCCGTTGGCGGCCTCCACCACCATCTTCGCCTTGATTCGCGGCGCATTGTCGGCGGTGAGCTGCCGCTCCAGTGCTGCCGGAATGAGGATGTCGCAGTCGAGCTCGAGCGCCGCTTCCCGGCTGGCAAGGTTGGTGGCGCCGGGGAAGCCGAGCACGGTGCGCCGCTCGGCGCGCTGCGCCAGCACCTTCTCCACGTCGAGGCCCTTGGGGTTGGAAATGGCACCCTCCGACTCCGCCAGGCCTACGATGATGGCGCCTTCCTGCTGGAAGAACTTGGCGGCGTTGGCACCGACGTTGCCGAGGCCCTGGATCACTACCCGCTTGCCTTCGAGTCCGGTCGAGAGCCCGATGGCCTTCATGTCCTCCTTGATGCTGGCAATCTCCCGGGTGCCATAGAACACGCCCCGTCCGGTGGCCTCCTGCCGCCCGCGGATGCCGCCGGCGCTCACCGGCTTGCCGGTGACGCACGCCAGCGCGTCGAGTTCCCCGGGCTTGAGCTGGCTATAGGTGTCGGCGATCCATGCCATCTCCCGCGGCCCGGTGCCGACGTCGGGCGCGGGCACATCGAGCCCCGGCCCCATGCAGTTCTTGCGCACCAGCTCGAAAACGTACCGCCGAGTGACCCGCTCCAGCTCCGCCGCCGAATACTTCTTGGGGTTGAGCATCACCCCGCCCTTGGCGCCACCGAACGGCACATCCACCAGCGCGCACTTGTAGGTCATCAGCGCGGCCAGCGCCTGAAT
>JAICQR010000100.1 GCA_025937755.1 Gemmatimonadales bacterium | reverse complement strand
TTCCCACTTCCCACTTCCCACTTCCCACTTCCCACTTCCCACTTCCCACTTCCCACTTCCCACTTCCCACTTCCCACTTCCCACTACATGGACCTCCTCCTCCTCGGCCCTCCCGGCGCCGGCAAGGGCACCCAGGGCGCCCGTCTCGCGGAGCACCTGGGCCTGCCGAAGTTCGCCACCGGCGACCTCCTGCGCGACGCGGTACGGCGGGGCACACCGCTGGGCCTCAAGGCGCGCGCGGTCATGGAGGCCGGACAGCTGGTGAGCGACGAGATCATCCTCGGTGTCGTGCGCGATGAGCTGGCGAAGCCGGCGGCCAGCCGCGGCGTGATCTTCGATGGCGTGGTGCGGACCATTCCGCAGGCGAAGGGCGTCGAGGCACTCCTGGCCGAGCTGGGCCGGCGGATGGATCACGTGCTCTTCTTCGATGTGCCGGACGAAGAACTGCTCGCCCGGCTGGAGCGGCGCCGGACCCTCGAGTCCCGCGCCGACGACGACCCTGATGCGGTGGCGGTACGGCTCAAGGCATACCGCGAGCAGACTGCCCCGGTGCTCGACTGGTACGAGCAGCGCGGTGAGGTGCTCCGGGTCGATGCGGTGGGCAGCATCGAAGACATTGCCACCCGGGTACACGAGGCACTGGGCATCTCGTGATCACCCTCAAGTCTCCCCGCGAACTTGAGATCATGGCCCGTGGCGGCAGCATACTTGGCGCCACGCTTCGCCTCATGCGGGAGACCGTCAGGCCGGGGCTCACCACCGAGGATATTGACGCGGTCGCGGAAGAGTTCATCCGGAGCCACGCCGGTGCGACGCCATCATTCAAGGGGCTCTACGGCTTCCCCAAGTCGCTCTGCACCTCCATCGATGAGGAGATCGTCCACGGCATCCCGTCCCGCAAGCGGCCACTCAGCGAGGGCAGCATTGTGAGCGTCGATTGCGGGGTGTTCCTGGAAGGTCTGCATGTGGACGCCGCTACGACTATTCCGGTGGGGCAGGTGAGTGCCCAGGCCGAACGTCTCATGGCGGTCACCCAGGAATGCCTCGCGGCGGGCGTCGCCGCAGCGCGGCTCGGGAACCACATCGGGGACATCGGGCACGCGGTGCAGACGGTGGCGGAGGCGGCGGGGTTCGGGGTGGTCCGCGAACTGGTGGGCCACGGCATCGGGAGCCGGTTTCACGAGGACCCGCAAGTGCCCAACCACGGCCAGCCCCGCCGGGGGCCGGCGCTGCGCGAGGGCATGACGCTCGCCATCGAGCCGATGATTACCGAAGGGAGTTACGAAACCCGCACCCTGGCCGACAAGTGGACCGTCGTGACCGCAGACGGCAAGCTCTCGGCGCATTTCGAGCACACCGTGGCCGTCACGCGCGACGGTCCGCTGGTCCTGACCAACCCTCCGGGCTAGTCCTCAGTTCGAAAGCTGTTCCATCAGCCACGCATGCATCGCAGGATTCCCTGCGACGACAGGTCCGTGCTCCACGCCGATGTCCCGCCCTGTAAAATCGGTGATCAGTCCGCCCGCTTCTCTCACGATGAGCGTGCCGGCTGCGATGTCCCAGGGCGCCAGCTGCTGCTCCCAGAACGCGTCGAGGCTTCCGGCCGCCACCCAGCAGAGATCCATGGCGGCAGAGCCGGCGCGCCGGATGCCGGCGGTCGCGGCCGCCACCCGTCGGAATCCCTCCACGTAGTCATCCATTCCGCTCAGGTCCTTGAAGGGAAAGCCGGTCCCGATCAGGGCCTGTGCCGGCTCAATGATGGTGGAGACCCGCAATCGCTCTCCATGACGCCACGCGCCCTGCCCCAGCGCAGCGGAATACTCATGGCCCCGCTCGACGTCGACCACCACGGCCGCTACGGCCTGGCCATCCTCCACGGCCGCGATGGACACCGACCAGGGCGGAAATCGATGCAGAAAGTTGGTGGTGCCGTCCACCGGATCGACCACCCAGCTCCGGCCGCCGCGCGCGAGTTCGGGCTGCAGCTCCTCTCCCACGATGGCCATGCCTGGCACCAGGCGCTCCAGTGATTCCGCGATGGCTTCTTCCATTCGCCGATCGACGTCGGTCACGTAGTCGCGGGCGCTCTTCGCCTCCCACTCGCCAGCCGGTGGCACCTCCAGCTGCCGCAGCAACTCGGCGGCCCGACCGGCGGCGATTTGGGCAGCATGCAGTAAGTCCAAGTGGGACCTTGGCTTGCGTGCATCGTCACGGCTGGCTAGGTTCGGCGGCATGGCGCGTGTCTTTTCGGGAATTCAGCCCACCGGCGAGCTGCACATCGGTAACCTGCTCGGCGCGGTGCAGAACTGGGTACGTCTGCAATCGGAGTATGATGCCACGTTCTGCATCGTGGATCTGCACGCGATCACCGGTGCGTTCTACGACGCGGCGCAGCACCGGCAGCGCACCCTGGACATGGCGATCGGCATTCTCGCATCCGGCGTCGACCCCGAGCGCGCCACGCTCTTCGTGCAGTCGCACGTAGCGGCGCACTCGGAACTGATGTGGCTGCTCAACGCCGTGGCGCCCCTGGGCGAACTCGAGCGCATGACCCAGTTCAAAGATAAGTCCGCCGCCCTCGAGAGCATTCCGGCGGGGTTGCTCAACTATCCCATCCTGATGGCGGCCGACATCCTGTTGTATCGCGCCGACAAGGTGCCGGTGGGCGACGACCAGGTCCAGCATCTCGAGCTGTCTCGCGAACTCGCCCGCCGCTGGAACGCGGCCTACGGAGGCGGAGCCACGGTGCTGCTGGAACCGGAGCCGCTGCTCACAAAGGCCAGGCGCATCATGGGGCTCGATGGCGAGTCCAAGATGTCGAAGTCCAAGGGCAACACCATCAACATCCTCGATTCCCCCGAGGTGATCTGGGAGAAGCTCCGGCCGGCCAAGACCGATCCGGCCCGGAAGCGCCGCACCGATCCCGGCACGCCCGAGATCTGCAACATCTACGACTACCACAAGCACTTCTCGCCGCCGGAAACGGTGGAGATGGTGGCGCACAATTGCCGCACGGCAGCGTGGGGCTGCCTCGATTGCAAGCGGGTCCTGGCCGACAACATGGTCGCCGTGCTCGCCCCCATTCGGGAGCGCGCGGCGGAATTGACCGGGACCCCCGGTCGGGTGGAAGAGATCCTGGCGGCCGGCGCTGCCACGGCTCGTGAGCGCGCCGCTGAAACGATGACTGTCATCCACGAGCGCATGGGGTTCCTCCCGGCACGATGACCGAACAGTCCAGCGGACGCACCAGCGTCGAGCAGATCATCAAGGCCGCGGTGGCGCGCGGGGCCTCGGACCTTCACATCAAGGCGGGGGACGTGTTCCGGGCGCGCATCAATGGCGAACTCGTCCCGCTCACGAAGCAGCGCCTGACACCGGAGCAGACCCGGGCCATTGCGCTGCGGCTCATGAGCAATGACGAAGACCGTGCCCGGATCGACCGGCTGCGCGACTTCGACTGCTCGTGGGGCCTGCCCGGCGTGGGGCGCTTCCGGGTCAACGTGCTGCGCCAGCGCTCGTCGTTCATGATCGTCATGCGGGTCATTCCCTTCACGGTACCGACGCTGGAATCGCTCGGGCTCCCGGACGAAATGGCCAGCCTGGCCGACCTGGACCGCGGACTGGTGCTGGTGGCCGGCGTCTCGGGCAGCGGCAAGAGCTCCACCGTGGCAGCATTGGTCCACCGCATCAACACCCAGCGCCAGCGGCACATCGTCACCATCGAGAACCCGATCGAGTTTCTCCATCGGGACCTCGCCTCATCGGTGACCCAGCGCGAAGTCGGCGTCGACACCGACTCGCTTGCCAACGGACTGCGTGCGGCCCTGCGTCAGGACCCTGACGTCATCGTCCTGGGAGATATCACCGACGGCGATACCGCGGCGACCGCGCTCAAGGCGGCCGAGTCGGGGCGCCTGGTGATCGCCACCATGCCGACCACCGACGCGACCTCGACCCTGCGTCACTTCGTCGCCATGCTGCCGGTGGAGGAGCGAGAGATCGGGCGGCTGCGGCTGGCCGAAGCACTGCGTGCCGTCGTCGCACAACAGCTGCTGGCGCGAGCGGACGGCGACGGCCGGGTGGCGGCCATCGAGTTGCTGCTGGTCAACACCGACGCACGAGTCGCCCTGCGGCAGCCGGCCGGGCAGGACAACATCACCCGGGTGATGGAAGAGTCGGACGAGATGCGCACATTCCGGCAGCATCTGGATGAACTCGCGGAGGCAGGGCGGATTGCGCCGGACGCGGCCCGTGTGGCCGGCGGCGGGATGGCGCCAGACGAGTGAGCCCCGGACTGGAGGCGGCGCTGGCGCTCGAGCGCGAGGCGGGCACCGCCGGCGCCGCCAAGGCGAGGGCGCTGCTCACGCGGGAACTGGAGGCGCTGGGCTACGAAGTGGTGGTCCAGCGCTTTGAGTTTTCGACCGGTACGCTCAATGCGCTGCCCGTGCTGGGTGGCGGGCTCGGCTGGTTGACGCTGTTGCAGGTCCTGCTGCTTCTCCTGCCGGGAGCGCCTGGCTGGGCCTCACTCGCGGTGCTGCTTGCGGGCCTCGCTTGCCTGCTCCTGATTGCCCGCGCGATCGGGACCGGGGCAGCGGCCTCCAGAGGAGAATTACGGGAGGACGCCAATCTCATCGCGGCTCGTCCTGGCGCGACGCCGACCCGATGGCTGGTGGCACACCTGGACACCAAGGCGCAGGGGCACAGCATGGCCGGTCGGCTGGTGTCGGTGTGGATGCTCCTGGCTGCGGTGGCGGCGCTTTCAGCGCTCGCGTTGTGGCGGCTCTGGGGAATCCCGCCGGTGCCCGCAGTTGCGGCCACAGCGGCTGCGGCTGTGATAGCGGGATTCCTGGCCGGCCGGGGGCGGCTCAAGGGTCGGACCGTCGGTGCGCGCGACAATGGCTCGGGACTGGTGGCGCTGATGGAAGCAGCGGGACGCGCCGCGCGGGCCACGGGCGTCATCATCACCAGTGCCGAGGAGTTCGGCCTTGTGGGCGCGCGGATCCTGGCCCAGCAGCGGCCCGAGCTGGTGCGGGGCAGGGACGTGATCAACCTCGACACCATCGACGACCGGGGAGCGCTCGCCATCGTGCTGCATGACCCGCCTGGCGAAGCGCTGGCCGTCGAGCTGGAAGGGCTTCTCGCCGGCATCGCGCCAGCGGTTCGTCGCCGGCGCCTGCCGCTGGGCATCTTCGTGGACAGCTATCCGCTCGCCCGCGCCGGAGCCCGCGCGGTGACCATCGGCCGGCTCGACTGGGCGACCCTCCGGCTGATCCACACCCCGCGCGATACCCGGGAAGGGCTCGCGTTCGACACCGCTCGCTCGGTCGGCGAGCGCCTCGCCCGGCTTGAGTAGCTGGCGCGGAGCACCGGACCCGGATACGTTTGTCCGAGGATTCACGAGCCCCCGCGAGGGGCTCTTTTTTTGTGCCGGACAACGGGGAACTGCGATGTTCGATCAGCGCACCACGTGCATCGTGGTGGTGGGCGCCCAGTGGGGCGACGAGGGCAAGGGCAAGCTGGTGGATGTGCTCGCCGAGCGCGCCAACCTGGTCGTGCGCTACCAGGGCGGCGCCAATGCGGGGCACACCGTGGTGATCGGCGAGTCGCAGTTCATCCTGCGGCAGATCCCGTCGGGCATGCTGCATCCGCAGGCGACATGCATCATCGGCAACGGCGTGGTGCTCGACCCCGAGACGCTGTTCGGCGAGGTGGATGAACTGGAGCGGAGGGGGATCAGCATCAGCGGACGGCTGTTCGTCTCCGACCGCGCCCACCTGGTGCTGCCCTACCACAAGCTGCTCGACGCCGCCGCCGAGCGGAGCCAGGGCATCGGGACGACGGGACGGGGCATTGGCCCCGCATACCAGGACAAGACGGGCCGCCGCGGCGTCCGGGTGGCAGACTTGCGGGACCGGGCCGTGCTGCTGGCGCTGCTGGGCGACCGGGTGGAACGCGCCAATGCTGCGCTCGCAGCGATGGGCGCGCCGGCCGAAGCTTCGCTGGAGCAGCACGTCGCCATGCTGGACCAGTTCGCGCCTCGCCTGCTCGCTATCGCGGCCGACACCGGGCTGCTGGTGCACCGCGCTGTAAAGGCGAGGCAGCGGGTGCTGCTCGAAGGGGCACAGGGGGCCCTGCTCGATCTCGATCATGGCACCTACCCCTACGTCACCTCGTCCAACACAACGTCGGGCGGGGCGGCCGTGGGCGCCGGTATCGGACCTACCGCCATCGACGGCGTACTGGGCGTGGTCAAGGCATATACCACCCGTGTGGGCAACGGGCCGTTGCCCTCCGCCGCGTCTCCGGAGGATGACGAGCGGCTGCGAAAGCTGGGCGGGGAGTTCGGTGCGGTAACCGGGCGGGCCCGCCGGTGCGGCTGGTTCGACGCTACCGTGGTGCGGTACGCCGTACGGGTCAATGGACTGACCGGCCTCGCGGTGACCAAGCTCGACGTACTCGATACCTTTGCCGAGATTCCGGTCTGCACCGGCTACGAAGTGGACGGCGCGCCCTGCGATGAATTCCCGGCCGAAGTGAGCCGGCTGGACCGGGTGCGGCCGATTTATGAAACCATGCCCGGCTGGCAGGCGCCCACGACGGAAGTTCGCCGCCTGGCTGAGCTGCCCGGCGCAGCGCGTGCGTATCTCGACCGGATCGAGGCGCTCGCCGATACTCCAGTGCGGTACGTCAGCGTCGGTACCCGGCGCGATCAGATCATCGAGGTGTGAGAATGGCAGCCACCGAGGCCACGGTGATGGACAAGATCGTCTCCCTGTGCAAGCGCAGGGGGTTCGTGTTTCAGTCGTCCGAGATCTACGGCGGGCTGGGCTCGGTGTGGGATTACGGCCCCCTCGGCGTCGAGCTCAAGAAGAACATCAAGGACCGGTGGTGGAAGTCCATGGTCCGCATGCGCGACGACGTAGAGGGACTCGACGCGTCGATCCTGATGCACCCGCGAGTGTGGGAGGCGAGCGGACACGTGTCCGGCTTCACCGATCCGCTCGTGGACTGCCGCAACTGCAAGAAGCGCTTCCGCGCCGACGACCCGAAGATCAAGGGGACGCCCGGCACGCCCGACGCGC
>JAICQR010000067.1 GCA_025937755.1 Gemmatimonadales bacterium | reverse complement strand
GATTCCGCACATATCTGTCAGTCTCCCCGATCGGCCGCGTCTTCGCCGGCCGGACGCATCCGCCGTGGGATCGCGTTGTGGTAGATGCTGCGCAATTCCGCTATCGGCCACGACAGGGTGTCGCCGCCCAGCTTGAGAATGAACGGGCTGTCAGGTTTGCCGACCCGCCCCAGCGCGGCGAGTGGCACTCCATGCTCCCGCGCCAGCGCTTCCAGGGCGCCCTGCCGGTCGGGCGCCACCGACAGCACGGCACGCGCACCGGTCTCGCCGAAGAGCAGGGCTTCCGGCGATAGCCCTGGCGCCAATCCATCGAGATCGATCGCGGCGCCGGTGCCAGTCGAGACGTATGGACCGCCGATCGCCGCTTCAGCCAACGCAAGGCCCAACCCGCCATCCGAGCAATCGTGCGCCGATCGCAGCAGCCGCTGCCGAGCCGCCCCGACCAGGAAGCGCTGCAGCGCGCGCTCAGCGGCGAGGTCCACCACCGCGGGGGTTCCCCCCACGAAGTCGAGCACCTCAGCCCAGTAGGCGCTCCCCCCAAGCTCCCCGCGAGTGGTGCCGGCCAGGAAAATGCGGTCGTCGGTCGTGGCGAAGTGGCTGGACACCGCGGCGTCCACATCCTCGAGCAAGCCCACCATGCCAATCGTGGGCGTCGGGTCGATGGCTCCGGTGGGGCTCTCGTTGTAGAACGACACATTGCCGCCGGTCACCGGCGTCTCGAACACGGTGCAGGCTTCGGCGATCCCGCGGCAGCCTTCCACGAACTGGAAAAACACCTCCGGCTTCTCTGGGTTGCCGAAGTTGAGGCAGTCGGTCACACCGAGCGGCACAGCACCGGTGCAGGCAAGGTTCCGCGCTGCCTCGGCCACGGCCGCCTTGCCGCCCTCATAAGGATCGAGCGCCAGCAGTCGGGCATTGCAGTCGAGCGTCACGGCCACACCGAAATCAGCGCCCGGGACCCGCAGCACCCCCGCGTCGCCGCCCGGCGGAAGCACGGTATTGGCGCGCACGGTGGAGTCATACTGCTCGAAGACCCATCGCTTGCTGGCGAGGCTGGGGGCGTCGAGCAGACGCTCCAGGGCTTCCGAGAGCGAGGGCCCGGTCCTGCCCTCGGGGCGGGCGGCCCGACGCGCAACTGCCGCGCTGCCTTCCGCTGCTACCGGTTCGTACATCGGGCAATCGTCCAGCAGGCGCTGCCCCGGGATTTCTGCGACCACCAGGCCGTGATGCCTGACCCGATACAGCCCGTCATCCGTGATGTGGCCGATGGTGGCCGCCTCGAGCTCCCACTTGGTGCACACCGCCTTGATCGCGCTGACCTGGCCAGGTTCTGCCACCACCAACATGCGCTCCTGCGATTCCGAGAGCAGGATCTCGTAGGGCGTCATGCCTGGTTCGCGAGTCGGCACGAGACCGGTGTCGATCTCCACGCCCACACCGCCGCGCGCCGCCATCTCCGCAGACGAACTGGTGAGCCCCGCCGCGCCCATGTCCTGGATCGCGACGATGAGCCCGGAGGTGATCAGTTCGAGACTGGCTTCGAGCAGCAGTTTTCCCGTGAACGGGTCGCCCACCTGCACTTGCGGCCGCCGCGCCTCGCTCTCGGCCGAGAGCTCCTCGGAGGCGAAGCTGGCGCCGTGGATGCCGTCGCGCCCGGTGCGTGAACCCACCGCAAGCAGCACGTTGCCGACGCCCTCGGCTCTGGCGGTGATCAGATCATCCTCGCGCAGCAACCCGACACACATGGCGTTGACCAATGGGTTGCCGGTATAGCCGGGTGCGAAGGCGACTTCACCGCCGAGCGTAGGCACACCCACGCAGTTCCCGTAGTCGCCCACGCCGCGCACCACTCCGGCGAAGAGGTAGCGATTGCGCGGCACGTCGAGCGGTCCGAACCGGAGGCTGTTGAGCAGCGCCACCGGCCGGGCACCCATGGTGAACACGTCGCGCAGGATGCCGCCCACACCGGTGGCCGCACCCTGGTACGGCTCTACCGCCGATGGGTGATTGTGGGACTCGACCTTGAACGCCACTGCCCAGCCGTCGGGGAGCCGGAGCACGCCGGCGTTTTCGCCCGGCCCCTGGACCACATTGGGGCCGGTGGTCGGGAAGCGGCGCAGGATCGGCTTCGAGTGCTTGTAGGAGCAGTGCTCGCTCCACAAGGCCGAGAACACGCCCAGCTCGGTCAGCGTGGGCGTGCGACCCAGCATCGCCACGATGCGTTCGTACTCCAGGTCATTGAGGTTGTGCTCCCGCACCACCTCGGATGTCACCGGGCGTTCCCCTTCGAAGGGATGGGCTTCGGTGACGGGCGTAACGGTCTCGGTCACTCTACTTCCCCTTGCCGCGCAGTGTGGTCATCACGTCGCCGAATACCCGCCCCAGCAGTCCCGGGCCTTCTTCGCCGGCTGCGAGCGCCGTCAGTTCGCCCGCATCGAGCCACATGCCGCCGCAATGGGGACAGGTCTCGATGGTCACGCCGTGGGACACCGCGCTTTCCAGGTCGTAGCCATCCTTGGGGCACTTCATGATATGGCTGGCGCGCTCGGCCCTGGCCGCTTCTTCGGCCTGGCGTGCCCGCTGGGCCTTGATCAGTTCATTGTCGGCCTTGACGAAATATTCGTCCTCGTTGCGGCTGGGCTTGTCGGTCATGGTCTGGTCTGGTCGGAGGTGGCAAGGGCATCAGCCGGCATGCGCTCCGCCGGCCAGCGCATGATGGAAGTGAAGAAGTCCGCGCCATCGCTGTTGCCGAGCAGCCGCTCGATGGCCCGCTCGGGGTGGGGCATGATGCCGACGACGTTGCGAGCGGCGTTACTGATGCCGGCGATGTCGTTGAGCGACCCGTTGGGATTGGCACCGCCGGCATAGCGAAGTACCACGCGCCCTTCGGACTCAAGCTCCGCAAGGGTCGCCGGGTCCGCCACATACCGACCGTCGCCGTGCGCCACCGGGAGCGAGACGCGGGCACCCTGGCGCAGCGCGCAGGTGAGCGGCGTGTCGGTCTGCTCCACGATGCACGCCACCGGCCGGGACACAAACGTGAGCCGGTCATTGCGCATCAGGGCTCCGGGCAGCAGATGCGCCTCGCAGAGGATCTGGAAACCATTGCAGATACCGATGACGACCCCGCCAGCGTCGGCGTGCTTCTGCACCGCGGCCATGACCGGACTGAACCGTGCGATGGCGCCGGCCCGGAGGTAGTCGCCGTAGCTGAACCCGCCCGGCAGCAGCGCGACATCGGCGCCGTCCAGGCTGGGGTCACGGTGCCAGACATAGTGCGCCTCGGCGCCGGCCAGCTGGACCGCGCGATAGGCGTCCTCGTCGCAATTGCTTCCGGGGAACCGCACCACGGCCACTCGCAGCATCAGCGGCCCTCCACAGCGAGCTCGTAATCTTCGGTGACCGGATTGGCCAGCAGCCGATCGCACATGGCGCGAGCCAGCTTTTCGGCCTCGTCCGACGAACCGGCATCCAGCGCCAGCTCGATAGCGCGACCGATCCGTACCTCGTCGGCACCAGCAAATCCCAGCGCGCCCAGCGCATGCTCCACCGCCTGGCCCTGGGGATCGAGCAAGCCGCCCCGCGGCATCACTCGAACGCGAACCTGGTACTTCATTCCGAATGCTCCTGGCGCCGCCGTCCGGGCCGGTTGCGCGTGAAGGGAAGAGACCGTCCGGGGCGGGAGCCGGTGCCTTCGGCAACCCCGGGATACATCAGGCCCAGTACGGTGGCTCGCACCAGGCCAAAGGCGAGGTAGAAGAGCCCCAGCGGGAAGAGAAACCGTTCCGGCGCGAAGATCCCGCCGATCAGGATGATCAGGTGCACCGCGAGCCCGAACAACCCTCGTGCACTGCGGACGCCAATGGGCGGAAAGCGGGGGTATTTCACTCCGCTCACCATCAGCAGTGCGAGCAGCAGCATCAGCACCGCCAGGCCCTGCTGCTCGAAGTTGATATACAGCATCGAGCGGCTGTACCAGTCGGTCTGGCTGAATGGGTAGTACACCGCGAGCGTCATTCCGGCGGAGGGCGACGGCATGCCGGTGAACCAGCTGCTGGGCGGCGCCGAGCCCGCGAGCACGTTGAAGCGTGCCAGCCGGAGTGCAACCGCGCTGACGTACAGAAAGCAGATCAGCCAGCCGAACCGCCCGGCATCGCGGAACTCGAGGAAGTACATCAGCATGGCCGGAGCCACGCCGAACGAGATCACATCCACCAGTGAATCCAGCTCGGCGCCGAACCGCGACCCGGTCTGGGACAGCCGGGCGACCCGGCCGTCCAGCATGTCGAGAATCCCGGCGAAGACGATGAACCAGCCCGCCCAGGCAAACCGCCCCTGCGAGGCATAGACCATCGACCACATGCCGAAGAACAGGTTTCCCAGCGTGAAGGCGCTGGGCATCACCACGACGACCTTGCGGACGCCGCGCCGTTCGGAGCGAAACTCGGGTGTCACGTCCATTCGGCCACCACTGTCGAAGCCACCCTGGTCCGGTCGCCCACCTTGACCCGGACCACGGTACCGCGGGGGAGAAACAGGTCCACGCGCGAGCCGAATCGGATGAGGCCCAGCCGCTCGGCCTGACCCACCTCCTGGCCCGGCTGGTGATCGGTCACGATCCGTCTCGCGATCAGTCCGGCGATCTGGCGCACCAGCATCTTGCCCTTCGGCGTCTCGACCCCGACCGACGCCTGCTCGTTGGCGAGGCTGGCCTTCTCGTCTGCCGCATGGCCGAACTGGCCGGGCTCGTAATGGCGGTAGCGCACCACCCCACCGGCCGGATAGCGGTTGACGTGGCAGTCGAACACGTTCATGAAGATCGACACCCGCAGCGCGGTCGCCCCGAAGAAGGCTGGCTCGTCGGTCTCGATGATGCTCACCACCTTGCCGTCGGCAGGGGCCAGCAGCAGGCGATCGTCGAATGGCCCCGACGGCGCCGGGTCACGGAAGAAAGCGATGACCCAGATGGTGACGACCAGCCACACCGCGGCGACGATCGACGCCTTGATGAGCAGCAGCAGCACCAGCACCGCCACCGCACCGATGATGAACGGCCGGCCCTCTGGGGCGATCCGCATCACGCGTCCTCCGGCAGGTCGCGGCCGGTGAGGCGCCGGTATGCGTCGAGATAGCGCTCGCTGGTGGCCTGCACCACCTCTGGCGGCAGCGTCGGCCCCGGGCCGTCGCCGCTCCACCGTCCCGCGGAGCGCTCGGCAGCAAGCCAGTCGCGCAGCGGCTGCTTGTCGAAGCTGGGCTGCGACCGGCCCGGCTGGTATCGGTCCGCGGGCCAGAAACGGGACGAGTCCGGCGTCAGGACTTCGTCGATCAGCAGCAACGCGCCATCCGCGTCATGCCCGAACTCGAACTTGGTGTCGGCCACGATGATCCCGCGCCCGGCAGCAGCGTCACGGCCCGAGGCATAAAGCGCGAGGCTGGCATCGCGCAGTGCCGCCGCCGGCGTCGCGCCCAGCGCGTGCTCGAGGTGGGCAAACCGGACGTTCTCGTCGTGTCCGGTCTCGGCCTTGGTTGCGGGCGAGAAGAGCGGCGGCTCCAGCCGGTCGCTCTCCCGCAACCCCTCGGGCAGCGGTTCTCCGGCCAGCGTTCCCGACTCCGCGTATTCCTTCCAGGCCGAACCGGCGATGTAACCCCGGACCACGCACTCGAACGGCACCGGCCGAGTGCGGCGCACCAGCATTGTGCGACCGGCGATGGCTTCTTCGTGCCCGGCAAGTGCCGGCACCTCGCGCACGATCTCGGCCGTGTCGCCCGTGAGATAGTGCGACGGCTGGCGGCCGGCCATTTGCCGGAACCACCACGCGCTCAGTTGCGTGAGCACGGCGCCCTTCCGGGGAATCGGCTCCGCCATTACCACGTCGAAAGCGCTCACCCGGTCACTGGCCACCAGCAGAAGGCGGTCGCCATCGACCTCGAACACCTCGCGCACCTTGCCCCGGCGGAGCAGGGGCAGCGGCAGCTCGATCGTGGTCAGCGCTGTCATACTCTCACCTCGGCACCGGCCGGTGCCTCCGCGTCGACTCGCGCGCCGGCCAGCAGCGGTTCGATGACATCGCGCAGGAACTCATCCACCTGCTGGGCTGCGCGGCCGGTGTAGCGCCCCGGCTCGAGCTCCGAACGCAGCGCGTGGTGCGGCACGGCCGAAAAGGCGGGATCTGCGGCGAGCCGTTCCAGCAGGTCATTCGGCGCGCCGCCGGCGACCGCGTCCGCCACACTCAGCGAATGCCGGCGTACCACCTCATGGAGCGCCTGTCGGTCGCCGCCATGCTCGACACCCAGCATGAGCCATCGCTCGGTGGCCATGAAGGGCATCTGGGCTTCTACATGCCGCGCGATCACCGACTCCCGCACTTCCAGCCCGGCCGCGATGTTGGTGACCAGGATCAGGATCGCGTCGGTGGCGAGAAAGGCCTCCGGCAGGGTGAGCCGCCGGTTGGCGCTGTCGTCGAGGGTCCGCTCCAGCCACTGCGCCGCGGCGGTGTGGCCGCCGTTGGCCTGGAGTGATATGACGAACCGCGCCAGGGCGCCTACCCGCTCCGACCGCATCGGGTTCCGCTTGTAGGCCATCGCGCTGGAACCGATCTGGTCGGCCTCGAACGGTTCCAGCAGTTCGCCCTCGTGCTGCAGCAGCCGGATGTCGTTGGCCATCTTGGCGGCGCTCTGCGCGATGCCCGACAACAGGTCGAGCACCATCGCGTCCTGCTTCCGGGGATACGTCTGTCCCGTGACCGCAAACGACTCGGCGAACCCCATGCGGTCGGTGACGCGGCGGTCAAGTTCACGGACTTTGTCGTGATCGCCGCCGAACAACTCGAGAAAGCTGGCCTGGGTCCCGGTGGTGCCCTTGCAGCCCCGGGCCCGGAGCCCTGCCAGACGATGGCGCAACTCCTCGACGTCCAGCGCGAAATCCTGCATCCAGAGCGTGGCGCGCTTGCCGACGGTGGTGAGCTGGGCCGGCTGGAAGTGGGTGTAGGCCAGGCAGGGCAGGGCGCGATGGCGAGCCGCGAAGGCCGCCAGCTGATCGAGGATCGCAAGCAGGCGCCCCAGCACCAGGCGGAGCGCATCCCGCAGGATGATGCAGTCGGCGTTGTCGGTGACGAAGCAGCTGGTGGCGCCGAGGTGGATGAATGGCCGGGCCGCCGGGGCCTGGTCGCCGAAATGGTGTACGTGCGCCATCACGTCGTGGCGGAAGCGGCGCTCGTACCTGGCGGCCGCTTCGAGGTCGGCGTCCTCGAGATGGACCCGCATCTGGGCGAGTGCCTCGCCGGGAATGGCGATGCCCAGCTCCTGCTCGGCCTCGGCCAGGCCAAGCCACAACCGCCGGAACAGCATGACCCGATGGGCGTCACTCCAGAGCGCCTGCATGGCGGGGCTGGAGTAGCGGGTGCCCAGCGGCGAGACGTAGCGATTATCGGTCATCGGAACGAGAGATCCACCCACGAGTAGGCATTGCCCCGCTCGAACGTGACCCGAAACGGGCGGCCAGGCGGGAGCGCGTTGACGAGGTCGGCGAACTCCTGTGCACTCCGCACCGCCGTGCGGTTGATGGCGATGATCACATCGCCGGTCCGGAGCCCGGTAGCGCGGCTGACAGCATCGCTCAGGCGATAGATCAGGGCGCCCTGGTCACTGCGGACCTCGCGTTCGGCGCGAATCGCGGGGGTCACAGTGACGAGCTCGAGATCGCGCAGCACGGTGACCTTCGCCGCGGTGACGGTGGGCAGGTCAGCGGACACGATACGGACGTCACGCGGCTCTCCGTCTCGCCGGGTGCTGGTGGTCACCACGTCGCCGACGTGGAGGTCGAGCTTCACCGCCTCCCAGTCGAGATAGTTGCGAAGCGGATGCCCGGCGGCCGACGTGAGCACGTCACCCGGGCGGACACCGGCGGCCGCGGCCGGACCGTCGGGCGCGACCGAGGTAACCTGCACGCCGTTGGCGCTGCGCCAGTCGCCCGCCTGGCCCGGTCCGGCCACTTCCAGCCCCAGCCACGCCCGGCGCACGGTGCCGGTCCGGACGATCTCGTCCGCCACGCGCACCGCGCGCTCGATCGGGATGGCGAAGCCGAGGCCCACATTGCCGCCGCTGTTCGAGAGAATCGACGAGTTGATGCCGATCACCTCACCCGACGCATTCACCAGCGGACCGCCCGAGTTGCCGGGGTTGATCGCGGCGTCGGTCTGGATCATGTCCAGGTAGAGTCCCACCTGATCTTCGCTCGGCAGGATGTTGCGGCCGGTGGCGCTGACCACGCCGACCGTCACCGTGGGTTCGGCATTGCCCAGCAGGTAGGCGTAGGGATTGCCCAGGGCCACCACCCATTCGCCAATCATGAGATCCTCGCTGCTGCCGAGGCGGCTGACCGGGAGGTCGCGGCCGGGAATCCGAAGCACGGCGATGTCGGTGAGGGGATCCTCGCCCAGCAACTGCGCCTCAAACTCGCGTCCATCCGCGAGAGTCACGACCACCCGCTCGGCTCCGGCAACCACATGCTGGTTGGTCACGATGACGCCGTCGGGAAGCACGATGAGCCCGGTGCCGGAGCTGCGGACTTGTCGCTCCGCGCCGGGCGGCAGGAACAGCGCATCAAACCGGCTGCGGGGGGTGATCCGCTGCCGCACCGTGGCGTTGACGGAGACAACGGCGGACGCGGCAATCTCCACCGCGTTGACGATGGCGGTGCGACGAGACTCGTCGATCGAGCGCTGCATGGCGCCCTGGCGGGAAACGGAAAGATCGTCGGGGAAGTCGCTGCAGCCCGCGGTCGCGACGATGGTGGCCAGCAGGATGCTGGCGGCACGGCTCAGTCGCTGGCGCTGCATCCTGCGGCTCATGGCGCATCCTCGGTCGGCGCCGCCAGGGCGGACGCCGGGTACTCGGCTCGGACGAAGTACAACCCCTGCGGCGGCGCGGGCGCGCTGGTCTGCTGGTTGTCGCGCAACTCCAGCAAGCGTACCATGTCGCCGGGCGGACGTCGCTCCTGCGCGATGTCCACCATCGTGCCGACCAGCATGCGCACCATGTGGTGCAGGAAGCGGTCGGCTGCGACGTGGAAGTCGAACCCTGCCCCGGCGGGGCGCTCAACCCAGCGCGCCAGGTGCACCGTGCACCGATGATGCGGCTTCTGCTGGCCCCGCACCGAGAATGCCTCGAAGTCGTGGGTGCCGGCGATCTGGTCTGCCGCGTGCGTCAGCAATTCGCCATCGAGTGGCCGGCACAGCGCCCACTCGTACGGGTGGCGGAATGGTGATCGCGCGGCCGCGTCCGTGCCCACCACGTAACGATAACGCCGGTTCAGCGCGCTCTTGCGGGCGTGGAACTCGTCCGGCACCGGCCGCAGGGTCCGAATCCAGCAGTCATCGGGAAGCAGTGCGTTGAGCGCCGACAGGAGCTTGGCGTCCTGCCACTCAGCCGGAAACGCGAAGCTGACCGCCAATCCTTCCGCATGTACCCCGGCATCGGTGCGACCCGCAGCTGTGGCAACAACCCGGGTGCCGACAAGCCGTTCCAGCACCTGCTCCAGCTCCTGCTGCACCGTGCGCTCGCTCGGCTGCCGCTGCCAGCCGGCAAACTCCCGACCATCGAACACCAACTCGGCCAGGAAGGTGCGTGTCATTGTGGCAAATCTAGCCGCGCCGGAGCCCCCATTCAAGGCGCGCAACCTGTTGTCAGAATTGACAAAACGCCGTTTTCCCGTATAGCCTTTCCGCCGCTCCTCACATTGCCACTCGCGCGTCCTCAACGCGCCGCCTGAACCCCTCGCCCGTGACTGATTCGGCGCTCCTGCACGCACTCCGTCTGGTGGCCCGAGGGCTTCCCCTGTCGCGTCAGGAGGCGGCCGCGGCCTTTCGCGTGCTGATGCGGGGCCAGGCCACTCCGGTCCAGTCCGCAGCGCTGCTGTTCGGGCTGCGCGCACGTGGTGAGCAACCCGAGGAACTGGCGGGCGCCGCGGATGCGCTGCGCGCGGAGATGGTGGCGGTCGACGCCCACCAGCCGGCTCGGCTGGTTGACACCTGCGGCACCGGGGGCGGCACCGTCACGACGCTCAATCTCTCGACCGCGGCCGCGTTTGTGGTCGCGGGCGCAGGGGTTCCGGTGGCGAAGCATGGCAACCGGAGCTTCACGTCGCGGTCGGGTTCGGCCGACGTGCTGGAGGCGCTGGGCGTGGGGATCGACCTCGATTCGGTGCGCTGCGCGGAGGTGCTCGAGGAAACCG
>JAICQR010000214.1 GCA_025937755.1 Gemmatimonadales bacterium | reverse complement strand
GATTGACCCCGAACATCGTGGCCGTGCGGCCGTCATTGAAGGTCCCCAGCAGGATCTCGATCCAGTCGTCGGCAAAGATCCGGTCGCGTTCGGCGAGGGTGGCCTGAGGTATGCCGTGTGCCTCGAACCCGCGAATACCCAGGTGGAGAGCTGTCGGCGAGTACCACACCAGCAATTCGGTCGAGTCCTGCGCCGGTACCCCATCCTGGGGCAGGAACTGGGAGAAGTCCTTGAGCAGTGCGGCCTGACGCCAGGCCGGCTCCGACAGCACACCATCCACCTCGATGACCGCCTCGATCCGGGGCGGGGTCACGTCAAGTTGGCCCGCCCGGCCGCTATAGACCGCCGGAGCCGGGACCTGAGCGGACACCGCCATAGCACTCTGCAGGAGCGCAAGCAACATCGAAGTCATGGCGTACCAGGCTGGGTGTGGAGAGGGGACCCCTCCATATCGCTACGGCGTCCGGCCACGGCCGGTTTCGGAGGTCTGGACGGTGCGGTGTCGGATGGTAGATTGAGTGCTCGTCGCTCTCACACCAGCAAGCATCAGCTTGACCCCCATCCCCTCAGGAGTCGCCGCATGCGTCGTCTTGCAGCCGTTGTAGTGTTTCTTGCCGCCTGTGGTCCTCGCCCCGACGCCGCGATGGATGCGGCCGCGGACTCCGGCGCGACCGTGGCTGCCGCTGTTGAGCCCAACGTCGTCCATGTGAAGACCACCGACTTCGCGTTCGAGGTGGCGGACACCATTCCCGCCGGCCTCACCACGTTCCATTTGATGAACGAGGGCCCCGACTGGCATCACATGTCGCTGTTCCGCCTGGAGGATGGCCACACGATGGCCGAGCTGCAGGAGGCGATCGCCGCACAGCAGGAACCCACGTGGATGCACGCGGTCGGCGGACCCAACGCGCCCTTTGCCGGCGGCACCGCCGAAGCGACCATGAACCTCGAGCCCGGCAACTACGTGATGCTCTGCTTTGTCCCGACGGCCGATGGCGTACCCCATATCGCCAAGGGAATGGTCCGGCCGCTGACCGTCGTGGCCAGTGATGCGCCCGCCGGGCCGCTGCCGGAGGCAGACCTGAATGTGGTCCTGAGCGACTTCGACTTCACCATGTCGGAGCCGATCGGCGCCGGCGAGCAGGTCATCCGGTTCGAGAACACCGGGTCGCAGCCGCATGAACTCTGGTTCGCGAAACTCACGCCCGGCACCACCATCGAGCAGCTGATGGCCTGGTTCCAGAAGCCGGAGGGGCCGCCGCCCTTCACCGAAAGCGGCGGTGTCAGCGCGATGGAAGTGGGACAGGTGGAGCAGATAACCCACGACTTCACCCCGGGCGATTACGCCCTGATCTGCTGGATCCCGGACGACACGGACGAGCGACCCCACTTCATGCATGGCATGATGAAGCAGATCACAATCGCGGCGTCGTGAGGCTGAGATCCGGGGCGCTCTCACTGGCGCTTCTGCTGGCCGGCTGCGCGCCCCGGACTCTATCTGTTACAGCACCGGCGTCGGGACGCGATGCTGCACTGGAAGGCCAGCTCCGCGCGCTGGCCGCCCGGGTCGATGGCGACGTCGGCATTTTCGTTCATCACTTCCCATCCGGCCGCACTGCTGAACTCAATGCCGACGAGCTCTTCCCCACCGCCAGCATGATCAAGGTGCCCATCATGCTCGCCACCTACCAGGCGATTCATGATGGGCGCCTCGCGTTCGACAGCATCCTCACCTACACCGACTCCCTGGACTACGACGACGAGGCGGACATCCTGGTCATGGCCGAGGACAGCACTCGGATCGCCCTCGGCCGGCTGGTCATGCTCATGCTCACCATGAGCGACAATACCGCGTCCCTCTGGCTCCAGTCGCTCTCGGGCACCGGAGTTGCCATCAACCAGTGGTTGTCGGCGCATGGGTTCGACTCGACCCGGATGAACTCGAGAACCCCGGGCCGGCGCGGCAACTGGGAGCAGTACGGTTGGGGCCAGACCACGCCGAGAGAGATGGCGGAGCTGCTCACGATGATCCGCGAG
>JAICQR010000113.1 GCA_025937755.1 Gemmatimonadales bacterium | reverse complement strand
TCAATCCTGCTACCGGCGAGCAGCTGGTCATCGAGATGAATCCGCGGGTCTCCCGCAGCAGCGCGCTCGCCTCCAAGGCCACCGGCTTCCCGATCGCGCGGATCGGCGCCAAGGTGGCTGTGGGCTACACCCTCGACGAGCTGCCCAACGACATCACCCGCACCACGCCGGCATCGTTCGAGCCGGTGCTGGATTACGTCGTCGTCAAGGTCCCCCGCTTCAATTTCGAGAAATTCCCCAAGGCCGAACCCACGCTCACCACGCAGATGAAAGCGGTGGGCGAGGTCATGGCCATCGGCCGCACCTTCAAGGAAGCCTTCCAGAAGGCGCTCCGCGGTCTTGAGATCGACCGGCCCGGCTGGCGCGCTGCCGAATCGCTGCAGGACGACCGGCTGCCGGACGACTCGCGCGAGTCGGTCCTCGCCGCGATCCGGACGCCGACGCCGGAACGGGTGTTCCAGCTCAAGCGCGCCATGGATCTCGACGTGCCGCTGCCGGAGCTGGCAGAGCGCACCGGGATCGACCCCTGGTTCCTGGCCCAGTTGCGGGAACTGGTGGATGCCGAGCGCGAGTGGGTCGCCGCCGGGCACCAGGCCTCGCTGGGGGAGGGGACAGAAGCCGCTGCGGCGATACGCCGCATGAAGCGATTCGGCTTCTCCGATCGGCAGCTGGCGGATCTCGGCGGCGAGAGCGAAACCGCGGTCCGGCTCCGGCGGCAGGCGCTGGGCGTTCGTCCGGCCTACAAGACGGTAGACACCTGTGCCGGCGAATTTCCCTCGTCCACACCGTACCTCTACTCCTCGTACGACGAGGAGAACGAGGCGGCGCCCGATGGCGACCGCACCGTGGTCATTCTCGGCTCGGGCCCCAACCGCATCGGCCAGGGTGTGGAGTTCGACTACTGCTGCGTCCGGGCGGCGCTGGCGCTGCGCGACCTCGGGTACCGCACGGTGATGGTCAACTCCAATCCCGAAACCGTCTCCACCGACTTCGACATCTCCAATGTGCTGTATTTCGAGCCGCTCACGCTCGAGGATGTGCTCGAGATCGTTGAGCTGGAGCAGCCGCTGGGGGTCATCGTCCAGCTGGGTGGCCAGACGCCGCTACGCCTCGCCAGGGGACTGGAGCAGGCCGGCGTCCGCATTCTCGGCACTTCCCCCGAGGCCATCGATGTGGCCGAGGACCGGGGCCGCTTCGAACGCGTGGCCAACGAGCTGGGTGTCCGGCAGCCTCCGGCCGGAGTGGCGTTTTCGGTGGGCGAGGCGGTGAATGTTGCCAGCCGGGTGGGCTACCCCGTCCTGGTGCGGCCTTCCTACGTGCTCGGCGGGCGCGCCATGGAGATCGTGTACGACGAGCCCTCGCTGACGTCCTACTTCGCCCGGGCGGCGCGGATCGCGCCGGAGCATCCGGTGCTCATCGACCGATTCCTGGAGGACGCGTTTGAGGCCGATGTCGACGCCATTTCCGATGGCACGCGCTGCGTCATCGGCGGCGTGATGCAGCACATCGAGGATGCCGGCGTGCACTCGGGCGACTCGGCCTGCGTGTTGCCACCGTACCTGCTGTCCGAGGCACAGGTGGCGACCATGCGGGAGCACACCCGCGCCTTCGCGCTCAAGCTGGGTGTGGTGGGACTGCTGAACGTGCAGTACGCCATCAAGGACGGCGTGGTCCACGTGCTGGAGGTCAATCCTCGCGCGTCGCGCACCGTGCCATTCGTATCCAAGACCACTGGCGTGTCGCTCGCCAGCCTCGCCGCCGCGGTGGCCGTTGGCAAGACCCTGGACGAGCTGGGCCTGTCCGATGACGTGGTGCAGCCCTATGTCGCGGTGAAGGAAGCGGTATTCCCCTTCAGCAAGTTCCCCGGGGTGGACCTGGTGCTGGGACCCGAGATGCGCTCCACCGGCGAGGTCATGGGGATCGCCGATTCCTTCGGGATGGCCTTTGCCAAGGCTCAGGCCAGCGCCGATGGGGCGCTGCCGCTCGAGGGCGCGGTGTTCATCACCGTGAACGACCACGACAAGGACAACGTGATCCCGATCGCGCGGCGGTTCCACGGCCTGGGCTTCAAGGTGTACGCCACCGAAGGCACCGCCCGGCACCTGCGGGTGCGCGGTGTTCCGGCGGAGCGGGTACTCAAGGTGCATGAGGGCCGGCCCAACGCCATCGACCTGCTGCTGTCGGGCAAGATCCACCTGCTGGTCAACACGCCGCTGGGCAAGCTGACCCAGCAGGACGACTACGCCATCCGCCGCGCGGCCTTGCAGCAGCGGGTACCGTATACCACTACGCTGTCGGCGGCGTCGGCGGCATGCGACGCGATCATCGCGCTCAAGAGCAGAGCGGGTGAGGTGCGTTCGCTGCAGGAGTGGCACGAGATGGCACGCGAGATGAGCGAGGAATGGGCCGGATGAACTACTTCGCCCATGAGTCGAGTTACATCGACGACGGAGCCGAGATCGGCGAAGGCACGAAAATCTGGCACTTCTGCCACGTGATGCCGGGCGCGCGCATCGGCGCCGGGTGCTCCATCGGCCAGAACGTGGTGGTGATGGGCGGCACCCGGATCGGCAATAACGTCCGGATCCAGAACAACGTGTCGATTTACGAGGGCGTCGAGCTGGAAGACGATGTCTTCTGCGGGCCGAGCTGCGTGTTCACCAACGTCATCAACCCCCGCAGCCATGTGTCGCGGAAACACGAGTATCGCCGCACTCTGGTGCGCCGTGGTGCCACCATCGGTGCCAACGCCACCGTGGTCTGCGGTGTGACCCTCGAGGAATTCGCCTTCATCGGGGCCGGCGCGGTGGTGACGAGCGACGTCCCGGCCTATGCCCTGATGGTGGGCGTGCCCGCGAAACGGGTGGGCTGGATGTGCCAGTGTGGCGAGCGGCTGCAGGTGGCAGCCGGCGAGGCCACCTGCGCGGCGTGCGGAACCAAGTACCGGGAGGGGGAAGGGAGGCTGGAGCGGGTATGAGTTTCGGAGCGAAAGGCTCAACGGCTGAAGCCGCTGCTCGGCTCTGCGGCTAAAGCCGCTTAGTGCACTGCAGTCCGCTGGCTCGTTGAACCCACGTCGCTTTAGCGACAGAGCCGAGCAGCGGCTTCAGCCGCTGAAAGCGCACACTCCCGAACTTGTCCCTAGTCCCTTATCTTGCAAGGCTTTACCCACCCTCAACCGATTGCCATTGAACGTACCGCTGCTGGACCTCGTTGCGCAGCACCGGAGCATTGCGCATGAAGTGATGCCGGCGGTCCAGGCTGTCCTGGATCGCCAGGCGTTCATCATGGGCGCCGAGGTGTCCCAGCTGGAGGAGCGCATCGCCGAATTGTCCCGCGCGGCGCATGCGGTGGCGTGCGCCAGCGGCACCGACGCGCTGCTCCTTCCGCTCAAGGCACTGGAACTCGCTCCCGGTGACGAGGTCATCTGTCCCTCGTTCACGTTCTTTGCCACCGCGGGGGCGGTGCACAACGCCGGCGGCACACCGGTGTTCGTGGACATCGATCCCGTCACGTACAACCTCGACCCCCAGCTGGTCGAGGCCGCCATCACCCCCCGCACCCGCGCCATCATCGCGGTACATCTCTTTGGCCAGATGGCAGCGATGGAACGCCTCGCGCCGCTGGCGGAGCGCCACGGCATCGCGCTGATCGAGGATGCCGCGCAGGCCATCGGCGCCCGCCGCAAGTCGGGCGATGGCTGGAGCGTGGCGGGATCGGTTGGCTGGGCTGGCACCTTGTCGTTTTTTCCCAGCAAGAACCTGGGGGCGTGGGGCGACGGCGGGATGATCCTCACCAGCGACGACAAGCTCGCGGAGCGACTGCGCCGGCTGCGGCTTCATGGCGGTGCCAAGCAATACCACCATGAGGAGGTCGGCTTCAACAGCCGGCTGGATACGCTGCAGGCCGCAGTCCTGCTGGCCAAGCTGCCCCATCTCGCCGGATGGAGCGAGGGCCGGCGCCGGGCGGCGGCGCGCTACGACGCACTGCTGGCGGACCTGCCGCGGGTGCGGACCCCCCAGGTGGATCCCGCCAACGAGCCGATCTTTCACCAGTACACCATCCGGGCCGAGCGGCGGGACGATCTGCGCGAGTTCCTCCGGCAGCGCGAGATCGGCTGTGCCGTCTATTACCCGGTGGGCTTGCACCTGCAGCCGTGTTTTGCGCACCTCGGCATGCGCCGGGGCAGCCTGCCGGAAACCGAGCGCGCGATGGGTGAGGTGCTCGCCCTGCCGGTGTTCCCCGAATTGTCCGCGGCCCAGCAGGACGCCGTGGTGGACGCGCTGCGCGCGTTCTATCGCCAGCCATGAATTCAGGAGAGGCATCGGGCATGTTCGTCACCAAGCCGCACATCCGTGACCGCAAGGTGCGGTTCGCCCTGGTGGGATGCGGGCGGATCTCGGCCAACCACATCGAGGCCCTCAGGAAGCATACCGACCGCGCCGAGCTCGTGGCCGTCTGTGACATCGATGCCGCGGCGCTGGCGCGAGCGGTTGACGCGACCGGTGCCCCGGGATTTGCCTCGCTGGAACAGCTGCTGGCGGGGTGCGATGCTGACGCGATCATCTTGGCCACGCCCAGCGGCATCCACTCGGAGCAGGCCATCACCGCGGCCGCCGCGGGGCGGCATGTGGTGACCGAGAAGCCGATGGCCACGCGGTGGGAAGATGGCAAGGCGATGGTCGCCGCATGCGATCACGCCGGCGTGCAGCTCTTCGTGGTGAAGCAGAATCGGCGCAATGCGACCCTGCAGCTGCTCAAGCGTGCGGTGCAGGAACGTCGCTTCGGCCGGATTTTCATGGTCAATGTCAACGTGTTCTGGAGCCGTCCCCAGTCCTACTACGACAGTGCCTCCTGGCGCGGCACCTGGGAGTTCGACGGCGGCGCGTTCATGAACCAGGCGAGCCACTATGTGGACCTCCTCGACTGGCTCATCGGGCCGGTCGAGAGCGTGCAGGCCTACACCGCCACCCTGGCCCGCAACATCCAGGTGGAGGACACCGGGGTGCTGAGCGTGCGATGGCGCACGGGGGCACTGGGGTCGATGAACGTCACCATGCTGACATATCCCCGGAACTTCGAGGGCTCACTCACCATCATCGGCGAGACCGGCACCGTGCGGGTCGGCGGCGTGGCCGTGAACCGCATCGATCACTGGGAGTTCGCCGAGAAGACGCCATGGGACGCCGACATCGAGTCGGCCAGTTACGAGACCACGTCCGTGTACGGGTTCGGCCACGCCGCGTACTACGAAAACGTGATCCAGTCGCTCCAGGGCGAAGCGTTGCCCGAGACCGATGGGCGCGAGGGTCTCCACTCACTCGAGATTCTGATCGCCACCTACCTGTCCGCGCGGGATGGTCGCCGCGTGGCGCTTCCCCTGGAATACTGACCCATGACTGTTGCAGCGGACCTGATCAAGCGCGCGGGCACCCGTGAGGCGCGCTTCGGCATCATCGGACTCGGCTACGTGGGCCTGCCGCTGGCGGTGGAGCTCGCCCGGGCAGGCTTCCGCGTGCTGGGGTACGATATCAGCGAGCGGGTGGTGGACGGGCTCAATGCGGGCAAGTCCCACATCAAGGATGTTTCCGACGCCGACCTCGCCGGCATCAGGGACAAGTTTGAGGCGACCACCGATGCATCCCGGCTTTCGGAGCCCGACGCGATCTCGATCTGCGTGCCGACGCCGCTGTCGAAATACAAGGATCCCGACGTCTCGTTCATCGTCGCGGCCACCAGGGCGGTGACCAGCACCCTGCGCCCGGGCCAGGCCATCATCCTGGAGAGCACCACCTATCCCGGCACCACCCGCGAGATCATGCTCCCGGCGCTGGAGGCGACCGGCCTCAAGGTAGGCGAGGATTTCTTCCTTGCCTTCAGCCCCGAGCGGGTGGATCCCGGCAATGCGAAGTACCAGACCCGCAACACGCCCAAGGTCGTCGGCGGCATCACCGAGGCCTGCCGCGACGTGTGTTGCGCGCTCTACGCCCCCGCCATCGACACGCTGGTGCCAGTGTCCTCCACCGAGGCGGCCGAGCTGGTCAAGCTGCTGGAGAACACCTTTCGCAGCGTGAACATCGGGCTTGTCAACGAGATGGCCATCGTGTGCGACAAGCTGGGCGTCAACGTCTGGGAGGTCATCGACGCCGCGGCCACGAAGCCGTTCGGGTTCATGAAGTTCACGCCCGGTCCCGGACTGGGCGGCCACTGCATCCCGATCGATCCGCATTACCTCGCCTGGAAGATGCGCGGCCTCAACTACAAGACCCGCTTCATCGACATTGCGGGCGAAGTCAACAGCGAGATGCCCCACTTCTGGGTGCG
>JAICQR010000211.1 GCA_025937755.1 Gemmatimonadales bacterium | reverse complement strand
GGTCACAAGACCGCTAAGCATCAGGACTGCAACGGAAACTCTCATTCTTGCTCCTCAACCCGAGTGTCGTTAGGGCCGGCGACTTCACCTGGTCTCGGCCGGCCGAGCTGGAGTTGCAACTCCCCTGCCACCTCCAGGGCCGACCGCCCCTGGCGCTCTGCAACTGCTTGTATATCATCCAGTTCGGGCTTCCATCTCAAGCCGTTTGGAGCCTCGGAGTACTTCACGCGCACCCGGCTGCCGTCCTCTGCCGGTATCTCTTCCAGCCGACGGGCCAGCACCGTTCTCTCGGCCAGTGTTCGCCGGACACCAATGGTGGTGCTGTCCCGAAAAAAGGCATTCGCGACGGCATCCGCGAGGGGTGGCGGCACCAGCGCCTCGACCCGGAAGCTCATTCGTCCCTTCTTCCCCTGGGTCGCCCACACCTGGACATCCACTGCGCCGGCGTGCATGAGCGCGGCCCGCAATGGTTCCAGAAACTCGGGTGTCATGTCGTCAATGTCTGTGGCCAGCACCACAATCTCGCCAGATTCGGGCACCGCCTCCGCCAATGTAACGCGCAGCGCATTGGCATAGTCATGCGGATCACGTTCACCCGCACCCCAGCCGGTGCTGCTCGCACGCCAGCGTGCGGGGGGCGGACCGGCTGACAGCACTCGCAACAGCACAGCGCCAGTCGGCGTCGTGGCCTCGCCTGCGACAGGTCCGCCAGTGACGATATCCAGCCCCTCCGCCAGCAGCGCCGTGGCTGGGGCCGGCACAGGCAGTGCGCCATGCGCCGCGTGAACCCAACCACTGCCAAGGGCCACCGGCCGCGCGTGGATGCGACTCACACCGAGCTGCTCGAACCCCTCGATGGTGCCGACGATATCCACGACGGCATCGATAGCTCCGACTTCGTGCAGCGCCACGTGCTCGGGCGGAACACCGTGCACCCGCCCTTCCGCGTCCGCAAGCAGGCGGAAGGCCTGCACTGCCCGCTGGCGCACCCATGGAGAGAGCGGAGCCCGCTCGATGCGCTCGATCAATTCCGGCACGTGGTGGTGCCCATGACGCGCGGCGAGCGGGACATGCGCGTGCGAATGTACTGATCCGTGCGGCTGTGATGGTCCCTCGTGGGACCCATCCGGGAGCCGAACCGTGACCTTGGTGGCGGCGAGCCCGCAGCGATCCACCCGAGCGATCTCCACCGACACTCCGGCGTAGCCCAGCCGGGACGGCAACTCGCGCAGCCATGCCTCGGGTGCACCGAGGGCTACCAGCGCGCCCAGCAGCATGTCTCCGCTGATGCCGGCAGCGGGATCAATGATGGCAATTCGCTCGGAAGTCATCGCATTGGAAAGATGGCCGCCGGCAACGGGCTGGGCAAATCATCCCTCGCGGTAGAGCCAGCCAGCACCGGTGTTGAACGCCACGATCCGGTCTCCCGCGCCGAGCGCGCCACTGGCCACGAGATGATCCACCGCCACCAGGCTGGCCCCGCCTTCAGGCGACAGGTCGATACCCTCGTCTCGCGTTACGCGTTCGGCCATGGCACGCAGTTCGGCATCGGTCACTGCAAGGGCGCCGCCTCCGGAGTCGCGCAGCGCGCGGAGCATCAGCCGGCCGCCAAGTGGTGCTGGTACCCGAAGCCCGAACGCCGACGTGTCCGGGTCGGGCCACGGAGACACCGACTCGGCAGCCTCCTCCCAGGCCCGGACTACCGGCGCGCAGCCCTCGCTCTGCACCGAGAAGAGTCTGGGCATATCGTCCTTCACCCATCCCAGCTCGCGCAGCTGGGCAAATGCGCGCCACATTCCGATGAGACCCGTACCGCCGCCGGTGGGATAGATCACCGCCGATGGCAGGGCCCAGCCAAGCTGCATGGCGATCTCGAGCCCGAGGGTCTTCTTGCCTTCGATTCGGTATGGCTCCTTCAAGGTCGAGAGATCGGTCCAGCCGCGCTCGGCGGCAAAGGTGCGCGCTGCGGCGCCGCACACGCCGATGTGGCCGTCGACCAGCGTGACCTCGGCGCCGAAGCGACGCATCTGCTCCACCAGCCGCGGGGGCGTCCAGGCCGGGGCGAACACCTGCACCGGCAATCCCGCTCGTGCACCATAGGCTGCGGCGGCGACGCCGGCGTTGCCGGCGGTCGGGAGCACGAACCCGGTGGCGCCGGCCGCGGCCGCACGCGTGACCGCCGCCGAG
>JAICQR010000084.1 GCA_025937755.1 Gemmatimonadales bacterium | reverse complement strand
TTGAGAGCGCGACCCGCACGGGTGTTGTTGGTGGCCACCGGGCGATCCCAGGCATAGCCTGCCGCGGTCATGCGGTCGGCCGAGATGCCCTTGCTGATGAGGTAATTCCTGACCGCATCAGCCCGCTGGAGCGACAGGCGCTCGTTCAGCCCGCGGGGGCCGGTGTTGTCGGTGTGACCCGCCACCTCGACCCGTATGCTGGCGTTCTCGGCGAGTCTCGCCGCCACCTCATCCAGGATGAAGCGCGAGCTCTGGGTGAGGGTCGCCGTGCCGGTGGCGAAGTTGACGCCCGGCAGGGTGACGTTGGCGTTGGCGTTGGCCGCCAGCTTGTTGAGGCTGTCGCGCAGCGCCTGGATCTCGGCTGCGGAGATACCCGCCGCCATGGCCGCGCTGTCACGCGCCGCCTGCGCCGCGGCCCGCTCGGCCGCTGCGATGCTGTCTGCCCGCGCCCGCTCAGCGGCCGCCATGCTGTCGGCCCGGGCCCGCTCGGCCCGCGCGACGGAGTCCCGCACTGCCGCTTCACGCGCACGCGCCGCTTCGGCCGCCCGGATCGAGTCCTGATTGACCGGGGGGCAACCCGTGGCAGTTACCGGCATGCCACGCGGAGAGTCGGGGCACTGGTCGACGTCGTCGGCCACGCCGTCACGATCGGTATCGCTCGGGCCAAAACCGGTATTGTCGCCGAAGAGCCACGACAGGCCGGCATTGAAGCCGTAGTGCCAATCCTTGTCCTCAATGCTGAGCGCCGGGTTCGGGCTGCTCATGTAGTCGCCCGTGCCCTCCATCCGCACCGAAAGTCGCTCGCCGAGGCCGAAACGGAAGCCGAGAATCGCGCCGGGACCGCTCTCGTCACCTTCGGCGGTGAGGCCGGCGATCTCGTTGCCGCGATCGGTGTACTTATTGAACACATACCGGCCGCCGACAAACATGGCGACATGCTGGCCGAAAGGAATGTGGCCGAGCAGTTCGCCGGCCAGGTGCAGCTGATTGAGGTTGCCGATGGCGAACTGGTACGACGTCGGCGTATACGCGCCGGAGGCGCCGATCTCGAGGCCACGGATCGGGAAGAACCCGAGGCGAGCGCCGCCGCCGACCTTGTCCTCGATCGCGTAGCTCTCACCGAACCAGTTCTTGCGGGCAAACAAACCGAACTCGACTGTGCCCGCTCCCTGAGCGC
Source organism: Gemmatimonadales bacterium (assembly GCA_025937755.1). Classification (GTDB taxonomy): domain Bacteria; phylum Gemmatimonadota; class Gemmatimonadetes; order Gemmatimonadales; family GWC2-71-9; genus CAMLHP01. The sequence goes on along the minus strand of JAICQR010000084.1, from coordinate 7,103 downwards.
TGGCCGATGGCGCCACCAGCGCCGCAAGCAGGCCGGAAAGAACAAGGCCTTGAAGCTTCATCATGGACTCCGAATGAAGGTGTAAGATGATGGCGGTGAACCGACCGCCGCACACGGCACAGCGCAAATGATGGCAGTTAACGGATTTCGGCGCGGTGAGACAACTCACCATGCAACGGGATCCGCAGGCACGAACCAGGTCACGGGACGTCCAAACCGTGCAAAGGGCCACCGCACAAGAGTTTGGCGACCGACCTATTATACACCACGTCCGCCAAAAGTCGAGAACTGAGCCCGGATTGGGGGCCGGAACCGGCTCGGGCGAACGTTTCAGAAGAATTCAGAGGTTTCAGAATGACGTCAAGTGTTGGAGACTGGACCCATCGATTTGAACCCGGCGCCGACGGCGAGGCCGAGGGAGGCGCAACCCTGCTGCTGCTGCACGGGACCGGTGGGAACGAGGATGATCTGATCGGTTTAGGAGCCGCCCTGGCCCCCGGTGTAGCGGTGCTCGCACCCCGGGGACAAGTGCTGGAAAACGGCATGCCCCGCTTCTTCCGCCGGCTGGCCGAAGGGGTGTTCGACGAGCAGGACCTGATCCGGCGGACCCACGACCTCGCCGGTTTCGTTCGCGAGGCGTGCGACGCCTACGGTCGGGACACGAGCCGGATCTGGGCAGTGGGCTTCTCGAACGGCGCCAACATCGCAGCAAGCCTGCTGTTGCTCGACCCGGGGCTCCTCGCGGGGGCGGTACTGTTGAGGGCAACCCTGCCGATCACGCCGGACAACCTGCCCGACCTTGGCTCGACTGCGGTGCTGCTTTCGGAAGGTCGGCCGGATCCCCATGTACCCGCCGAACGGGCGGAGGCACTGGCCGAGTTGCTGCGCCGGGCCGGCGCCGAGGTCACGCTGGAGTGGCGGGACACGGGACACGGCCTCACGCAGGAGGACGTGGCCTCCGCTTCGCGCTGGCTCGCGCCCAAGGTTCGGTAGCTTCGGGGTTTCTTCCGTATTGGCAAAGCGGGATTTGAGAGCAATATGGAGCAGGCGCGCTGCCGCGGTTCGTGGACCGATGCAGCGACTGGCGCCGCCTTGCCCCCGCTGGACCGCCGACCCGCGCGCCGGTGCGGCCGGCCACTCGCATGAGGGAATATGTAATGGCCACCATTGCCCTCGAGCAGGAGCGCCTGTTTGTGGCGGAGCGGCTCCTGAACGAAATCGAACGTCGCCACAGCCTTCCCAGCTCGCAGCATCCGGATTTGCAAACTCCCGTCATCGATCGATTCCTCATAGCGTATCTCCCCGAGACCCGCGACGGCGAACCTGCACCGAACGCGATCGAGTATGCTTTTACCTCTTCGCTGGGCGATGCGGTCGAGTTGCTTCGCCGCGTGGTGGACGATTCCCCTGATGGTTGGGGCGCCGCGGCGTACGTGCACGACCTCGACACCGGCACTGGCATCCACTGAGCCGCCCAGCCCCGATCATCGGTCGGCGCGCCGGCACGAGGCGCCGACCGCTCCCAACTCCGGAGTCCTGTTGAGATCCATTTTTGTGGCGCTATCGAGCCCGCTCGCCCTGGCGGCCTGCGCGGCGGGTGGCGAACGCGCGTCCAGCCGGGTTGACTCGGCCGGGATCGAGATCGTGACCAGCCGGGCCGAGGATCGGCCTGCGCCATGGACAGTCAAGGAGGTCGGAAGGGTGGCCGGCAGTGTGAATGACACGCTCTTTGTTTCCGGCGCGGATGACCTCGAGATGGCCGCCGGCCCGGACCGATTCTATGTGCTGGATCGCCGTGCCAGCCGAGTGGCGATGATAGACACACTTGGCCGTCTGGTGGGCTCATTCGGGAAGGAAGGCGATGGTCCGGGCGAGATGCGCACCGGGATGGCGATCGCCCTTGATGACAACGGCGATGTGACACTGCTGGACATGGGCCGGGGCAGACTCATTTCCTTCTCGGCAACTGGCGAGACGCTGGGAGACAAGCCGATTCCGTCGGCCCATATGGGCACCTTCCGGCTGGGTCACTTTGGCCCCGACCTGGTGATGGACAAGCGGGTGCAGGATTCCTCCGGCATGGCCATGCAGGTGGCGATCGTGTCGCGCGGCGACAGCGGCGTGCTGGCCAGCCTTCCATTGCCGGAGATGCGCCTGGTCACGTTGCACGCCTGCGGCATGGAAGTTCAGTTGCCGGCGATGCCGATCCTCGCGCCCGGCCTGAACTGGTCGTCCTCCGGCAACTGGCTGGCCGTCGTTTCCGACGCCGAGTACGATGTTCGCGTGTTCCACGCTGGGGGCGCCCGTCGCCGAGTGCGGCGTACGATCCCATCGAGAGATGCGACCTCTGAGATCGCACTTGAGGCAATCGGTGAGGAGGGGGGACTCAGCTTCAGCGGTGGCGATTGCTCGCTGGCGCCCGACGAGATGGTCGAGAAGATGGGCGTTGCCGACAGGGTGCCGGCCATCCAGGATGTGCTCATCGATTCCGAAGGCTGGCTCCGGGTGCAACGGTACGCAGTTGGGGATGAGCCGGTCCTGATCGACATCTTCAATCCCGGCGGTGAGTACGTGGGCACCATGACTGGCGAGCACCCGATGCCCGATGCGGCCTCCGGCAACTACATCGCAACGGCGGTGGATGACTCGCTGGGTCTCCCTACAATCGTTGTCTCGCGGATTGACGGCCGTGGCAACTGATCGCCGTCTGGCTGCGCTGCTGCTGGCGCTGGTCGCCGCAGTCGCGGCGCCTGCCTCGGCGCAGGCTCCTGCGCTCGACTCCCTGGCGCGGCGGCTGATGAGCATCCCCGCACCGCTGGGATACGAGTCCGTGATGGCCGACTCGATTGCCGCTCTTCTGCGAGGGAATGGCAATGTCTCCCGCGACCGCGCCGGTAACGTGCTGCTGTCGCTGGGCAGCGGATCGCCGGCGCGACTGATCGCCTGTCCGCTCGACGAACCGGGCTGGGTGGTCGGAGGAGTGCGGGACGATGGTTACCTCACGATCCGCAGGCTGGCAGGTTCGATGGCCCGGGACGCCGACGAGCGTCTGGAGGGACAGCGCATCACGCTGGTCGGTTCGAAGGGCCCCGTTCCTGGCGTCGTGGGAGTGCGCAGCATTCACCTTACCCGCGGCCGCTCCGGCTCGGGTGGCCCATTCACTGTGGACAATGCCTACGTGGATGTCGGTGCCTCGAGCGCCGATGAGGCACGCGCCCTGGGCGTCGACGTCACCACGCCTCTGGTGCTGGATAAGCGGCCTCATGCTTATGGTGAAGGATTGCTAGCGGCCCCAGAGGCGGGGACGCGTGCGGCCTGTGCGGCGCTCGTTCGCGCCGCTTCCGGCGCGCGGGTGCGAGGCAGCGCGACGGTGGCGTTCGTGGTGGAGCAGCGACTCTCGGCGCGGGGACTCCGCACCATCCTCAACCAGCGGGGACCGTTCGCCGATGTGGTCGTGCTAGGCGCCGCCGACTCGATCACGTCCGAGGTCGCAGTCGATTCGATCAGGACCGGCGCCAGTTCGCGCGCCGCTCGCTGGCGGGTACGAGTCCGCCATCGGGGAACGCCGGTGGAGACAGTATCGCTGACGGACACCAGGGCGCTCGAGGTCAGACTTGAGCGCTGGCTGGCTGGAGGCGCGCCATGAGGGCCGGAATCTTTCTGACGGGCTTGACTGCGTTGGTAACCGTCCGTGGGCAGGCCCAGCAGAACTCAGCCATCGCTGAGGCCGGGACGGTGCTGGCGGGATTGGTCGAGCAGTACGGGGTGAGCGGTGCGGAAGGTCCGGTGCGGGATGCCGTGCGTGCGTTGCTGCCCGACTGGGCAGAGCCGACGGTGGACAGTGCCGGCAACCTGTGGGTGAGCGTCGGCTCGGGCGAGCCGGTGGTGGCGTTCGTGGCCCATCTCGACGAGATCGGGTACGCGGTGACAGCCATCAATGCCGACGGCACGCTTGCGCTCGAGCGCCAAGGCGGATTCTTCCCCGCGCTCTACGCCTGGCGTCCCGCGCTGGCGCACGGCAGCAAGGGCGCAGTGCCTGGCGTTTTTGTTCCCGACGATTCCGGCCGGATAGTGGCGGACCTGGCCCTCGGCTCGCGCGCCGCAGTGGAGGCGCGCGGCGTCACGGTGGGCACGACGCTCACCAGCCCCAAGTCCTACCAGCGACTGGCCGGCACCCGCGCCACCGGACGCTCATTCGATGACAGGATCGGATCCACCGCGCTGGTGCTGGCACTGCAGCGCCTCGACCGGGAACAACTCAAGCACCGCGTGATCTTCATCTGGAGCGTGCGGGAGGAGATCGGGCTGGAGGGTGCCGCAGTGGCGGCGGATGCGCTCGGGGTGGGTGTGCATCGCGTGCACGCGGTGGACACCTTCGTCAGCGCAGATGGCCCACTGGAGCTGACCAGTTACGGACTTGCCCCATTGGGCAACGGTGCCGTGATCCGCGCAGTGGACAACAGCAATGTGGCACCGCGCGCCATGGTGGACTCGCTGCGTGCCCTCGCAGCTCGCCATGAGATCCCGCTGCAGTTCGGCGCCACCAGCGGCGGCAACGACGGTTCGGCGTTCGCGCCGTGGGGAGTGCCGGACGTGCCGATCGCCTGGCCGCTCCGATACTCGCACTCGCCGGCCGAGGTCGCCGACCTCAAGGACGTCGAGGCACTGGCTCGGCTGGTGGAGGTCATCGCAGAGGCGTGGTAGTCCACCGATGAAGTTGATGAAAAGGGAAGCACGCCGATGGTTGGCAGTAACGCTTGCCTTGGCGGCCCTTGCGGCGTGCGCGCCGCCGCACGTCGAGGCGCCCGCACCCAAGTCCGCCGAATCCCGCGTCCTCCTCGTCTCCTTTGACGCCCTCAATGAGCGGCGCGCGCTCGAGACCGTTCCACGGCACCACATTCCTTCATTCAGCGCGCTGTTCACCGGCGGCCGCTGCGCCGAGTATGCCGTGCCGGCCTGGCCCAGCAAGACGTCCTCATCGCATGCGTCGCTCTGGACCGGCGTTTACGGCGACAGCAGCGGCATCGCCGCCAATGCCCAGCCGCCCCTGCCTCGCGACCAGCACCGCATCACCGAGCGCGTGTCGGGCTACAGCAGCGTGGGGCTGCACGCCGAGCCGGTGTGGATCACCGAGGCGCTCGAGGGCAGGCGGGTGGCAGGGCATCATCCGACCCAGGCGCCGGGAGTACCGGGTTACCCTCGCGTATTGAGCACCGACACGGCACCGACCACGCTGATGCGCCGGGCGGAGCAGGCCCTCGCGTCGCCCGGCCTCGCCGTCCTCAACGGCTACAACTCCCAGCTCGAGCCCGACCGCATCCTGACCGAGGACAGCATCGCTCCTCGGCCCGCTCACGGATGGCAGGGACTCGAGTCCCTTGGCTCGGGAGTGGAGCCGCTGGAGCTCGCATTCACGATCGGCCAGGACTCGGTGTTCGCGCTGCTGCATGGCGATTCCTCCTACACCACCATCACCGCAGCGCGCACGCGCTCCGCAGGTGCTGGCGCGGTATCCGCCAGCGCACAGCCAGCCGATAGAACTTCGCCTGCTCAGCAGAAACTCGCCCGACATTTCTCCGGTCCGCTTCCGGTGGGCTCCGACTCGGCGCCGGCGACAGCATTCCTGCGGCTATTCGAACTGACGCCGGATGGGTCGTCGTTCACGCTCTTCATGCCGGCGGTGGCGCAGGTTGAGGCCAATCGCCCGGAACTGGTGCGCGACTATCTCGACGCCACCGGCGGATGGGTTGGCAATGGAGGGCGCATCCTCAACGACGGCACCGACGAAGGAGCCTGGCGCTACCTGGAGTCGCTCCAGCTGGTCACACGTCAGTTCATGCGCGGCAGCGAGTGGGGGTGGAAAGAGCGCGACGCCCAACTGCAGCTGGACTACTTCCCGCTGATTGATGAGGTGGACCACAGGTGGTATGGCTATGTCGCACCGGAGACTCCAGGCGTGGCCGATTCGGTGCGCCGCCGCGTGGACCAATGGCGGGATCACGCCTGGGCACTGGCGGACATGAGACTTGCTCATCTGATGCAGCTGGTGGCTCGCGATTCGTCGGTGCTGGTCGTCAGTGGAGACCACGGCATGCGGCCCACCTGGCGCGTGTTCCGGCCCAACGTGGCGCTGCGCGAGGCAGGGTTGCTGGTGGCGGACTCGAGCAACCGGATCATCGCCGGCCGGACGAAGGCACTCGCCCCCGACGGACTGTACATCTCGCTCAACACCACCGACTGGCTCGATGGCATCGTCACGGACGCGGAGCGCGAGTCGGTATTGCAGCGAGCCGAGGCGGCACTCAGGGCGGTGCGAGGGGCGGATGGGAAGCCAGTAGTGACGCAGACGTGGCGGGTGAACAGCCAGGACAGCCTGGGGCGCGGAGGGCCGGTGGGGGGAGAGATCTACTACGAAACCGCTCCGGGATACTTCTGGACCCGCGCACTCGACGGACCGGCGGCGGGCCCGGGCCGAATCGGCGCCGACCACGGCTATCCCTCGATCAGTCCCGACATGTACACGGTGCTCTGCGCCTGGGGGCCGACCGTTCCGGCGGCGCGGGTCGCCCCGGCACGAACCATTGATGCGGTGCGGTGGGTGCAAGGGCGGCTAAGCGGCTCGCAATGACGTAAGCAGAGGCCACCACTTGCGGTCACGGCAACCGGCTTGCATAATTATGCACTATGCATCCGAAGACCGTGGCGCTCGCCTTCTCCGGCGGGCTCGATACCTCTTACTGCGTCCCCCGGCTGGCTGAGCAGGGGTATGCAGTCCATACCGTCTACGTCCACACCGGTGGCGCCTCCCCGGCCGACCGCGAGACCATCCGGGCCCAAGCCATGGCCGTGGGCGCGGCCCAGCACCACGACGTCGATGCCCAGGACGCCGTTTTCGATCGCTTCGTCCGCTGGCTGATCCAGGGCAACATCCTCCGGGGCGAGGTGTATCCCCTCTCCGTCGCCGCCGAGCGCACCCAGCAAGCCCTGTCAGTTATCGAGGTGGCCCGCGCCATCGGCGCCGCCGCCATCGCCCACGGCTCTACCGGCGCCGGCAACGACCAGATCCGGTTCGACATCGCTATCCGGGTCATGGCGCCCGAGCT
>JAICQR010000032.1 GCA_025937755.1 Gemmatimonadales bacterium | reverse complement strand
GGCCTCCAGATCCTGGGTGTGTCGTCGCTGGCGGCGGGCGTGAACTTCTTCACCACCGTGGTGAACATGCGCTGCAAGGGCATGAAGCTCATGCGGATGCCGATGTTCACCTGGATGAGCTTCATCACCCAGGTGCTGATCCTGCTGGCGTTCCCGGTCATCACGGTGGCACTGATGCTGGTGATGTTCGACCGGTTCTTCGGCTCGAATTTCTTCGTCACCGCGCGGGGCGGCGACCCGATGCTGTGGCAGCACCTGTTCTGGATCTTCGGGCATCCCGAGGTCTACATCCTGATCCTGCCGTCCTTCGGGATCGTGAGCGAGGTGTTGCCGGTATTCAGCCGGAAGCCGCTGTTCGGCTATGCGGCGATGGTCTTCTCCGGCATCTTTATCGCCTTCCTCGGCTTCGGGGTCTGGGCCCACCACATGTTCGCCACCGGCATGGGACCGATCGCCGACACGATGTTCGGCCTGACCACGATGCTGATCGCCATCCCCACGGGGGTGAAGATCTTCAACTGGCTGGGGACCATCGCGGGCGGGTCGCTCCAGTACAAGACCCCGCTGTACTTCTCGCTGGGCTTCATCTCGATGTTCATCATCGGCGGGATCTCGGGCGTGATGCACGCGTCGCCGCCGGCTGACCTGCAGCAGACCGACTCGTACTTCATCGTGGCCCACTTCCACTACGTGCTGTTCGGCGGCTCGATCTTCGCGCTGACGTCGGGTGCGTATTACTGGTGGCCCAAGATGTTCGGGCGGATGCTGGATGAGACCGTCGGCAAGGTCCACTTCTGGCTGATGTTCATCGGGTTCAACCTCACGTTCTTCCCGATGCACTTCGTGGGGCTGCACGGCATGCCGCGCCGGGTGTACACCTACCCGGCCGGGCTGGGCTTCGAGACCCTGAACATGATGGAGACCGTGGGCTCGATGATCCTGGGGCTGTCGCAGCTGATCTTCCTGTACAACATGATCAGGACCGCGCGCAAGCCGAAAACGGCGCCGGCTGATCCCTGGAACGGTGCCACGCTGGAGTGGACCATCCCGTCACCGCCGCAGGAGTTCAACTTCCCGGTGGAGCCCGAGGTGCACGGCCGGGACCCGCTATGGGAGGCCAAGCGCCAGGCCGGTGCGCAGCTGCCGGAGCCGCCGCGGGTGAGCGGGGCAGGGATCCATCTTCCCCACCCGTCGATCTGGCCGATCATCACCGCGCTCGGCGTCGCATCGGTCTTCGTCATGCTGATGATGCTGCCGGTGACGGGCCCGATCGGGGTGGTGGCCGCGGTGGCGCTGCTGTTCCTCGGAGTGTACCGCTGGGCCTTCACGCCAGCATGAGCGATTTCTTGACCATGGACTTCGGACTCTCGACTCAATGACCGCGCACGCGATGGAAATGCATACCGCGACGGGCCTCGACAACCGGAAAGTGGCCATCTGGACGTTCATCGCGTCCGAGTGCCTCTTCTTCGCGTCGCTGATCTCGACCTACCTCGTGTACAAGGGCCGGGACACGGCCGGACCGACCCCGTCCGAGATGCTCCAGATCCCGCTGGTCACCATCGGCACGGCGCTGCTGCTGTTCAGCTCGCTGTTCGTGGTGCTGGCGCTCAATGGCGCCCAGCGGGGCAACCGCAAGGCGCTGATCGGATGGCTCGGCGCCACGCTCGTGTGCGGCATCTTTTTCGTGGCGATGCAGGTGTACGAGTTCCAGCATTTCGTGCACGAGGGCCTCAAGCTTCAGACCAACCTGTTCGGCTCGAGTTTCTACACGCTCACGGGCTTTCACGGCACCCACGTCACCATCGGTGTGATCTGGCTCGCCTCGATTTTCTGGACCGCGCTCCGTGGCAACCTGCCAAAGGAGAAGGCGATGAATCTCGAGATCGCAGCGCTGTACTGGCACTTCGTGGACGTGGTGTGGATCGTGATCTTCCCCGTTGTCTACCTCATGAAGGACTGAGGACCAGCCATGGATGCCCACGCGACCCACGGTGCTGAGGCGGCCCACGATCATTCGGGCCCTGCGACCTACTTCAAGATCGGCGTGGTGCTGTTCGTGCTCACCGGCCTGGAAGTCGGCGCCTACGAACTGGCCCACCGGGGAGGCACCGCAGAGCAGGTGCTGGGGCCGGTCGTGGTGCCGGTGCTGCTGATCCTGAGCGCGCTCAAGTTCGCGCTGGTGGCGGGCTATTACATGCACCTCAAGAACGACCACCGCGCCTTCACCGGGCTCTTCGTGTCGGGGCTGATCATCGCTACGGTGGTCATCGTGACCCTGATGCTGCTGATGTCGTATCACCTCAATTACAACCAGGGCCTGGTCTGATGCTGCTGCCGGTTCGGCTGCTGCTGGATGCCCGACCTCGTCCCACCGGGCCGTTCGAGGCGGCGCTCTCGCCGCACCTGAGCATGATCCTGGGCACCGCGGCATTGGGTGCCCTGTATTTTTGGGGAATCACGGCCGCGCGCCGGCGCTGGAACCTGGGGCCGCCGGTGGAACCGCGCCGCATCGCGGCATTCATCGCCGCGCTGCTGGTGCTGCTGGTATCGCTCAACGGTCCGATTCACGACCTCAGCGACTACTATCTGTTCTCCGCCCACATGTTCCAGCACCTGCTGCTGACCCTGCTGTTCCCGCCGCTCCTGATCTACGCGACGCCCGGCTGGCTCATCACGCCGGTAGCGCGGGTCCGGTGGGTCGGCACACTGGGGCGATTCCTGGCCCATCCGGTCACTGCCGGACTGCTGTTCAGCATCACGCTCGCCGCATGGCACACGGTGCCGCTGTACGAGCTCATGATGGTGAACCACGACATACATATCGCGACTCACCTGATGTTCATCGTGGTGTCGGTGATCATGTGGTGGCCGGTGATGAGCACGGTCGAGGAAGTACCTCCGCTGCCGATGGGTGTGCGGATGATCTACCTCTTCCTGGTGAGCCTGCCGATGCAGGTGGTGGCGGCGCTCATTACCATGGCCGACAGGCCGCTGTATCACTGGTACGTCGAGGCGCCCCGGGTGTGGGGACTCTCGCCGCTGGACGACCAGCGGATCGGCGGGCTGATGATGTGGATTCCGGGCAATCTCTGGATGTTCGGAGCGATCGGGATCGTGTTCTACTTCTGGGCGAAGGACTCGGAGAATGAGGCACCGACGCCGACAGCCGCGGCCACCGAAAGCACGGCGTGATGTATCACGATGACAGTGGCGCAGGGACCTTGCTCGCGGTCGGCGCCTTGCTGGCGGGTGTGGGCGTGGCGGCAGGTGCGTTCGGCGCGCACGGACTCCGTGGACACATGAGTCCGGAAAGCCTGGAGACGTTCCGTACCGGAGCCAATTATCAGCTGCTGCACGGAATCGCGATCGTCGCCGTGGCTGGAGCGATGTCGCACTTCGACCGGCGCCGGCTGCGACTCGCCTGCTGGCTGTTCGTGGTAGGGATCGTGCTGTTTTCGGGTAGCCTGTACGCTCTTTCGCTCAGCGGGGTCCGAGCCCTCGGTGCGGTGACGCCGCTTGGAGGAGTGGCGCTGCTCGCAGGATGGTGCACCGTGATGCTGGGAGCCCGGCGACCCGGCTGAGGGTTTTTCTTACCGCCATACCGCCCTACCGCCGCGGTTCCGCCGTCAGCGCCGCCATCCGTTCCCGCACCGCCGCCACGTGCTGCTGCAGATCCGGGTCCGCTTCGCGCCAGAGGTCCGCGAATCGTCCGTAGTAGTCGAGCGCCATGGTCTGCTCGCCGTTCATCTCGGCGATTTCTCCCAGCCGGCGGAGCGCTGTCGCATAAAAGAACATGGTTTCGGCTTCGAGAAACATCAGTGGCCGTTCCACGCCGCGGCGATAGTAGTGCGCGGCAGAATCCACCTGGCCTGCCCGATCCCAGACGTAGGCCGTCCAGAAAGTCCCGCACGGGTTGCACGGCTCCTCCGCCACGACTGGACTTAAAAGCGCGGCAGCTTCCCGCCATTTTCCCGCTGCCATCGCTTCGCGCGCATCCCAGACTGTGACTTCCTCGGGGTCCGAGGTTCGCACCGGGTTATTGGCCTCCCACATCCGGCGAACCCGCCGAACGTCGTCCAGCTGGCCCAGCAGGACATAGGGCTCGGCCATCGCTCCTTCGGGATATTGCGCAGGCGGCAAGTCCTTCCACTCGGGACCCGCCAGTGCGAGCGCCAGTGCCCGCCGTGCACCCTCGAGATCGCCCCGGAGCAGGGCCAGCTCCATGACCGGCAACAGTGATGCATCGGCGGCGAACTCACGCGCCCCCTCCTCGCGGTACTTCCGTTGCGAACGTCCGAAAGTGGCGCGGCCAGCATCGAACCTGCCGGAGACGTAATGCAGATTTCCCAGGTAGAATTCCAGATACTCGGCGGCCGTGCCGCCCTCCTGCATCCGGGCCTCGGCCTCAGCTGTCTGCAGCAGTGAGTCGGCCCGGGCGAATGCCTTTTGCGCAACTGCGATATCCAGCGCCATGATATAGGAACTGGGATGGCCGGGAAATCGCTCCCGCGTCTCCGCCGCGATGCTGTCGGCCACCGGCCATTTGCCTTGCGCCAGCACGGCGAAGAGAAGGTTCACCCGGGGCGACATTTCCTGGTTGGCTACAGAGACCGCCCGAAGGTGCCGTTCCGCTTCCGCGTACTCCCCCCGCTGGTTCAGCACCAGCCCGAGATTGTTGCCCGCCGTGAGATCGGTGGGGGACAACTCCAGGGCAGCGCGATACGCGGCCACGGCACTGTCCTCCTGGGATTGTGCGGTATAGTACGAGCCCTCAGTGAGGAACCGTTCCAGAGGAGGCAGCCGGTCGCGATGGCGGAACGCCACCGTGGCTGCCTCCCGCTGTTCCGCCCGGCGGCCCATGTTGCTGAACACCGATGACAGCTTGCGCCAGGCCATGGCAAAACTGGAGTCGATGGTCACGGCACGCTGGAGCAGTTCGCGCGCTTCGTCCATCCTGCCTTCGTCGGACAGGCGAACGCCCCGGGAGTACAGCTGGAGGGCAGGCAGCGAGGCGGTGGTCACCTTCTCCAGCGGCTCGGTGCCGCGGATGGCGCCCAGGGATTCGCCGATGCGTTCGCGCAACTCCGCCGACAGGCGGTTGACCGCCTCAATCAGCTCTGCGTCGGAAGTGGCCGTGACCCGCACCGGTACGAGGGTGGTGCCGGAGTCAGCTCGTATCAGTTGCGCGGTGAGGACGTATCCCTCGGGCAGTGCGGAGATCTCGCCCACCACTACCGCCTTGGCGCCCTGGCGCAGTGCAACTTCACGCGCGGTCACCCCATCCAGCGCTCCCCCGGCCGTCCGCCCCATGCGCTCGAGCGTGCTGCTCACTGCCCTGGCGTCCATCAGCCTGATCGCGCTGGACTGACCCAGGTCCACCCGCAGCGCCTCGGTCACGGTTTCGGCGAGGCTCGAATCGGCGTTCCGCGCGGTGAAATCCGCCAGCACCAGTTGATCACCACCTGCCAGCGCGCCGGAGGAGAAGAGGGTACGCGCGGGGCCAATGCCGATCGCCCGGGATATCGCGTAACCGCCGGTGAGGAGCGCGAGGGCACCCAACGTGAGAGCGCCGCCCAGGAACGCCCGCTTCCAGGTGAACCACTGCTGGTGGACCGGCTCAGGCTCGAAGCGCAAGGTGCCTGTGGCGCGCAGCTGGGCCCGCCGCCGCTCGACCCTGCCGGTGTAGAGCATTATCGGGAGCCCGGCGAGCATGCAGCCGAGCGCGACGATCCAGACCCAGTCGGGCAGCCCGAAGGCGCGGGTAGCGAGGTAGACCACGCCCGTCACCACGATCGTCGCCAGCGCAAACAGGAGAGCCACGCGCAGGGGATGCGCGCGCCGCAGCGCCAGTTCAGCCGAGGTGCGCACCGCCGGCACGGGCATGGTCGCCACCGGCGTGGATCCACCCGATGGCGTGGACAGCGCTTCCAGCCGGCCCAGCAGTTCGCTGGCCGATTGCCAGCGATCGGCTGGATGCTTCTCGAGGCAGCGCATCACCAGGGCCGCCAGCTCGGCGGGAATTGAGGGTCGGTGCAGCGAAACCGGGTCTGGTGTGGCGGTGACGTGCGCCGCCAGCATTGCCTGCGGCGTCGATGTGATGAACGGCGTCCGGCCGGTGAGGAGCTCGTACGCCACCGCACCCACTGCGTACAGGTCGGCACGATGATCCACATTGGGATCAGCGGCAGCCTGCTCCGGTGCCATGTAGGCCGGGGTGCCCAGCGCCACGCCATGCGAGGTAAGCGTGCCGGGCGACGGTCCCGACGAAATGCTCACCGCCTTGGCCACGCCGAAATCGGCGACCAGCGCATGACGCCCGCTGAAGAGGATGTTGTCGGGTTTGATGTCACGGTGCACCACCCCGCGGGAATGGGCATAGACCAGCGCGTCCACGACATCGCGCAGGATCCGCGTCACTTCCGCCACCGGAAGTGCGCCCTCGCGAGCGAGCCGTGTGGCCAGCGTCTCACCGTCGATGAACGGCATGACGTAGTAGAGCAGGGGATCGTCGCCCGGCAGTTCGGCAACCCCGGCGGTCAGCAGAGGGACTACATGCGGATGCTGCAGCGAGGCCGCCACCTGGATCTCGCGCTCGAAGCGATCGGCGTGGACCCCGACCGAGGTCTCGGGTGGCAGGACCTTGATGACGACCTTGCGGCCGAGCCGGCCCTCCTGGGCCAGAAAGACCCGACTCATCCCCCCGCCACCGAGCTCTCGCTCGATGCGGTAAGTGTCGCCGAGACTGGATTGCAGGCGGGTCAGGAGCTCGGTCATCGTACCTTCAGCGAGTCACGGGTAGACCACTTCCCACTTCCCACTCCCCACTTCCCACTCATCCCGCCGCCATTCCCATCACGTGGTAGCCATTGTCCACGAAGATCACGCTTCCGGTGATCGCCGCGGCGAGCGGGCTCGCGAGGAACGCGGCAGTGCGGCCTACATCCTCGGCCTCCAGCCGCCGGTGCAACGGTGCGTTGGCTTCGGTGTACTGGATCATGGTGTCGATGAACCCGATCGCGCTCGCGGCGCGCGACGCGTAGGGACCGGCGCTGATGGTGTTGACCCGCACGCCCCACTCGCGCCCTGCCTCGAACGCGAGGGTGCGGGTGTCCGACTCCAGCGCCGCCTTGGCCGACGACATCCCGCCGCCATAGCCCGGAATAACCCGCTCGCTGGCCATGTAGGTGAGCGACAGGAAGCTCCCGCCCGGGCGCATCATGGGGCCCAGCTCCCGCACAAATGCAATCTTGCTGTAGGTGCTGACGCTCAACGCTTCGAGGTAGCCGCTGCGGCTGGTCTGGACCAGAGGCTTCTTCACATCGGGGCCGTTGGCGAGGCTGTGGACCACGATGTCGAGGCCATTGTCGCCGAAGTCGGCGCGAAGCGCATCACGCACGCCGGCGATGCTGTAGTCACCCCGATCCTTGTAGCGCTTGCTTTCCCGGATTTCCGGCGGCACATCTTCCATGGTGTCGAAGGCGGCGTCGAGCGGATAGATCTTCTCGAAGGTCATCCGCTTGCCGTCAGGCAGCGTGAGCGACTCGTCCATCTTGCCGCGCTCCAGCAGCTTCTCGAAGATGCCCATGGCTGGCGGCCAGGTGCCGAGGCAGACCGTGGCACCGGCGGTGACCATGGCCTTGGCGATCGCGAACCCGAATCCGCCGTCGTCGGCGACGCCCGCCACGAAGGCGCGCTTGCCGGAGAGATCAATTGGAAGCATGGGCTGTCCCGTGGCGAATGGATTGCAACAAAGGTAACCCGTACCGTCTGCCCGTCACTCGGCCGCCCGACGGAGGGTTTCGAGCGGGGTCCGATGGGTCACGTCTCGGCTGGCCCACACCCCTACCAGGGCGGCGAGGGCCGCCGGCACGAGGATCACCAGCACCAGCGCCAGCGGACGGGCGGCGAAGTCAATCTCGAACAGGAACCGCGCCAGCGCCCAGCCGGCACCCACCGCCAGCAGGGCCGCAGTGAGTCCGGCCATGAGTCCTAGCGCGGCGTACTCGACCACCACGATGCGGTAGAGCTGGCCGGCCCGCGCACCGAGGGTGCGCAGCAGGGCGGATTCGCGAATACGCTGGTCCCGCGAGGTCGCGACCGTGCCACCGAGCACCACCAGCCCCGCGACCAGACTGAACAGCGCCATGAACCGGATGGCCAGCGACACCCGGCCCAGCAGGTCCTCGATGGCCGCCTGCACTACAGTCAGGTCGAGCGACGTGACGTTGGGCCACTGCTCGGCGATCTGCCGCGGCAAGCGTGAGCGGGTCGCCGGATCATCGACCCGGGCCATGGTGACCCAGGTCTGGGGAGCATCCTCCAGCACGCCGGGCTCGAACACCACGAAGAAATTGGGCTCGAAGCGGGCCCAATCCACCTCGCGAATGCTGGTGATCCGGGTCTCGATGGGCCGGCCCTGGACGTCCCAGGTGATGTTGTCGCCCAGGCCGACACCGAGTTCCTGGGCCACGTCGCGCTCGATGGAGATGCGCGCGGGCCCCCCGGTCCTGGGGTCATCCCACCAGGTTCCATCGAGCAGCTTTTCAGAGCCCACGAGTGTGTCGCGCCAGGTGGACCGGTACTCGCGCCGAACCGCCCATCCGCGAGGGAGGCTGTCGTCGGGAAGGCTGTCGGCACGGCGCGCCAGACTCACCGCCCGCCCTTCCACGCTTGCAATCCGCATCGGCACCATCGGCACCGGCGCGGTCGCCTCCACACCGCCCTGGTCGAGCACACCACGCACACCGTCGAGCTGGCTCGACTGAATGTCGAAGAGCGCGAGATTGGGCCGGGTCACGCCTTCGCCCGAGACGTCGAGTGTCGCGAGGAGGTTGTGCTGGGTGAGTGCCAGTGCGGCCAGGAGGAACGCGCCGAAACCAAGCGCCAGTACCACCGCGATGGTCTGGTTGCCGGGACGCTGCAGGTTGGCGAGACCCTGTCTCGAGGTATAGGCCAGCGGCGCTCGGGACAGACGGCGCGCGAGCCCGATCACCACCCCGGCCGCGAGTCTCAGCCCAAGCAGCGCGATGCCGATGCCCACCGCGAACCCCAGCCCGACCCGCCAGTTGCCGGCCTGCAGCACGGCCAGCGTTACGACGCTCAACACCAGCAGCGCAATCGCGACGAGGCGCGCCGGATCGCGGCCGGCCGGTATCGGATCGACATCCCGGCGCAGCGCCGCCAGCGGAGTCACCCGCCGGACGGCGAGCAGTGGCAGGAGAGCGAAGACCAGCGCAGTCCATCCGCCCAGCAGCACGCCGGCCAGCGCCACGCCCCACGCGGGGCCGGTGTCGAGCTCAGCCGGCACCAGGTCGGTCATCACCAGCGGCACCACCTGCTGCACCAGCAGCCCGATGACGGCACCCAGAACGCCGCCGGCCAGTCCCAGCAGCGCGGCCTGGGTGAGATACACGCCGAACACCTGGCGCCCGGTGGCGCCCAGGCACCGGAGTATTGCGACGGTGTCAATCCGTCGGCGGATGTGGACCGTAATGGCGCTGGCGACGCCGAGTCCGCCCAGGAGCAGCGCCACCAGCGCCACCAGCCCGAGGAAGTTGCCCAGCCGGGTGAGTGCGTTGTCGAGACGATTCTGGTCGTCCGCCACAGTGCGAATGCGGGCGCGTTCTTCGCGAAGGCGCGGCCGCCAGTCGGCGGCTATGCGCTGGGCGTCGGCGCCCTCCCCGAGCTGGATGTAGCTGCCGTACTCGGCGCGGGCGCCGAAGCCGAGCAGCCCGGTGGCGTCGAGGTAGCGAAACGGAATGAACGCGCGTGGGCCCAGAGCGGAGCGGATGCCTACGTCGCCTGGCGCTTCGGTAATGGTGCCGAGTATCTGGAAGCGGGTCTCGCCCAGGGAGATGGAGTCTCCCACTGTCACGCCGAGTGCTCTCAGCAGCGACGGGTCCACGACAGCATTGCGGCCGTCGGCCAGGCGACCCCATGCCGACATCGGGCTGGTGCGGATGGCGCCGTACCAGGGCCAGCACGGGCCGATGGCGGTGACCTGGGTCAGTCGGGCTGTGGTCCCGGCCGGCGCATACGTCATCGCGCTGAAGGCGACGTACTGCGCCTGTTCGCCATCCAGCGAGTCCAGCAGCGCGCGGGCAGCAGTGCCGAGCTCACTCCTGCTCTCGATCGCGAGATCGGCGCCGAGCATCGCCTGCGCCTGCCGCGCCACGGAGGTGCGCAGGTTGGAGGTGAACCCGTTGACCGCGACCAGTGCCGCGACGCCCGCCGCGATGGCGAGCGCCAGGGTCATGAGGCGGCGACCCGACGCGCGGCTTTCGCGGCGCGCCATGGTGAGGACGAAGCCGGGTTTCACGTGGTGGTGTCGGACACCACTTCACCGTCGGTGAGGCGGATGGTGCGCCGGGCGAGCGCGGCGAGCGCCGGGTCGTGGGTTACCAGGACGAGCGTGGTGCCGTGCTTCCGGTTGAGCTCGGACATCAGCTGCACGATGGTCTGGCCGGTGCGGGCGTCGAGGTTGCCGGTGGGTTCGTCGGCGAAGAGCACGGCCGGCTGGTTGACGAACGCGCGCGCCAGCGCGACGCGCTGCTGCTCGCCGCCCGACAGCTGGCTGGGATAATGGTGCTCCCGGCCCGCGAGTCCGACATCCGAGAGGAGGCCCAGCGCCCGGGCGACGTCGGGCTCACCAGAGAGCTCCAGAGGCACGAGGACGTTCTCGAGTGCCGTGAGCGTGGGAATGAGCTGGAAGGACTGGAACACGAAACCCACTCGTTCGGCTCGAAGCCGGGCCCGCCCGTCCTCGTCCAGTTGGTTGAGCTGATGTCCGTCGAGCGTCACCGACCCCGATGTCGGCGCGTCGAGGCCGGCCAAGAGACCAAGCAGCGTGGTCTTTCCGCTGCCGGACGGGCCAACGATGGCGGTGAACGCCCCCGCGTCAATCCGGAGCGTGATATCCTTCAGGACCGTCAGTGCCCGGCCGCCCGAGGTGTAAGTCCTGGTGAGCTGATTGCACTCGATCATTCGTCATCCATGTGCGGAAATGGCATGCAAAGATATCTGGTACCGGCACTGGCTGCGGTATTGCTGGCTTGCGGTGGCGATGCACCGCAACCTGGCTCCTCCACGACGTCCGTCGCCGGGCCGGCAGACCAGCGCGACGTCATCGTATTCCTTGGCACCAGCCTCACCGCCGGCCTGGGGGTCGACCCCGCCGAGGCGTACCCCGCGCTGATTCAGCAGAAGCTCGACTCACTGGGGCTTCCCTACCGTACGCAGAATGCGGGAATCAGTGGCGAGACCTCGGCCGGAGCGCTGGAGCGGCTCGACTGGGTGCTGCGGCAGCCGATGGACGTGATGGTGGTGGAGACGGGTGCAAACGACGGACTGCGCGGGTTGCCGATCGAAGCGCTGGCGGCCAACCTCGACAGTATCCTGACGCGGGTCGAGCGCCACGACTCAACCATCAAGCTGGTGGTAGTGGGCATGGAGGCGCCGCCCAACATGGGAGCGCGTTATGCCGGTGCTTTCCGCACGGTGTACGCCGAAGCCGCGGCGAAGCACGATGCTGCGCTGGTGCCGTTTCTTCTGGAAGGTGTCGGCGGCATCGATTCACTCAACACCGCCGACGGAATCCATCCCAACGCGCGTGGCCACCGCATCATGGCGGAAACCATGTGGGAGGTACTGGGACCGCTAACTCGCTGACTCCAGCGTCGCCTCGAGCTCGATCTTCAGGTTGTTCGCCAGCGCCTGCGAAACGGGGCAGCCGGTTCTGGCCTGTTCCGCCGCCTCGCGGAATTTGGCCTGGTCGATGCCGGGCACCACGCCGCGGGTCTCCAGCTTGATGGTGGTTATGCGAAAACCGCCGTCCGCCTTCTCGACGGTGGCTGATGCCTTGGTGGTGACGCGGGTAGGGGGCGTGCCCGCGGCCTCGAGCCCGGCCGAGAGCGCCATGCTGAAGCAGGCGGCGTGGGCCGCGGCGAGCAATTCTTCCGGATTGGTGCCCTTGGCGCCCTCGAACCGCGTGGTGAACGAATAGTCCCCCTTGAACGCGCCGGACCCGGCGCTGAATGTGCCGTTGCCGCCCTTGAGCCCGCCTTCCCAGATGCCTTCTGCGCTGCTGGTGGTCA
The DNA here is from genome assembly GCA_025937755.1 of Gemmatimonadales bacterium. Lineage (GTDB taxonomy): Bacteria > Gemmatimonadota > Gemmatimonadetes > Gemmatimonadales > GWC2-71-9 > CAMLHP01. Next base: position 8,261 of record JAICQR010000032.1, on the reverse strand, counting down.
TGATTCTGTCTCCTCTGCGTGTGATGCACGTCTACAGTGCATCTGCAACTTAATGGGACCGCCCTACCGTCCTACCGCCTTTCCGCCCTACCTTGTCCCGATGCGATTCATCGGCAGCGGCCTGATCATCGCCATGGCACTCGCCTGCCAGCCCACGCCGGATGCGATTGGCACCGGTGCGGTCGCACGCGACAGCGCGGGCATCCGGATTGTCCTGAACGAGGAGCCGGCATGGACCGCTGCGACAGCCTGGACCATCGCCGACACCGCATCGGTGGACATCACCGGAACCAGTGCCAGCCCCTTTCGCGACATCGTCGCTGTGATCCGAACGCCGGACGGCGCCATCGCGGTCGCCGACGGCATCACCCAGCGCATCCGCCTGTTCACGCCCGCCGGAGCGCCGCTCCGTGCGCTGGGAGGACGCGGCACCGAGGCGGGCGAGTTCGAAGCACTCCATTGGCTGGTGCACGCGGGTGATTCGCTGCTGGCCTACGATCTGGTGCTGCGCAGGCTCACGCTTTTCGGTGACGCGGGCCGGCCCCGCGTCGCCGAGCTCGATGGCGTTGGGGACCTTTTCATCACGCCGGTCGGGCGTTTTCGTGATGGCACCGTCCTCATGGCCGCCGGCGGATCGGTCTTTCCCTTTCCCGATTCGGCTGGCAGAGTGCGGCGTGACTCGGCGACGCTGCTGCGCTTCGGTCCGGAGGGCCGCCTGCGCGACACGCTGGCCCGGGTGGCGTGGAGCGAGAGCTTCGGGGTGGAGATTGCCAGCACCGGCCAGCGATTCATCGCGCCGATGCCGAGACCGTTTGGTCGTCGTACCAGCGTATTCGTGCGTTTCGGCGGGTTCGGGGTGAGCGAGGGAGGCCGGTACCAGGTGGACCTGTACGGATCGGACCACCAGCTGGCCATGAGCATCAGGCGGGAGGTGAAGGGTGCGCCCGTGACGCCCGAAGCGATCGACGGATTCCGCACCGCGCGCGCCAGCGCGCCTCCAGCGGAGGGGCTCCAGCGACAGCTCGATTCCGCACTGGTGCGGGCGCTGGACTCAGCGCCCTATCCCGGCGCCATGCCGGTGACCGAACGTGCGCTCACCGATGACCTGGGAAATATCTGGGTGGAGGACTACTCGGTGCGGGGCGACCAGCCTGCGATCTGGTCGGTGTTCGACATTGGCGGGATCTGGCAGGGTGAGATCGCGGTCCCACCCCGCTTCGATCCGATGTACATCGGTGCCGACATGATCTACGGCGTCTGGCGTGATCCGGGCGAAGCGCCGCGGGTGCGGGGGTACCGGATCAACAAGCCGTAGGCCACCGGCAGCAGCAGCACCAGTCCCGCATACGCCTGGTCGGTGCGACGATCAGCGCCATTTGCCGCTGCGACTTCGCGCAGGGTTGCCTCGATGTCGCGCTCGGTCACCTTCCGGCCCCAGGTGTCATCGCCACGAGTCTGGGTCGGCACCTCCACCGACCGCACCTTGCCGCCGTTGCCGATGCCCACCAGCGCGGTCGGCGCATAGTCGCCGCTTCCGCTGATGGCGAGCACCCAGGTGCCCTGGGTGGGCCACGTCTGCTTCACGGCCATCACACCGACCAGGCCGGTCTCCGCGAAATGCAGCGGCAACACCTGCCGCCGTCCGTCCACGATGCCGGTGGCGGTGCCGCTGAGCGGCATGCGGGCGATGGTCGAGTGGTAGTAGCTGTGCACCAGCAGGTACGCGTCCCTGGTGCGAGCGTTGAGTGGATTGGCGGGGAGCTCAATCGATATCCAGGGTGAGCCGTGTGACGCGCCGGGATGGGCCGGCTCGGGAACCGTGGCCGCAAGCGCGAGCAGGGAGAGAAGGGGAGCGAACAGCATGGGAACCTCCGGTGACGGTGGACATGTGCTGCTGTCCATGAGATGCCACCACACCGGAGGGTGCTTGAATCACTGTTCGGCCGAGATCGTCACTCCGCCCTTGAGCGATCGCACGGCGATGTGAGCGCTGCCATCGCCGAGCAGATATCTCACCGGCTTGCCGGGCGGCGCAGAGCGCCGGGCGGAGGGAAATCCATTGATTACCTTGCCGCTGAACGCAGATACGTCAATCTCGGCGTCCTGGCTTCTCGGCAGCGCCAGCTGGATATGCGCGCCGTGGGTCTGGAGGTCGAGAGAACCGACGGCACCGACGGCTCCTGCCCAGGCAATTCTTCCAGTGACCGACTCAACCCGCCCGGTGGCCACCGGCCCGCTGACATTCAGCTGAATGTTTCCGCTGACGGTCGAGACCGTGAGGTCGCCGGCGAAGCCCTTGAAGTTGATGCTGCCCCCGGCCGACTTGAGCCGGAGCACCGAGGCAGAACCGCCGATGTCGAGCGAGCCCTCCATGGATTCTGCGGCCAGCAGCGAGGGATCGCCGCGGACCTGGATATTGCCGCTCACGGTGGACACGTCCACCTCGCCATCGATGCCCTCGACATCAGCGCCGGCCGTGGCCGACTTGAGCCACACCCGCGCCCCCTTCGGCACGTGGAGTATCAGCTCGCTGGGTGGCGTCGCACCGGATGACGCTCCTGCCTCGACACCAAGCTTGAGGGCCGTCCGTGACCCCCCGAAGTAGAGCCGGCTGCCTCTCGCGACCGAAGCGCCAACGTGAACCGAATCACGATCCCACCCTATGACACGGATGGATCCGGCCAGATTGTATGCCCGGATAGAAACAGTGGGAGCGGCCGCGGCGCCGCGCTCGACCGATTGCTGCGCCGCGAGCGGCACTGGCACTGCCAGCAGCAGGAGAAGCAAGGCGTGTCGCATGCTACAGCTCCCGGCTCAGCCGCACGGCCTGCTCCAGAAGCGCCACTCGCTGCTCGTGACCGGTGCGCAGCAGGATCCGCAGATCCTGATTGGCAGGGTCTTGCTCCAGAGCGGCACGGGATTCGGCGATGGCTTTGGCGATGACGTCGAGGTTCCGCTCGACGATGGTGATCGTCTCCGGCGCCAGCCGCTCGCGACCCTGCTCCAGTGCGGCCTCCAGCTCGAGGGCCTGTTCGACGTATCCCGCTTCCACCATCCGGACTGCGGCCGCACCGGAGGCCAGCGATGCTGTGGTCGCGTCGCGCCGGTCAAGCAGCAGCGCCGTCACCACGCTCGTCAGCGCAATCAGCAATACCGCGGCCGCGGCCAAGGCCCCCCAGCCAGGCGTGCGCTTTCGCACCAGCCGCTGGCGTACTGCTGGCCAAAGATCGCCGGGCGGGTCCATACGGCGGGGCAGCGCGCGCACCGGACCAGCGAGTGAACCGGCCGCGGCGAGGTCGATGGTGCACTCGGCGCAGACAGCCACATGCTCTTCGAGAGCCAGGGCGTCACGCGCCGCCAAGGTGCCGGCCACGTAGGAGTCGATCAAGTTACGAGCGGATTCGCAGGTCATCTCTCGAGCCATCCCCTGAGCAGTCGGCGCGCCCGGAACAGCTGTGCCCTGGACGTTCCAGCCGCGATCCTGGCCATGTCGGCGATTTCGTCGTGGGTGAATCCCTCGACGTCGTGTAGCACGAAGACAGTACGGGCGCCCTCCGGGAGACGGCTGATGGCTGCTTCGAGGTCCAGCTCTACCCCCTCGGACCGGTCGACTCCGCGCTCGAAAGCGGCCGGGTCGTCGGTGAGCTCGAAGCGCCGGCTCCTTCGCCACGCGGTTCGCCGGTCGGTGAGAACGACGTTGACCGCCAGCCGATGAAGCCAGGTGGTGAACGCACTCTCACCGCGAAAGCTGGACAGGCGTTCCCATGCCCGCACGAAGACGTCCTGGGTCAGCTCCTCGGCCCGCCGGGAATCGCCCGCAAGCCGGAGGCAGAGGGCGAAGATCCGTCCCACATGTGCGTGATAAAGCGTCCCGAAGGCATCGGGGTCACCCGCCTGGGCGGCCAGCAGGCCGGGATCAGCGTTCATCCCTGACGCAATCTCGTGCACCCCCATTAGATGCCGATGACCGAGTTGATGTTTACTTGGCCGCGGCGACGGCTGGCGTCGGCGCCCGGATGCCCCTATGCTCTACCCCAATGTCATTCTTCGATGCCGAGAAGGACCGCGCTGCCGGGCTGATCCTGGTGCTGGGTGTGGCGCTGGCCGTCGCCTTGTGGCCGTTCACCAGCGGCCTCATCGGGGCGCTGGTGCTGTACGTCATCTTCGTGCCGGTCTATCGCTGGCTGACGGAGTACATCCCCGAAGGTCCGGCGTCGGCCCTGGTCATCATCCTGGGCATCCTGGTCATCGTGGGCCCGGTGGCGTCGATCATCTCACTGCTGGCGACGCAGGGCCCGGGCATGATACAGGGCCTGCTGAACAGCCCGCTCATTGACCGGCTGCGCGACCTTCGGGTTGGCCCGTTCGACGTTGGCGCCGAGCTGTCGAAGCAGATCCAGAATATCGGGACTACGATCGTTCCCGCGCTGGGGAACACGGCGCTCGGGCTCCTGGGGTCGGCCACTCGGCTGGCGCTGTCGCTTACGATCGCCTTCTTCGGCTTCTACTACATGCTGCGGGCTCCGGGAAACACCTGGAGCTACATGCGGCCGTTCATCCCCTTCAGCGCAGCGAACACCAAGGCCCTGCAGAAGCGCTTCAAGGATGTGACGGTTTCGACATTGATCGGAACGTTTCTCACGGCCGCGGTTCAAGGTGCCCTGCTTGGCCTGGCGTTCTGGGCCTCCGGGCTCGCCAATCCGATGTTCTGGAGTGTGGTGACGGCACTGTTCGCGATCCTGCCTGTGGTGGGCAGTGGCCTGATCTGGATACCGGCCGCCGGTGTGCTGTTCCTGCAGCAGCAGTACTTCTGGGCTGTCGCGATGGTTATCTGGGGCTTCGTCGTCGTGGGTGGAGTGGATAACCTGATCCGGCCCTGGGTCTATCGCCGCTATGCCAGAATTCATCCATTCATCACGGTGATCGGTGCCTTCGCCGGCATCCGGTACTTCGGCCTGATGGGGCTGCTGATCGGGCCGCTGGCAATCTCCTACTTCTTCGAGCTGATCCGGATGTACCGTGAGGAGTATCTGGCCCATATCGTCCCACCGCCAGAACCGCCGCCCGTGCTCCGGCGCCGGCGCTTCAGCCTGACCGGAATGCGGAAGATGGACCCGGCGCCGGAGGCGGCTCCGCCGCCGGTACCGCCGTCACCAGAGGACGTGAGCTGAGCCCACTCCCACTTCCCACTTCCCACTTCTCACTTCTCACGTCTCACTTCTCACTCGTCGTCTGGAGTAGAAGTACACCGGCACCCCCAAGGCCAGGATCGCGACGCCGCGAATCGCATTCGCGGGGTTGGACGCCACCGATCCAAAGACCACGTAAATCCCCGCCAGCACGAACAGGATGGGCAGCACCGGATGGAGTGGCGCGCGGAAGCCGGGCTGACCCGCTGGCTGGCCGCGTCGTTCGCGCGCGCGGTAGATCAGGAGCGTCACGCCGGTGAGCGAGAAGAAGATCCAGTCGGCGAACACCACGTAATCGAGCAGCGCTCCGTACTTGCCGGACAGCGCCAGGGCGATCGACCACGCCCCGACGAACGCGATAGCCGCGCCGGGCGTGCGATAGCGGGGGTGGAGCCGGCCGAACGCCGGCAGGAAGAGGCCGTCGGCCGCCATTGCCTGGAGCACCCGCGGCGTCACCAGGATCACCAGCGCAATGAAGCCGAAGGTCGAGACGGCGATGCCGGCCGCGATCAGGGTTTCGCCGGCAGAGCCAATCAGCATCCGCATGGTGTCTGCGGCGGGTGCGCTGCTTGCGGCCAGTCCGTCCGCGCCCAGCGCGGCGAGGTACGCGAGGTTGGCAAGCAGGTACACCACTACCACAGCGACGACGCCCAGCAGCAGTGCCCGGGGGAGGTTCCGCTCGGGCGCGATCATCTCCTCCGCGACGAAATTGGTCTGCTGCCACCCGCCGTAGCTGAAGAGCACCGGGACCAGTGCGGCGCTGAGGGCGGTCAGGACGTTTGATGGCGGCTGGATCGCCGCGGCCGCGACAGCGGACGGTGGGCCAAGCAGGCCCGCCGCCGCGGCCAGCCCCAGCGCGACCAGCGTCGCCAGCGCCGCCAGCTTGAGGACCGTGAAGATGTTCTGGGTGATGGCGCCGAACGTGACGCCGACGTAGTTGATGGCGGAGAGCAACGCGATGGTGGCGATGACCACGGGAAGCTGGAGCGACGGCGCACCACCGACGAGGGGCAGCAGATAGTCCGCGAAGGTGATGGCGACAGCCGCGATGGCGCCGGGCGCGATCACCAGCAGCAGCGCCCAGCCATAGAGAAATGCCGGCAGCGCACCCAGCGCATCGCGCAGGTAGACGTACTGTCCTCCGGTGCGCGGCATCCGGGCGCCCAGTTCGGCATAGACAAACGCACCGGCAAGCGCGATCAGGCCGCCGAGTGCCCATGCGAGCAGTGTCAGCTCCCCGGTGAGCACGCGTTGCGCAACCACCTGCGGGCTCCGGAAGATGCCGGACCCGATGATGCCGCCGATGACCATCATGACGCCGGAGAAGAGTCCCACTCGCCGGGCGTAGGTAACCGGCACGTCAACCACGCGATTCCTCCGGCGCCGTGTCTCCCAGCTCAGCCAGCTCGGCCAGGAACCGCTCGCCGGATTCCCGCAGCCGGGCGACATCGGCATCGAGCGCTTCCCAGTTGGCGTCGGGCGCCCGCTGCTCGACCGATCGCGCCAGTTCCGCCAGTGACCAGGCGCCGAAGTTTCCGGTGGCCGACACCAGGGCATGCGCCGCGGGTCCCAGGGCGGCGCTGTCGCGCCTTGCCCGGGCCTCCTCCAGCCGCTGCAACCTCGGCGGGAGTTCCTCCATGACCAGGGCGGCCAGGCTCTGGACCAGGCCCTTGCCGCCAATGGCTTCCAGCCGGGCCACCGCCGCCGGATCCATGATGCGTTCCATCATATTCCTCGCTGAACTGGCGCAGCGGATAGCGCGTCGAACCGGACCGCACTACTATCCGCCCCGCATGTCTGCTTCCTCCCCACCCGCACCGTCACGCGCGCTCGTCATCGCGGCGTTTGCGACGATCTACCTGGTGTGGGGTTCGACCTACCTCGCCATCGCCATCGCCATCGAGACCCTCCCACCGCTGCTGATGGCGGGCGTCAGGTTTCTCATCGCCGGCGTCGTGCTGTACTCAGCTGCGCGCCTGACGGGTGCTGCACGTCCGGAGCCGCGGATGTGGCGCTCGGCCCTGCTGTTGGGGGCACTCTTCCTGCTGATGGGCAACGGCGGCGTGGTCTGGGCCGAGCAGCGCGTGGCCTCGGGCCTTGCGGCGGTGCTGGTGGCCACCATGCCGCTGTGGACGGTGGTGATCGAGCGCATGCGCGGCGCGCCCACACCTCCTCCGGCGACCATCGCGGGACTCCTCGCCGGCCTGGCCGGCGTGGCGCTGCTGCTGGCGCCCGGTGGTGGCCGGGTGGACCTGCTGGGTGCTGCCGTGCTCACCCTCGCCTCGATCAGCTGGGCCTATGCCAGCATCATCTCCAAGGGGCAGCCGCTGCCAAAGTCGGGCGCGCTCTCGTCCGGGATGCAGATGCTGGCGGGAGGCGGCTGCCTCACGCTGGTCGGACTCTTGAATGGCGAGGCAACCCAGCTGGCATCCGCTGTGCCCAGTACCCGATCACTGCTGGCGCTGCTGTACCTGATCGTATTCGGCTCGCTGCTGGGATTCACTGCCTTCACCTGGCTGCTGCAGGTCAGCACCCCCGGGCGCGTTGCTACCTATGCCTACGTGAATCCGGTGGTGGCTGTGACGCTCGGCTGGGCGGTGGCAGGAGAGCCATTCGGGCTGCGTCACCTTGCCGCCTCCGCGGTAATCATCGGTGGGGTAGCGCTGATCACCGCCACTCGCCGCCGGTAGAGGGTCGCCCAAGGTAACGCCTGGATCCCGGTCAGGAAAGAAAACCGCCCGCCGGCATGCTGCCGACGGGCGGTTTCCTTGCTGCCAGGCCGTGCGACTACTGCTGGCGAACCAGCTCGGTGCGCCGGTTGAGCGCGCGACCCGCACGGGTGTTGTTGGTGGCCACCGGGCGATCCCAGGCGTAGCCAGCCGCGGTCATGCGGTCGGCGGAGATGCCCTTGCTGATGAGGTAGTTCCTGACCGCATCAGCCCGCTGGAGCGACAGGCGCTCGTTCAGCGCGCGGGGACCGGTGTTGTCCGTGTGACCTGCTACCTCGACCCGGATGTTGGCTTCCTCGGCCAGTGTCGCCGCCACTTCATCGAGGATGAAGCGCGAGCTCTG
>JAICQR010000135.1 GCA_025937755.1 Gemmatimonadales bacterium | reverse complement strand
GCTGATGATCCCGACGATGTCCGCGCTCTCGCGGACCTGGTCGATGATGTGGTCCGGAATCACGCGAGCTCCACAATGGTGACGCCCACGCCGCCCTGGTTGCGGGGTGCGAAGTCGAACTTGCGCACCCGGCGGTCGTGCTGCACCACCCGCCGCACCCGCTCGCGCACCACGCCGGTGCCCATGCCGTGAATGATGCGGACGATGGGATAGTCGGCGACGACCGCCGCGTCGATGGCAGCCAGCGTAGCTGACTCAGCTTCGTCGCCGGTCATGCCGCGGAGGTCCAGCTCCATCGGCAGCGCAGATTCCGCATCGACCGAGGCCGACCCGGCAGGCACACGATCCCGGCTGGCAGGTGAAGCCTTTCCAGGCGACAGCTGCGCCAGCGGAACGGTCATCTTCATGCTGCCCACCCGGATCAGCGCCTTGTCATCGGCGCGGCGCTCCAGGAGCACGCCTTCCAGCCCCGCCGAGGTGCGTACCCGCTGGCCAACTGTGAGCGATGCGGCGCCTGCAGCTTCGGGTTGAGCGGATTCGAAGGTGGCGAGCGCATCGCCCTGCTCCCTTATCGCATCCTCGAGCCCGCGGCGGGCCTCGCGGGCACGGACGTCGTCGGCCGCACCGCGCGCCTCCTGCAACGCAGCCTCGACGGTCTTGCGCGCCTCGAGCAGGAACCGGCGCGCTTCGTCGCGGGCCCGCCGTTCACTCTCCTTCTCACGCTTCGCCAGTTCATCGGCCTTCGCCTGCTGCATCGCCTGCTGGGCAGCGAGCTGCTCGCTCAGCTCCTGCTGCTCGGCGGCAAGTGCCCGCGACGTGCGTTCGCGCTGCTCCACATCGCGCTGACGCTCTTCCACCGCGGCAAGCAGCGCATCGAAGCTGCGCTCGGCGGCGGGCACCCGTGCCTCGGCGTCGTCCAGCACATCGGCACCGATACCCAGTCGGCGCGCGATGGCCAGGCCATAGGAGCGGCCGGGAACGCCCTTCCGAAAGCGGTACGTGGGTGCCAGCGTCGCGGCATCGAACTCCAGCGACGCATTGACCACGCCGGGCTCTTCGGCGGCGAGAGTTTTGAGCTGGCCCAGGTGGGTCGTCGCCAGTGTGAGCGCGCCCCGGCGTGTGAGCGAGGCAATCGCCGCCGCCGCCAGCGCGGCGCCTTCCGCCGGGTCGGTGCCGCTGCCGATTTCGTCCAGCAGGACCAGCGTCGCGTCGTCGGCGTCCCGGAGAATGGCACCGAGGGTCCGCACATGGGCGCTGAAGGTGGACAGCGACGCGGCGATGGACTGGCGGTCGCCGATGTCGGCGGCGAGCCGGCGCACCAGCGGGAGCGCCCCGCCCGGCGCCATCGGGGGAATGACCCCGCTCTGGGCCAGGGCGACGAAGAGCGCCACCGCCTTGAGCAGGACCGTCTTGCCTCCGGTGTTGGGCCCGCTGACCAGCAGCGTGCGCTCGTCCGGCGCCATCTCGAGGTCGAAGGGAACCACGTTACCCGACGCCAGCAGCAGCGGATGGCGCCCATTGCGGATGAGCAGTGCCGCCGGCGCGGGCGTCACTGAGGGCGCGTTGCCTTCGACCGCGTGGGCCCAGCGGGCACGTGCAACCAGCACATCCACCCGGAGGCACATCTCCAGCGCGTCGCCGAGCAGCGGCAGCTCGGGCCGCAGCAGCTCCGAGAGTTCGCGCAGCACCTTCAGCGTCTCCCGTTCTTCCGCGACCAGCGCCTCCCGCAGTTCGTTTCCCAGCTGGACGGTTGCGGACGGCTCGATGAACAGCGTCTCCGCGCTGGCCGACTCGTCGTGGACAATGCCCTCGGGTCGCGACCGGAGGTCGCGCCGCACCGGAATGACATAGCGTCCGCCGCGGACGGTTACGGTGCCTTCACCGGCGCTGCCCGACGAGTCGATGCTCCGGAGGATGCCTTCGAGCCGGCGCACCAGTCGCTGGCGGGCGTCCTGCGATTCCCGGCGCGCGGAGGCGAGGGCGGGACTGGCTCCGTCGAGCACCTGGCCATCCGGCGCGATGGATCGTTCGAGCCGGCGGTCGATGTCGCGCGCGGGAAGATTGACAGCAAGCGCCGCGGCCATCGGGGCAGACTCGCGGATCCGCCGGAGTTCCTCGCTCACCCGGTGTGCGGCGGCAAGCATGTGTGCCACGGCGGCCAGCTCCATGGCATCGAGCACACTGCCCTCCACCCGGAGGCGCCTGAGCGACTGCGACAGCTCCGGCACCGGCTCCGCCTCGATCCGGTCAGCCCGGCGATAGAGGGCGGTGACTTCCTCGACCAGCGCGAGTTCCGCCACGACCCAGGCGTGGTCGGCCGATGGCCGCAGCCCCCGCACGCGCTCCGCGCCGCCCTCGCCGGCGGCAAAGGCCGCGACGAGATCCAGCACTGCCGCGAACTCGATGGTCTCGAGGGCCTCGGCAGTGAGCGAGTCGGTCAGCAGTTCGGCTGGCAAGTGGGAAGTGGGAAGTGGGAAGGCCGCCCCACCGCTACCCCGGGGGCCAATTGAACTGGCGGCCGCCCAGCAGGTGGACGTGCAGGTGGTCCACCGACTGACCGCCGTGCTGGCCGGTGTTGGTGACAAGGCGATAGCCGTCAGCGTCCAGACCAAGTTCGGTTGCGAGTTCGGCGGCGAAAGCGAACACCCGGCCCAGCAAGGCTTCACCGTCCGTGCCGGTGGCGTCGCGCACCGCGCTCACATGCTTGACCGGCACCACCAGGACATGAACCGGCGCCTTGGGATCGAGATCGCGAAAGGCCACCGCGTCGGCCGTGCGCCCCACTTCGTTGGCGGGCAACTCCCGGGACACGATGCGGCAGAAAATGCAGTCACTCATGACGTTCCTCCACCTTGCGTCCGGCCCGCGCGGCAGCGACCAGCGCCACCGCGACGATGGCCGCGGTCTCGAATCGCAGCGTGCCGCGGGCGAGCCGCACCGGCTCCCAACCCGACAGCAGCGCGGCGTCGCGCTCGGAGGTGCTGAAACCACCCTCAGGACCGACCAGGATTGCCATCGGCCCATCGCGCGGCGCAGTCGCCGATTGTTCGTCGGACACCGATGCGAGCCATCGCCGGCCACCGATCCCCAGCCGCAGCGCATCCTCGAACGCCACTGGTCCGCGCACCCGCGGCAGCCATGCTCCACCCGACTGCTTGAGTGATGCGAGCGCCCGGCCCGCCAGCTTCTCGACATGCTCGGGCCGCACCCGGCCCGCCACACTGCGGCTACGATGGGTATCAACCGCGACGATGTCTGTGGCGCCCAGTTCGGTGGCCTTTTCGACGATGAGCCCGAACCGTTCGCGATCGCCGCCACCGACGGCAATCACGAGTGCCGGTGCCGCTGGTACGGTGTTGACGTGCTCGATGAGTGCCCGCCAGCCCGAACCGTTCTGTTCCAGTACGCCGAGCCCCACCCGGCCGGCTCCGTCGATGAGCCGCACCTGCTCACCGTCGGTGGCGCGCCGGACCCGAAGGTGATGCGCTTCGTCGGGCGGGATGTCGACCGCGGCACCTTCGGCCAGCGATCCCGACGGCAGGAGGAGCGCGCTCATGTGAGCCTCGCCGCGGCGGCCCACCAGCCATCGTCGATCGCCTCCTGCTCCAGCCGCAGCCCCACGTCCGTCATCGCCGGCAGGAACAACTCGCGCTCGGCCTGCTCCATCCCGGAGAAAATGACCACGCCGTCCCGCGCGAGCGCCCGACGGATGGACGGCAGCAGCGAGATGTTGACCTCGCGCAGGATGTTGGACGCCACCACCTGCGCCGGTCCCAGCAGCGGCGCCAGTACGCCGGCCTCGCCATCGAGGATGGTGACCCGGTCCGCCACCCCGTTGCGGTCGACGTTGGCACGCGCAATGACGTTCGCGTCAGCATCGACCTCGATACCGATTGCCCGGCGAGCGCCCAGCCGCGCCGCACAGATCGACAGGATCCCACTGCCGCTGCCCAGGTCGAGCATCAGGTCCTCCGGGACGAGGAGTCGTTCCAGCAACGCCAACGCTGCACGGGTGGAGCCATGCTCGCCACTGCCAAACGCCGTCTCCGGGTCCAGCACCACGACCATCGGATCCGTGTTGTCGTGCTCCAGCCACGATGGCGTCAGCTGCAGGCGCCCAATCCTTCGCTGGGCGATCCCGTCGCGCCACCGAACGGTCCAGTCCACCGGGTCGGCCGGCTGCGCGGTGGCGGGAGCTCCCTGACTGGCACTCGCCTCCCGAGCCAGTGCCACCGCATCGGACTCGTCGCCGGCGAACGCCACGACGACGCCGTCTGCGCGTTCCTCCACCGCGTGGCCGGTGCGCGCCACCAGCCAGGCGGCCACGCGCTCGCGGTCGTCCGCTGGCGGGCGGGCGTGAACCGCCCACCTGGTCATGCGCCGAGCGCTTCCCTGATCCGGGTCCAGATGCCGCCCTTCCTGGGCGGGTCGCCCTCGACCTCGGCCAGCTGCTTGAGCAGGGCCTCCTGCTCGTCGGTCAGCCGCTCGGGGGTCCAGACATGGACCCGCACCATCACGTCCCCGTTGCCATGCTGGTTGAGCCGCGGGAGTCCCTTGCCCTTGATCCGGAACACGCTCTCGGTCTGGGTGCCGGAAGGCACTTCGAATACCTCATCACCCCACGGCGTCGGGACCACGGTGCGCGCACCCAGCGCGGCCTGCGAAAACGAGATGGGCAGGTCATGGAACAGGTGTTCATCCTGGCGCTCGAAGCGGTCATCATCCTTGACCTCGAGCATCACGACCAGGTCGCCCGCAGGACCGCCGCGGGGACCGACTGCACCCTGCCCCCGAAGCGTCAGGAAGTTGTTGCTGCTTACGCCGGCCGGGACATCCACCGGCACGCTCTTGTCCGAACGCACCCGGCCTTCGCCGCGGCAGACCTCGCACGGATCGGTGACCACCGTGCCTTCGCCGTGGCAGGTCGGGCATGGGGCGACAGCCACAAACTGGCCGAAGACGCTGCGCGTGGCCCGGCGCACCTCACCCGAGCCATTGCAGGTGGAGCAGGTCGACGGGCGGGTGCCTTCCTTGGCGCCGGTGCCCTCACAGGTCGCGCAGCGGTCGAGGGTCTTGAGCTTGACGGTCTTCCGCACGCCGCGCGCGACTTCCTCGAGCGTGAGCCGGGCGGTG
>JAICQR010000208.1 GCA_025937755.1 Gemmatimonadales bacterium | reverse complement strand
TCGCTGCTGCTGGGCGTGCTGGTGGTCCTGCCCATCGGCGGCGCCGACATGCCGGTGGTGATTTCGCTGCTCAACTCGTATTCCGGTATCGCCGCGGCGATGACCGGGTTCGTCATCCGCAACGACGTGCTGATCATTTCGGGCGCGCTGGTGGGATCCTCCGGCATCATCCTGAGCCAGATCATGTGCAAGGCGATGAACCGGTCGCTGGCCAACGTGCTCTTCGGTGCGTTTGGAAGCGGCGGCGGTTCAGCCACCGGTGGCCGCAGCGCCGAGGGCCTGTCGGTCAAGCAGATCTCGGTCGAGGACGCCGCCCTGCAGCTGGCATGGGCCAAGCTGGTCATCGTGGTGCCAGGCTACGGCCTCGCGGTGGCGCAGGCACAGCACCTGGTGCGGGAACTGGGCGACCAGGTCGAGAAGCGGGGCGGGGAGGTGAAGTACGCCGTCCACCCCGTCGCCGGGCGGATGCCGGGCCACATGAACGTGCTGCTGGCCGAGGCGAACGTGCCCTACGACAAGCTGTTCGACATGGAGCAGGTCAACGGCGAGTTCGAGCGGGCCGACGTCGCGCTGGTCATCGGCGCAAACGACGTGGTTAACCCGGCCGCCCGGACCGATCCCGGCAGTCCGATCTACGGCATGCCGATCCTCAATGCGGACTACGCCCGCAGCGTCATCGTGCTCAAGCGGGGCATGGGCTCGGGTTTTGCGGGCATCGAGAACGATCTGTTCTACAACCCGAAGACTTCGATGCTCTTCGGCGATGCGAAGCAGTCACTCACGCAGCTGGTGTCCGAAATCAAGAACGTGACGTGACACCCACGTGATTCACTTTCTGGTGAGGTAGCACAATGAAACATCTGGTTCTGGCCTTCGCCGCGATGGCCGCCATCCCCGCTGCCCTCGGTGCCCAGCAGTCGTGCGCCAGCCTGGCGCGGAGCCCCCAGTCGGGTGGCTGGAGCGAGTACGAGGTTCGCTCGCCCAGTGGCACCATGGCCCGCACAAGGCTGGCGGTGATCGGCGCCGAAAAGAGCGGCGATCGGGAGTTGGTCTGGGTCGAGACCCGTGCTGCCAATACCGAGGGTGAGGTTCAGGCCGTTACCCACGTCCTGGTCCCCGGATTCCCGTACGCAGCCAGCGATCTGCAGGCCGCGGTGCTCGAAGGGCGGACCGGTATCCCGGTGCGGCTGACCGACGCCCAGGTGGCCCGGGCTCGCCAGTCGGCCCCGCCGCTGGTGCGCGCCGTGTCCGACGCCTGCGAATCGGCCGAGCTGGTGGGGCAGGAAGAGGTCGAGGTGCCGGCCGGGAAGGTCCAGGCCCGCCACTTCCGCAACGCTCTTCGGGGCGTGGACATCTGGGTAAGCGGGGAGGTGCCGTTCGGGGTGGTCAAGCTGGTGAACGCGTCCGACCGCTCCAGCATGGAACTGATTGATCGGGGTCGAGGGGCGAAGTCCTCGCTGTCGGGCTCGCCTCGTACGGCGGAATGACGGGAACCGGTTTTGGCCGACGGGCGTTGAGAGTAGGCGTAGGGCGCAGGGCATAAGGCGCAGGCATGTGGTTTCTTAGGCCATACGCCCTAAGCCCTACGCCCTTCGCAGTTTAGCTAAACCGTTGATTTTCAGGCGTTTAGGGCGTATATTTCAGTGTTGTTCTGCTGTCCCGGCCTTGGCGCTTATGGGATTTGATCCCGAAGGAGGCGTGTCGCGTGACGATGAGAGGGCGTGCCAAGCGTCGTCCCGTCCGTCCTGCACCGATCGCTCGTGCGGTCGACGAGGGACGTGAGAGTCTTGACCTTTACCTGGATGAGATCAGTCGGGTCCCCCTCCTCACCCGCGAGGAGGAGATGGAGCTTGCCCGCAAGGCGTTCCGGGGGAACGTACTTGCCCAGGAGAAGCTGGCTCGGCATAACGTGCGATTCGTCGTGTCCGTGGCCAAGAAGTTCCAGAACCGCGGCGTTCCGCTGGTGGACCTCATTGGCGAGGGCAATCTCGGCCTCATGACTGCGGCCCGGAAGTTCGATCCGGACCGGGGGGTCAAGTTCATTTCCTATGCGGTCTGGTGGATTCGCCAGGCGGTACAGGCCGCTATTGCGCGCCACGGGCGTCCGGTTCGGGTGCCTCTGAACCGCACCGCCGACCTCAGCCGGCTAGGCCGCACCACCACGCTGCTCAAGGACCGGCTGGGCCGCATGCCTACCACCGAAGAGCTGGCGCGGGCCACCGGCCTCACGGTCGAGGCCGTGCGCAGCCTGAGCGCGCTCAATGCCGAAGCAGTCCGGCTGGATCATCCCACCCGCGACGGCGAAGGCAACGAGCGGATCGAGCGCTTCAGCAGCGCCGACCAGGAGGGCACCGATACCAGTGCCCTG
>JAICQR010000126.1 GCA_025937755.1 Gemmatimonadales bacterium | reverse complement strand
CCGCACGCCGACGGCAGGAACGAGCGACAGCGGCGTCCGGATCTCGCCGGAGCCCTGGTCGTTGGTGCGGCGAGTGACGTCCACCTCCAGCGGCGCCGCGGCGCCGTTGAGCCGGAACGATCCCCGCACCGGGTCGGGCTCAAAGGGGTGTCCCCACCATTCCCGGGCCCAGCCCGGCCACTGGTACATGGCGCCTGCACGAGGCAGCTGCATGTAGTAGGGCGTGCCGCCGCCCACTGCGGCGTCGGTCCGGACAACAAACCGGAGCGAGTCGATCGCATCCGGAGTGACGCGCCAGCGCGCCGCGGACGTATCGCCGGCCTCCAGGTCCCACCCGCGCGCCAGCAGCAGGTCCCCACCGATCTCCACCGAACCAGGGTTGCTGCCGCCACCATTCGCCGCCAGCAGCGTGATGCCGACGGTGTCGCCGGCAGCGACGTGATCGTCGTCAGCCAGCGCGTCCAGCAGCACGCCGTGGATGATCTGGCGCACCCGGGCCAGGTGGCGGCGCTGATCGTCGACGGCGGGTGACGGCTTGGCACGGCGCAGCAGCTGCTCGCCCGCTTCGATCAGTGAGTCGGCGCCAGCACCCCGAGTCGCGCGCATGGCATCGGCCAGCGCTGCCCATTGCTCGGCGTCGGCCGGATTCAATTCGGGGACGAGAAGCTGGTCGATGCCCTCGAAGACTCCGCCGGTCCCCGCTCCGGTGCGATCCTCGAGCAGCGCCAGTCGCACCAGGGAGGGACCGATCTGCTGCAGCCTGCCCATGTCCTGCGACCGATGCAGGCTTCGGCTGGCCATGGCAAGCTGGTGGAAGGTCTTTCCGGTGGCGGGGTCGAGCCGGCCGCCGGGCAGCGTGGTGGTGGTGGCCTGCTGATCAAACCAGGTGGCACGGTAGAGCTTGAGCGGGCGCCATGCGCTGTAGCCCTCTTCGCTTTCGAGCTCGGGGAACCGGCTGGGATCACCCGCGACCTGAAATGCCTCACGTGCCGCCCAGCCGGCGGCCTGGTGCTGCCCGTGGCCATCGCGCGGGGTGCCGCTGAAGATCGAGACCACGATCTGGGGCTGGAAGCGGCGGATGGTGCGCACCACGTCCTTGAGCACCGAGTCGCGGGGCCAGTGTGCCCAGGTATCGTCGAGGCCCTTGGAGAAGCCGAAGTCATAGGCGCGGGTAAAGAACTGACGGGCGCCGTCGAGCCGGCGCGCCGCGAGCAGTTCCTCGGTGCGCAGCACCCCCAGCGCCTCGCCCAGCTCGCTGCCGATGAGGTTCTGGCCGCCCTCCCCGCGATTGAGCGAGAGGTAGGCCGCCTCGGCGCCGTGGCCCCGGACCAGGACGGTGAGGAGTTCGGTGTCCTCGTCGTCGGGATGGGCACCGATCACCAGAACCCTGAGGCGATGGCCCAGCATCGCCGCCTCGTGCATGAAAGCAGCCGAGCCGCCCGTGGAGGGCGGCTCGAGCTGCGCCGCGACTGGACCAGCGACGAGTGCGAGAAGGAAGCCGAGCAGTGCGGCGGGCCGCCTCATCGCTCCGGAGCGTGACTGGCGGACTCGCCCTCGTTGCCAAGGGGCACGTCCCGGAACGACTGCGCCAGCCCGGGATGGGTGCGCCAGAGATACCACGAGATGCCGAGCACCGCGAGCAGGCCTCCGGTAAAAACCACCCAGTAGGGAATCGGCTGGCCCTGAGCGATGTGCGCCGCGTAGCCCAGCCCGAAGAAGAGCACCAGCGCGATGGCCATGGCGATGATCAGGGCCATGCGCCACTCCAGTTCCCGCGCGGCGACGTGCACCAGTGCCACCAGCCCCACGCCCACCACCATGATGGCCGTGAAGTGGACGATGGTCACGACCACGATGGCCCCGAGGCTGCCCGCGTCGGACCCCACGCCGCCGAACAGCAGCTGAGCGATGAGCAGCGGCGTGCGAAATGGCTGGCCGTGGGCCACATCCACCGCGAAATACCAGGCAGCAAGTATGGTCGCACCGATCGCACCGGCAATCGCACCTTCCTGCACCGCCGAGTGGCCGTGACTCATGAATTTCCTCCGGAATCAGAGGCCGACCTCGAGCCTGCCCCGGCTGTGTCGGAATCCGACGCGAAATCGCGTCCATGGATGACCGGCTGCGGCCCGGAATGGCGCAGCGCGGGGTGCAACTCGTCTTCTTCGTCGGCGTCCTCCGGCAGAGGATCCGGCAGGTTCTGGCCGGCCACGAAGGCCGCGACAAAAACGCCCAGTGCCAGCCCCAGCAGCCCGGTTGCCACGTGCGGCAGCACCCCGTACAGCAGCAGCAGCATGCCGCCCGACACCATCATGGTGCCGATGGCACGCAACAGCTCGTCCAGATTGCGCCAATGCAGCCGCTTGCCGCCCGACAGCGAGGCCCACAGGCCTACAATGCCCAGCAGCAAGATGCCGTACCAGACCAGAATCCAGAAGCCACCACTGCTGACCATGGGCGTATCCCGGGAAGTTACCAACCGGCATGACCTTCGAGATTAGCACAGCCCGAGGCTGGGCACCAGACCGAACGTGTCAAGGTGCGGCGTGACTGTCGGACGGACAAATGGCCTTCAGCAACTGGAAAGTGTAGATCCCGGTGCTGTGGCCGTCGCTCCAGCGAATGCGGACGCCGTAGCCGCCCACCAGCTCGACTGCCAGCGGTTGCACGTCGTGCGGCACACGATCGGGATCCAGCAGGGCCCGCCCCGACATTTCATCCACGCAGGCGGCACAGGGGCAGGCCAGGCGAAGCATTCGCGACGGATACAGCACGACCTGCGCCGGCTGGGACGCCCCCTCGGACCGGGGTGTCCAGTCGATGCGCAGTCCTTCAGGCAGGCGGACGATGGCCCGCGGCACCGGATACGGAGCCAGAAAGCTCCTCCTTCCTGCTATAATTCAGGTTCTTACCCCAATTCCAACTTTCCGGACGGCAGGACATGACCTCCACGATTCCCAATCCCCTCGGCACCCGGCAGCAGCTCGATCTTGGCGGCACGTCCGCCGCAATCTACCGACTCGATGTGCTGGCCCGGCAGGGCGGGTACAATCTCGAGCGGCTGCCTTTCTCGGTGCGGGTGCTGCTGGAGAATGCGCTGCGGTTTGCCGGCCATGGGGTCGTGACCGAAGCGCATGTGGAGGCACTGGCGCGGTGGACCCCGTCGGCGGTGCGGACGGAGTTCCCCTTCATGCCGGCGAGAGTGGTGCTGCAGGACTTCACCGGTGTGCCGTGCGTGGTGGACCTCGCGGCGATGCGCGATGCCATGGCGCAGATGGGGGGCGACCCGCAGCGGATCAACCCGAGCGTACCGTGTGACCTGGTCATCGACCATTCGGTCCAGGTGGACTACTACGGCACACCGGCCGCCTTCAAGCTGAATGTGGAACTGGAATTCGAGCGCAATCGCGAGCGCTACCAGCTGCTCAAGTTTGCCCAGCGCGCCTTCCGCAACTTCCGCGTGGTCCCTCCCGGCACCGGCATTGTCCACCAGGTCAACCTGGAATACCTGTCGCCGTGCGTGCAGCTCAGGGAGCAGCACGGTGAGTTGACGCTCTACCCGGACACGCTGGTGGGCACCGACTCGCATACCACGATGATCAACGGGCTGGGTGTGGTGGGCTGGGGCGTGGGAGGCATCGAGGCCGAGGCCGTGATGCTGGGCCAGCCCTACTTCATGATGGTGCCCGACGTGGTGGGCATGAAGCTGACCGGCGCGCTGCCGGTGGGCACGACGGCGACCGACCTGGTGCTGCGGGTGACGCAGATGCTGCGGGAGCATGGGGTGGTGGACAAGTTCGTGGAGTTCTACGGGCCCGGACTCTCGGCGCTTGGCCTGGCGGATCGGGCCACGATCGGCAACATGTCGCCGGAATACGGCGCCACTGTCGGCTTTTTCCCTGTGGATGCGGAAACGGTGCGCTACCTCGAGCGCACCGGTCGCGAGCCGGAGGTGGTCCAGCGGGCGGAGCGGTATTACAAGGAGCAGGGACTCTTCCGCACCGACGACACGCCCGACCCCGAGTTCACCAGCACCCTGTCGCTCGACCTCGGCAGCATCGAGCCCAGCCTGGCCGGGCCCAAGCGGCCCCAGGACCTGGTGCCGCTGCGGGACCTGCGGCGAAGCTTCGCGGTCTCGCTGCCGATCCTGATGCAACCCAACGTGCCTACCAAGCGGCGGATCGCGGCCCAGGAGGCCATCGAGCGCTGGTCCAACGAGGGTGGTCAGTCGCCGGTCACGGCAACGGTGGCCGCGCCCGAGCCGGGCGTGGCGTGCGAGATCAACGGCGAGAGCCACGAACTGCGCGATGGCGCCATCGTGATCGCTGCCATCACGTCATGCACCAATACTTCGAACCCCTCGGTCATGGTGGGTGCCGGACTGCTGGCCCGCAATGCCGTGGCGAAGGGGCTCAATTCGCGCCCGTGGGTCAAGACCAGCATGGCGCCGGGCTCGCGGGTAGTGACCGATTATCTCCAGCGTGCCGGGCTCGACACCGAGCTCGACAAACTCGGTTTCCAGACGGTGGGCTACGGCTGCACCACCTGCATCGGCAACAGCGGCCCGCTGCCCGAACCGGTGGCGAAGGCCATCGAAGACCATTCCCTGGTGACGGCGGCGGTGCTGTCGGGCAACCGCAACTTCGAAGCACGCATCCACCCCATGGTGCGCGCCAACTACCTCGCGTCGCCGATGCTGGTCGTGGCCTTCGCCCTGGTGGGCTACGTGGACGTAGACCTGGTCAACGACCCGCTGGGGATCAGTGACGACGGCGAGCCGGTATTCCTGAAAGACATCTGGCCCACCCAGAAGGAGATCGCCGACACGATCGCGTCGGCGCTCTCGCCCGAACTGTTCACCCGCCAGTACGGCGCGGTCTTCGACGGCGACAAGGAATGGCAGGCGCTGCCGGTGCCCGAGGGGAGCCGCTATGTCTGGGAGGCCAGCAGCACGTACGTCCAGAATCCTCCCTTCTTCCAGGACCTCCCCGCTGAGCCGCCTCCGCTGGCGGACATCAGCGGTGCGCGGGTGCTCGCCCTCCTGGGCGACTCAGTCACCACCGACCACATCTCCCCTGCGGGAGCCATCCCGAAGAACGGTCCCGCGGCGCGCTACCTCAAGGAGCACGGGGTGGAACAGGTGGACTGGAATACGTTCGGGTCGCGGCGGGGCAACCACGAAGTGATGATGCGCGGGACCTTCGGCAACGTGCGGATCAAGAATGCGCTGGTGCCGGCGAAGGAAGGCAACTGGACGCTGCACTTCCCGTCGGGCGAGGAAATCTCGATCTACGATGCCGCGATGCGATACATCGACGCGGGCACGCCGCTGGTGGTGCTGGCGGGCAAGGAGTATGGCTCGGGCAGTTCGCGCGACTGGGCGGCCAAGGGTGCGGCACTGCTGGGGGTGAAGGCAGT
>JAICQR010000185.1 GCA_025937755.1 Gemmatimonadales bacterium | reverse complement strand
GCACGCTCGCCCCCGCCGGGAGCCGTGCCTCCAGCACCCGCGCCACGATCTCTCGGCGGCCCCGGAACCACCAGTGCCGCCGCTCCACCTTCGCGATCGCATCCCAGAGTGAGGAATCCAAGCTATGCCTGGCCCCCGACGCTACCGCCTGACCGCCTTACCGCCTTACCGCCTTCGGGTGCATTGTCCTCTCCCCGCACAACGTATTGCGGCCGCTGCTTGACCTCATCATAGATCCGGCTCAGGTACTCACCGATGATCCCTATGGTGAGCAGCTGCACCCCACCCAGGAACAGGATGATCACCACCGTCGAGGCCCAGCCCCGGATCTCGAACTCGGACGTAAGTCGCAGGATGATGAAATAGATGCCCAGCAGAAAGCTCACCGCCGACACCACCAGACCCAGCCAGGTCGCCAGCCGGAGCGGCTTCTTGGAGAACGAAATGATGCCGTTGATGCCCAGCGACAGCGACTTCCGGAAGGTGTACTTGGGCTCTCCCGCGAACCGCGCTTTCCGCTCGAAGGGCACCGCCGTCTGCCGGAAGCCCAGCCACGCCCGGAGCCCCCGCAGGTAGGCGTTTCGTTCCGGCAGCGCCACCAGCGCGTCCACCACCTTGCGGTCCATCAGGCAGAAGTCCCCCGTGTCGCTGGGGATGTCCACCGGCGCCACCGCCCGGAGCACCCGGTAGTACCCCCACGCCAGGGTGCGCTTGAGCCAGCCTTCCCGCTGCCGGCTCACCCGCTGGGCGTACACCACCTCGTACCCTTCGCGCCACTTGGCCAGCAGCTCCGCCACCAGCTCGGGCGGGTCCTGCAGGTCTGCGTCCATCACCACCACCGCAGCGCCCGCCGCTGCCCTGAGCCCCGCCGCCACCGCCGCCTGGTGCCCGAAGTTCCGCGAGAGGTGTACTCCACGCCACCGGCTCCCCGGCGCACAGATCCGCCCCAGCGCCTCGGCCGTGCCGTCCCGGCTTCCGTCGTTGACCAGGATGACCTCGTGGCTCGGCTCGATCTGCTCGAGCACCTCGCCCAGCCGACGCCGCAACTCGGGGAGGGTGGCCTCCTCGTTGTAGACGGGGATGACGACGGAGAGAGTGGGAGGCATGAAGCCGTGAGTTGAGAGTCGAGAGTCGTTAGTCGAGAGTTGAGAGAACAGCAATCAAACTTCGCGCCGCGCCCGGCTACCCACGAGGCGAGAAGGGACTATCGACTATCGGCTCTCGACTCTGGACTCCGTGTTGCATCTTGCGTCAGATTGCCGACTTACGCGCCTCCCCGATTGCGCAACGGCGTCCCGATTGCTAGCGTATATGCATCCGATGTGGAATAACCGCAACAGATTCGCTGCGCTGTCCCTCCCCCGAGAGGGAGTCCGGTCTCTCCCCTGAAGCTCCGGACGAAGGCAAATTATTGCAGCTACGGGGTTTGTGACGGATGACCCGACTGTAGCTGGCCAATCCGGCCGGGGCACGGAGGTTGCCCCTGACTGCCGGACCCGGGCGCGCAATCCAGGGGTCTGCGCCCGATCCTCTTGTTTCTCGCGTACTCAGCCGTAGGGCGGACTCTGGTCCTCACGGCCTGGTGAATAGCAGGACCGGTCACTGCCCCAGAAGGCAGGGGCGGGAAGCAGTGCAGTCGGGTGGTGAACGGGTAGGTGGAGGAGTCTCACTCACAACAAGGGGAGTCGTATGCGGGCGGTTCTCGGCAATTTCATGAAGGACGAAGAGGGCCAGGGTCTGGTCGAGTACGCGCTGATCATCGCGCTGGTCGCCATCGGCCTGATGGCGATTCTGGTGCTCTTCCGGAATTCCATCGGTAACGTGTTCAACGAGAGCAAGAACCGGCTCAACAACGCGCCCCAGGGCAGCTACTAGTCCAGGCGCAACGGTCGCGCGGCCGCCTCGGCGAGTCTCTCGCCGCTGGCGGCTCCGTGGCCGTGCTGTTTTCCAGTGTGGCTGGTGGCCCTGACACCGACGCGGAGAGCCGAATGCAGCGCGAGCTGGGAAAGTTCGTGCAGGACGAGCAGGGGCAGGGCCTGGTGGAGTACGCGCTGATAGTGGCGCTGGTGGCCATCGCTCTGATGTCGATCATGGTGCTGTTCCGAAACGGGATCGGCAATGCGTTCAATGAAAGCAAGAACCGGCTGAACAACGCGCCGGGGAACAGTTACTGACGGTGTACGTCGTCACCACCGTGGTGTTCGTGGTGGTGATGTTGGCGGCGGGAGTGACCGACCTGCGCACCCGCCGCATTCCCAACTGGCTCACTTTCGGCGGCCTCGGCGCGGCACTGCTGCTGCGGGCGCTGGGCGGAGCTTCCCCGCTGATGGATGGGCTGGCGGGCGCGGGACTCGGCTTTGTGACAGGTCTGTTGCTGTTTGCGCTCCGGGCCCTGGGTGGTGGCGACGGCAAGCTGCTCATCACCACGGGGGCTTTCTTCGGGCTCAAGCCCTTTGTTGGAGCGCTCTTGGCTATCGGGATCCTGGGCGGGTTGCTGGGGATTGCCGAGGCCATCAGGCGGGGCGTGATTCTTCCCTCGCTCTACAACGCGGGCGCCATGCTCAAGCGGGGCGTAACGCTGGGACGGGCTGGAGGCGAAGCACGCACACTCGAATCGCCGGGGGCCGTCAAGGTGCCCTACGGCGTGGCGATCGCCGCCGGAGCGCTTCTCTGGTGGTTTTACGGGGTACCTGTGGTATGAGAAATTATTGGTCGATTCTGCGGCGGTTCGGGCGGCGGGACGACGGCCAGGCATTGGTCGAGTTCGCGCTGCTGACCCCGTTTCTGCTGGTATTTCTGGTGGGCATTCTCGAGTTCGGCCGCGCCTGGAACGCGCACATAGTTGTGACCCAGGCTGCCCGCGAGGGCGCCCGGAAGGCCGCGATCTACGACGAGGCGGGGGTCATCACCGCCGACTCGGTGCGCCACACCGTGATGCAGGCCATCCGGGGCTCGAACCTGAACGGCGACAGTACCCAGATCACGCTGGAGAACTGGGACGGGCCAAGCGGCGACAGCCTGGTGGTAACCGTTGCCCAGCCCTACGCCTTTCTGTTCTTCGGCGAGCTGAAGAAGTGGACCACCGGCGAGAGCAG
>JAICQR010000217.1 GCA_025937755.1 Gemmatimonadales bacterium | reverse complement strand
GCAGCATTTACCACAACGCGATCCCACGGCGGATGCGTCCGGCCGGCGAAGACGCGGCCGATCGGGGAGACTGACAGATATGTGCGGAATCATCGGCGTCGCTGGCGTTCCTGACGCGTCGCGGCTGGCATACCTTGGACTGTATGCCTTGCAGCACCGGGGCCAGGAGAGCGCGGGCATCGTAGCGCTCGACGACGATGCGACTGCACGAATGCACAAGGGCATGGGCCTGGTCTCCGAGAACTTCGACCAGGAACTGCTCGACCGGCTGCCCGGCGATGTGGCGGTGGGACATACCCGATACTCCACCAGCGGAAGCACGGTGCTGGCCAATGCCCAGCCCTGCTACGCCAATACCCGATGTGGCCCGCTCTCGCTGGCCCACAACGGCAATCTCATCAACGCGCCGGAGCTGCGCGCCAGGCTGGTGCAGGAGGGCGCGATCTTCCAGTCGTCCAGCGACTCGGAAGTCATCGTCCACCTGATCGCCCGCTCGGAGGCCGAAACACCCGAGGGGCAGATCCGCGACGCGCTGGAGCAGATCGACGGCGCCTACAGCCTCATCATTTCTCTCGGTCGCACGCTGTATGCCACCGTGGACAGCCGGGGGTTCAGGCCGCTGGCGCTGGGCAAGCTGGGCGACGGGTTCGTGATAGCGAGCGAGACCTGTGCCCTGGACCTGGTGGGCGCGAGCGTGGTGTGCGAACTGGAGCCGGGCGACTTCATCCGGGTCGAGGATGGAGAAGTGACCCACCTCCAGCGCCTCAAGCCCCGCCCGGTCACCCGCTGCGTCTTCGAGCTGGTGTATTTCGCCCGGCCCGACAGCATGGTCTTTCATCAATCGGTCGATGCCGCGCGGCGGGAGTTGGGACGTGCGCTGGCGCGAGAGCATCCGGCCGACGGCGCTGAAGTGGTGTTCAGCGTTCCCGACAGTTCCAACGCGATGGCGCTGGGTTACGCCGAGGCGTCGGGGATCAAGCTGGAGCATGGGCTCATCCGCAACCACTACGTCGGCCGCACCTTCATCAATCCGACCCAGGCCCTGCGCATCGCGAAGGTGCGCATCAAGTTCAATCCGGTGCGCGAAGTCATCGAAGGCAAGTCGGTCGTGGTGGTGGACGACTCGCTGGTGCGCGGCAACACCAGCCGCGGCCTGGTGCAGATGATCCGGGCTGCGGGCGCGCGGGAAGTGCACCTGCGCCTGGGGTCGCCGCCCATTACCGGACCGTGCCACTACGGCA
Organism: Gemmatimonadales bacterium; assembly: GCA_025937755.1. Classification (GTDB taxonomy): domain Bacteria; phylum Gemmatimonadota; class Gemmatimonadetes; order Gemmatimonadales; family GWC2-71-9; genus CAMLHP01. The sequence continues at coordinate 729 of JAICQR010000217.1, read as the reverse complement.
TCGACACACCAACCCGCGAAGAACTGATTGCTGCAACGCACTCGGTGGAGGAGATTCGCGAGTACCTCGGCGTCGACTCGCTCGGCTATCTCTCCCTCGACGGCATGCTCGCCGCCGCGGGCCAGCCGCCGGGCGCAGAGCCGCGTTTCTGCCACGCCTGCTTCTCGGGTGACTACCCGACCCCCATCCCGGAGGAACTGGTGCAGCTGCGTCACGTAAGCCCGCTGGTCGAGGCCGGGGCATGAGCGGACAATACAGCCAGCCGCTGGTCTACTTCTTCGGGCAGGGCCGCGCGGACGGCACCGCGGCGATGAAGGACGTGCTGGGCGGCAAGGGGGCGGGGCTCGCGGAAATGACCCAGATCGGGATTCCGGTGCCTCCGGGGTTCACCATCGCGTCCAGCCTCTGCCTGACCTACCTCGAGAGCAATCAGTTTCCGCCCCGGCTACGCACCGAGGTCGAGACCAATCTGAACCGGCTCGAAGCCATCACCGGCAAGCAGTTCGGCGGACACGACAATCCCCTGCTGGTGTCGGTCCGCTCTGGAGCCGCGGTGTCGATGCCGGGGATGATGGAGACCATCCTCAACCTCGGCCTCAACGACTCCACCGTGGAGGGACTCACCCGCCTCAGCGGCAATGCCCGGTTCGCATGGGACTCCTACCGCCGATTCGTCCAGATGTACGGCAGCGTGGTGTTCGACATGGCCAAGAAGCCGTTCGATCTGCT
>JAICQR010000052.1 GCA_025937755.1 Gemmatimonadales bacterium | reverse complement strand
TCCCATGGCGCCGGCTGCGCCTGCAAGCTCGGCAGTTCCGAGCTGTCGCAGGTGCTGCACCACCTGCCGCTCAATGACGACATTCGGGTCCTGGTCGATGCCAGCACCCGCGACGACGCCGCCGTTTTTCGCATCGCCGACGACCGCGCGCTGGTGGCCACTACCGATTTCTTCACGCCCATCGTGGACGACGCCTTCACCTGGGGGTCGATCGCCGCCGCCAACGCGCTGAGTGATGTCTACGCCATGGGAGGCCAGCCGCTTTTCGGGCTGAACCTCGTCTGCTGGCCCCGACAGGGGTTGTCGTTCGACCTGCTGGGGGACGTGTTGCGGGGCGCGTCGGACGTCACCCGCCGGGCGGGGTGTCCGGTGCTCGGCGGACATTCGATCGACGACGCCGAGCCGAAGTTCGGGCTGGTCGTGGTGGGGGAGGTCCATCCGGACCGGATGCTCACCAATGCCGGCGCCAGACCGGGTGACCTGCTGGTACTCACCAAGCCGATCGGCACCGGGATCATGACCACCGCGCTCAAGCGGGACAAGGCAAGCGAGAGCGAGCTCCACGATGCCGTCACCAGCATGACCACACTCAATGATGGTGCCGCCCGGGCAGCGGTGACGGCGGGAGTGCGCGGTGCCACCGATGTGACCGGCTTCGGGTTGCTGGGTCACCTGAGCGAGATGATGATGGCCAGCGGCACCCGGGCAGAACTCTGGCTGGACGCGGTGCCGATGCTGCCACGGGTGCGGGAGCTGATCGAGCAGGGTGCGGTGCCCGGCGGCACCACCCGGAACCTCACGGCAGTCACGGTGGATTGGTCCGACGGCATCACCGAGACAGACAGGCTGCTGCTGGCCGACGCGCAGACATCGGGAGGGCTGCTCATCGCGGTTCCGCGTGCTGCACACTCTACATTGATAGATGCACTCAAGTCCGAAGGCACGCTGGTGCAGGCCACCATCGGCGAAGTCCGCGCGGGCGATGGCCCCGATCCCGTGATAGCGGTCCGGCGGACAGGCGGAACTGCCTGATGGGTCGCTTCAAGTGGACGCCGACCCAGATGGACCGGCTCGAGCGCGCCGCGCGCGACGGGCGGCGGGTGATGATCAACCGGCGAGGCACCGAGTACATCGTGACGGCCCGACGCGTTACCCAGCACGGTGGCCGGGACGCACTGGTGGCGCACCTGCCGATGACCGGCGAGGAACTGGTGTTTCGACTGGATGACCTGGACGCCTTCGAGCCGGTGGGGGAGTAGTGGGGGCCCTGATCCATCTGGACGAAAGCTGCTTGGGCAACGGCCGCGAGGGTGAGAATCCGGGTGGTGCTGCGGGGCTGATCGAGGTCCGGCTTCGGTCAGGCGTCGAGCGACGCGACTTCTACCTGAGCGAGCCGGCCACCACCAACAACCGCATGGCGCTGGCGGGCGCGGCGGAGGCGCTGCGCATTCTCTCGGGCAAGGACCGCCGGGTGATGGTGCGGATGGTGTCGGACTCGGAGTATCTGGTGAAGGGCATGCGCGAGTGGGTGCCCGGCTGGCGCCGCCGCAACTGGACCCGCAAGGGCGGCGCCATCATGAACCTCGAGCTGTGGCAGGCGCTGGTCGAGGCGGCGGAAGGGCACGACGTGACCTGGGCCTGGGTAAGAGGCCACAAGGGTCACCCCAAGAACGAATACGCCGACCACCTCGCGGTCCGTGCCGCCCGCGAACAGGTCCAGTCCAACGGCCCCGTGCCATCAGCGTTCCTCGACTGGCTCGAGTCCGAGCGGGTGAAGGGCAAGTATCTGGAATACGATCCGGATACGGAGGTCTAATCCTCGATCTTTCCAACCAGCTGGCTGGAAGTCGCGGCACCCGCCCGAATATCGAACTTTGCCGCAGCACCAATATCCAGCCTGGGTCCTCCGGACACCTGATGCAGCGCGTCGCGGCGCGGGTGCAGGAACTTCCCGCTGATATCCAGCGTGTCCAGCGCCACGGCTCCCTCGAGGTCTCCGACTTCCCGCACCCGTCCGTCCTGCTTCCGCACCGCTTCGTCATAGTTGATCGCGACATCGGCACGCATCGCGGGCTGCCCCGGGATCACCAGCTGCCCACCCACCACCAGCAGGTCGTAGGCACCGCCGGCGTTGTAGGGGAGTGATTCGTACAAGTCCGGATCAGCATCCCGGTATGAACCGGTGGCGATGGCGTCGAGCGCCGCCAGGATCGCTACCACGTTCCGGGCCCGGAGCTGCTGCTTTTCGGGATCGCCCGGAAGCGCGCCGCTCTCGATCAGCACCGTGCTGGTGCCCCACTGCTGGATCAGGTCGCCGAAGGCGCGGGGATTGAACGAATCATCGTATTTCCCGATCCGGCCGTGCAGCGAGTCATCCAGCGCCGCCACGATGGCCGCCGCCACCAGCCGGGCCCGCGATCGTACTTCGTTGTACCCCCGCGAATCATCGAACGCCGGCGCCAGCAGTGAGATCCCCGCCTGCAACCCCTGACGCCCGACCCGGGTGCGCGCACTCTGGTCGTGGAGATTGAAGCCGAACGCGGGATCGATACGGTCGCGATAGCTCTTGAGCGCCCGCGCCTCGGGTGAGGAGAGCCGCCGGGCGTCGCGATTGATGTCGATGCCCGCCGCATTCTGGCGCTCGAACACCTCGGCACCATCAGCGTTGAGCATCGGGATGAAGTGAATCGTCAGCTGCTCCGACAGTCGCACCCGAAGTGGATCCTCGCTGTCCGCCGCCAGAAAGTTGAAGATGTCCGCCAGCGACATGGTGGCGGTGGACTCGTCGCCGTGCATCTGGGACCAGAGCAGCACGGTGGCCGGTCCATTGCCGAATCGCACCGCGCGAATGGCACGGCCATGCATGGACCGGCCGATTTCCGCGACGCTCAGGGGCGACCCTTTCGCCATGAAGGGCATCACCGCCTGCCAGAACTCCTCGTGGGTAAACCGGCGCTCGGTGATGGCGGACACCCGGTACCGCTGCGCGATGCCCTCCAGCTGAGTGAAGGACGCCTGGCGCTCAGCGGTGGCCGTGGCACCCTGGGCGCGGGCAGCCGGAGCAAGACTCGCAGCGAGAAGCAGCGCGAGTCCAAATGCTGGTCCGACTCTGGTGGGTCTGGTCATCGGCCTTCCGGTGGATTGTTTCACTGAATCAGGCATCAGCGCGGAGTCTTGCGCGTGGTGCCGTCCGGATAGATCACGATAATGGGTCCGGTGAGGGGCTGCTCCCGGAGACGCCGCACCGGGAAGCTCGCCCGTGACGTCTGGAGGTCACTACGCAGGTCGAGGGTGAAGCCCAGCGGATCGGCAGTGACATCGTTGATGACATAGCCAAGGTCGATCAGCGAACGCGAGGTGACCTTGCTCAGCGGATTGTCGGTGCCGCCGATGAAACCGGTCATCAGCTCGTTGACGAACACCGCCTCGCGCCAGTGCGAATCAGCCGTGCCGGCGCCACCCGTGTTCTCGACCGGCACGTTCACTTGCGTACCACCCAGGCCATTGTACGCCTGTCTTCCTGCAATGCCGGTGTACTGCGGATTGCTGCTGCCCTCGCCGACGAGAAGATTCCTGCGATCCCAGATGGTCCCGATGCCAAGCACATGACCCAGCTCATGGGTCATGACGTCGCGCAGCTCGCCGGAGGCGGCGAGACCCGCCGCGTCGGCGCCGTCGATGGTGATGGTGCCGAAGGCCGGCAGGGACGTCGAACCACGCAGCGCGCAGGGACCGGCGGACCCAAGGACGCCGCCTGCCCCATCTATGGTAGAGAAATCAACCAGGATCAGGACGTCGTCCACCAGCTGGGATATGGCTGGCTGGCTGGTGGAGCAGGTTCCGGCCGCCAGGGTGACCTGGATGTCCGGGATGTCACCCTGAACGATCGTCCTCCACCGCGCAACCGCGGCATCCACCGCGGCCTGCTGTGCGGCAGTGGGCGTGCCGACGTAGATGACATCGATGTTGAATGCGCTGCTCACGCTGGTCCCCGTCGCCGAGAACCCGATACTCGCAATTGGATCCGATGGGAACGACACGGTCAGCTGGTTGGCGCCGGTGGCACCGCCCAGCCTCCAGCGGGAGCTGACTTCGCCTGCGGCATTCGAGAACTCGGATGCCTGCAATCGCTGGCCGCCGCCCAGCGTCACTGCGAATACCGAGCGCTTTCCTGGCGTCGGGTTGCCATACTGATCCTGCATTCGGATCGTCGGGTCCACCGGAAGCGGGTTGTACACTGGCCCGCTCTGGTTGTCTCCCTGGACGATAACTGCCGACGTCGGCGGCCCTGCTGTGGCCGTGGCCGTGACCGTGAGCGGCGCGAGTGCTCCCACCGCTGCCATCACCGACTGTTCCCCGGCCGCTGTGCCGAGGGTCCATGACGCGGGCGATGCCTCGCCCGCTGCGTTGGTCACCACGGCCCCACCGGTCACGGTGCCACCGCCGGATGCAACCGCAAACGCCACCGGCACGTCGGCCAGAGGCGTCCCCCCGGCGGTGCGAACCCGGACTCGCGGAAGCGTCGCCACTGGCGTGGCCACCTGCGCCGTGATCGTGCCCGAGACGACCTCGACGACCCCGGGCGTGTTGTCGACAACTGTCGCCGTGAATACGACAGGAGACCCGTTGAGCGTGGGCGCGGCGGCTTCCAGATGCCACGCGCCGTTCGCCAGCGGCAGCTGCCAGCTTCCGACAGTGGCGACGCCGCTCGCGTTGGTGACAGCGTTCGCACCGGTGATCGCGCCGGAGTGTTCGTCGCTCAGCGAAAAGGTTACCGGAAACCCGACCAGGGGATTGTCTCCAGCATCCTTCACCCGCACTGCCGGCGCAACCGGCAGCGCCTGACCAGCGTCTACCGTCTGGCCGTCTCCCGCGTGCAGCACCAGCGAAGCCGGTAGCTGTGCCACGCTCCAGGCGCGAAACCGGAGTACGGTAGCCGAATAACCGGGTACTTCGGCTTCGAGCACGTTCTCACCCGCCACGGCCCCCAGCAGCCACTCGCCTGGAGATGCGACACCCGCGGCATCAGTCGTCGCGTCGGCCACGGCAACCGATCCGCCTCCCGCAACCACCTTGAACCGCACCAGCGCGCCGGCTTTGGGCGCGCCCGACTCGACTACGGTCACGGACGGCACGCTTCCGACACCGGTTCCCACCACCGCCACCTGCAAATCAGGTGACTGAGCAGTCGCCTGGCCCACCAGGATGCCGGTTGCCATGAACGTGATCGAACCAGCAACGCCCTCGGCGGAGGCTCGGACGCTGTTGCTGCCTGGCGCGAGCCCCAGTGCCCAGGCACCGACAGTGGCGATGCCATCCGGCCCCGACGGCTGCACCTCGTCCGTCAGTGTGCCACCGCCCGACACAACCACAAACGTCACGGCGACGCCCGCCGCGGGATTGCCGGCGGCGTCGGCCACCTTCACCGATGGCAGCTGCGCCACCGGCAGGCCGGCAGTGCTCGACTGACTGATTGGAGAGTTCGCGCTGATCGCCGACGTGGCGCCGGCACTCAGCAGCACCGCGTGCGTCAGGCCGGCAAGGTTGGGTGACTTGAACTCCAGCGTGCGACTCCCCACCGCGGCACTCAACGCGAGTCCGGTGAACGTCGCCCGGCCGTTGCTGGAAGTCGTGGCCGTTGCTCCCGCGACCGTGCCTCCCTCGAGGCTCGCAGTTACTACCACGCCCGCCTTGGGCACCGCCGTGCCCGTGGCATCCTGCAGCTGGATCACCGGCTGCGGGTTGAGTGCCTGACTGGCGATCGCGCTGGTCGGCGGTGCAGTCACGAACGCAAGTTTGGTGGCCACCACAGTGGGTGGCTCGATCGGCCCGTCGCCGCCGCAGGAAACGAGGAGCCCCGCCACCATCGGCAGCAGGATGAGCGGGACCTTGGCCCGCCAGGTCAGGCACATGAATTCGGCTTTTGTTCGGGGTTCACGTGGTCCGGGGCGGCCGGTGGTATCCTTATATATATGCCACCCCTCTCACCTCAAGACGTGGTCGTGCTGTCGGCCGTTCGGACCGGATTCGGGAGCTTCGGAGGGTCCCTCAGGGACCTGACGGCGACCGACCTGGCGACGACTGCCGCCAGGGAAGCCATCGCCCGGTCGGGTATCCGGGCCGAGCAGATCGATCACGTGATCGTGGGTAATGTGGCGCAGACCTCGGTCGATGCGCCATACCTTGCCCACCATGTGGCCCTCCGCGCCGGCTGCAGGATCGAAACTCCTGCAGTAACGGTCAATCGGCTCTGCGGTTCCGGGTTCGAGGCCATCATCCAGGCCGCACAGCGGATCATGACCGGTGACGCCGAGATCATCCTGGCCGGCGGCACCGAGTCCATGAGCCAGGCGCCGCACACCGTACGCGGAGCACGCTGGGGCCTTCGACTAGGTCCTTCACCGCCGTTCGAGGACACGCTCTGGGAAACGCTGCGCGATACCCAGTGCGACCTCTCGATGGCCGAGACCGCCGAGAACCTCGCCGACCGCTACAACCTCACTCGTGAGGATGTCGATGCGGTGGCGCTCCGGAGCCAGCAGCGCGCCGCCGCCGCATGGGACCGGGGCGACTTTGCCGACGAAGTGATCCCGGTCGAGCTGCGCGACCGCAAGACGAAGCAGATGGTGCCATGGGCAGCAGACGAACATCGCCGTCCCGATAGCACAGCCGCCGGCCTTGCCAAGCTGCCGCCTTACTTCCGGAAGGACGGCGTCGTAACGGCCGGCAATGCCTCGGGCATCTCCGATGGCGCCGGGATGCTGATCGTCGCGCGGGCCGATCGGGTAGCCAGCCTTCCGCTGCTCGGCCGGCTGGTGGCGTGGGACACCGCAGGCGTGGACCCGTCGATCATGGGCTTCGGTCCGGTGCCGGCCTCGCGCCAAGCGCTGGAGCGCGCCAATATGAAACTTGACGACATGGATCTCGTCGAAGTCAACGAAGCGTTTGCCGCCCAGTACCTGGCCGTCGAACGCGAGCTCGAACTCGATCCGGCGCGCACCAACGTGGATGGCGGCGCCATCGCCATCGGCCATCCGCTGGGCGCCAGCGGCGCCCGCATCACCGCCCACCTGCTGCACGCGCTACCCCGCCGTAAGGGGCGGTTCGGGCTGGGAACGGCGTGCATCGGAGGCGGCCAGGGCATCGCGCTGATCGTCGATACCGGAGTTTCGTCGCGGAGGCAACGATGATGGAAGTGCTTGCGGCGCTCGGCGTCGCCGTGATCTACACCTTCGCCAGCCTTCGGGTGCTCAACCAGTACGAGCGCGGCGTCGCCTTCTTCCTGGGCCGCTTTTCCGGCACCAAGGGACCAGGTCTGGTGTTCCTGCCGGCGGGCTTCGCCACCATGAAGCGGGTATCGCTGCGGATCGTGGCGCTCGACATCCCGCCCCAGGATGTGATCACCCGCGACAACGTGTCGGTCCGGGTCAACGCGGTGCTGTACTTCCGCGTCAGCGATCCGTCGGTCGCCATTCTCGAGATCGAAGACTACCTCTACGCCACGAGCCAGCTGGCCCAGACCACGCTGCGGTCGGTGCTGGGCGAAGTAGAACTCGACGAGCTGCTGTCCGACCGTGAGAAGATCAACGCGGTGCTCAAGCGCATCATTGACGAGCGCACCGATGCGTGGGGCATCGCGGTGTCGGCGGTGGAGGTAAAGGACGTGGACCTCCCCGAACAGATGAAGCGGGCCATGGCCCGCCAGGCCGAAGCCGAGCGCGAGCGGCGGGCCAAGGTGATCGCGGCACAGGGCGAGTTGCAGGCATCGGAAACCCTGGCCGAGGCAGCGAAGATGCTCTCCACCGCACCCAGTGCGCTCCAGCTCCGCTACCTGCAGACCGTCACCGAAATCGCGTCGGAGAACAACTCGACCACGATCTTTCCCATCCCGATCGAGATGATCCGCCCCTTCATCGAGCGGACAGCGGAGGCCGTCACCAGCCGCGCCGGTTCGGGACAGGCCGCGTTGCCCGCTCCCGATCCGACGCTGCCGACGTTCACGGTGAAGGACAAGGAGAGCATCGGCATCAGCCCGGACGACGACGCCCGCCGATGACTGGAGGACTTCCCGCCCCGATCGACCGCGACGCCCTCGAACGGATCCTGAAGCGTGCCACCGAGCTGCAGGCGGGTGAGCGCGATCCGGGACATGACCTCACTGACCAGGAAGTCATGGCTCTTGGCCGCGAAGTGGGCCTGCCCGCACGCTACCTGCAGCAGGCATTGCTGGAAGAGCGGGCGCGGGTAGGGACATCACCTGCCGGTGGAGTGCTCGGGCGGCTGGCCGGGCCGGGAGAAGTCACCGCCCAGCGCGTGGTCCAGGGCGAGGTCGAACGGGTGCAGGCTGCAATCGTGGCGTACATGTCCGACAGCGAACTGCTGGTGGTGCAACGCGAACAGCAGGGCAGCGTGCTGTGGGAACCGCTCGGAGGGATCCAGGCCGCGATCCGGCGCGGCAGCGCTGCGCTGGGACGCCAGAGCCGCGGTTACCTCTTGCACCAGGTGCGCAGCATCCGCGGCACCATCGCGTCGCTGGAGACCGGCTATGTGCATGTCGCACTGACCGCCGACCTCCGTGGCATCCGGGGCGGCTATGTCGGCGGCGGAGCCGGGCTGCTTTCGGCCGGTGTCGCCGGCGCCGCAATATTGCTTTCGCTCGGTGCCTTCGCTCCCATCGCCATCGCGCCACTCGCGCTGGGCACCGGCCTCGGCTTCGGCGTGATGCGCCAGTATCCGGGCCGGGTGGAGCGGGTCACGCTGGGTCTGGAGCGCGCACTCGACCATCTGGAGCAGAACGCCAACCGGCGTCGGCAGTTGCCGCCGCGATCCGGAGTGGGAACCCTGCTGGCCGATGAACTGCGGAGAATGATGCGATGATGCGACAGGCAGTCACTACACTGATCTTGCTCGGCGTGGCGGGATGCCTCTCATCCAACGCGCGTCCCGGGTTTGCTCCCATGCCGGAGGCACGGTCGGCCGATGTCGAGCTCGATCCGATCGAAGCCACCAAACTGCTGGCGGAAAATCTGCAGGAGGCCGGAATCCCCGTCGCCACCGTAGCACCCCAGGATGGGTACTTCGAGACCGAATGGTTCGATACTGCCTCCAAACAGCCGACAGGGAGCAGCACCCTCGGCCCGCAAGTGGTCCGCATCCGAGGCTGGGCCACCCCCAGCCGCCACGGCTGGAGCACGGTCACGGTGGAAACGGTGTATCGCGCGGTGGCCGATCCGTCGCGCCCGCCCCGCGAACTGGAGCGGAGCGTTGCGTACACCCATCCGACCCGCACGCTGGTGCGCCGGTCCTTTGCCGACGTCGGCATCACCACCAACGTCATCGAGTACGGCGCGCCGGAAGCAGTCGCCGTCAAGCCGCCGACCATGGATCCGGGTGCCAGTCCGAGGCCGGACGTCGAACTGAGGGCCGATAGCCAGGTAGCTGACTCGACGACGCCTGTGCGCGACACTACTCCGGCAATCACCGAGCCGCCGAGCCGTCCAGCCGCCGAGCCGCCGAGCCCTCCAGCCGCCGAGCCGCCGAGCACTGGCTTCTCCGTCCAGGTCGCCGCCGAAACCGACAGCACGACAGCCGCGGGCACTTCGGCGCGACTCGCCCGGATCGGCTTCGATCCACGGATTGTGAAGGAAGGTGGTTACTGGAAGGTGCGGACCCAGCTCTGGAACGCGCAGCCCTTTGCGGACGCACAGCTGGCGGAGATCAGGAAGACGTTTGGGGATGCATTTGTGGTGAGAGAATAGGGGCCTACGCCTTCACGTAGTTCTTTACCCATTCTTCGAGCTTCGGCATGTCCAGCCGGGCATCCTTGCACGGTCCCGCTGGCAGCGTCATCGTGAGGCCGAGCACCGGCACCTTTCCCGCCACGTCGTGCAGTCCCGTCACCATGTCCCGCTCGCAGGCCACAGCCACCACCGCGCGTGGACGCCGCTCGCGAATCACCCGACGGGCCAGCTGACCCCGCGTCGCAACGAACACCGGCACGTCGTACTTTCCTGCCACCTGCAGCACACTATCCAACGTGTCTTTCGACAGGCACCGCGGTATCAGCACCAGCAGCTCACCCTTGCCCACCGTCCTGCCCCGCTCCAGCGCCAGCGCGTTGTACACCTTGACCGATGCGTTCTCCACCCAGTCGCGCCAGCCGAACCGCGCCGCCACCTTCGAGGTGAGCGACATCAGCCGCAGGTACGGACCCCGCTCTGCCAGCCACTCAGGAAGCAGCGGGCGCTTGAGCAGGACCGACGCGAGGATGAGGCCCCACCACAGGAGCGTTCCTGCTGCCACAACCGCGAGCGCGGTCCAGAGAGTCGTGGGAATGGCGGGATGGATCGCCGCAAGCCGCGGCGCCAGAAGGTAGAGCAGCACCGCTAGCGCCGCGGTGGTGAGCACGATGGTCCCCGCCGACCACGCGAAGAACAGCGACGGCGGTGCGTCGAAGTTGCCCTGGCCCGGCAACGGCTTGCCGTTCCACTCGTCCCACTCGTGGCCCAGGCGCCGGTCAACGTCGATATGAATCAGCTGTGCGCGACTGTTCTCTCCCATGCCGGAATCTACAACGAGTGCGCCCTTCTGCTATTTTCGGGGCCATGCCAGCCGCACTCGCCTCCCTCCACGCTCCCCGGATCAGCGGCACGTTCCGAACTGACGAAGCTGCGCGGGCGGCGTACTCCGAGGGCGCCGGCATCTACCGCATCGTGCCCCTGGCCGTGGCCATTCCCGCCAATATCAGCGACGTGGTGCACCTGGTCCGGTGGGCCCGGCAGGAAGAGCTCACCCTGATCCCGCGCGGTGCGGGCAGCGCGATGGGCGGCGGCAATGTGGGCGACGGCGTCATCCTGGACCTCACCGAACTGGCCGAGCGGCCACTGGAGATCCGGCCGGATCGGTTGATGGCGCGTACCGGAGCCTCGGTCACGTGGGGCGAACTGCATCGTGCCGCCGGCGAGTACGGACTCCGCCTGCCACCCGATCCGTCGAGCGGCAAGTGGGCCACCTTGGGGGGGATGGTCTCGACCAATGCCGCCGGCGCGCGGAGCGTCCGGTTCGGCAGTGTGCGGCCGTGGGTCAATGCCATCGAGCTGGTGACCGCCGATGCCGAACGCATCCGGCTCCAGCGCGGCAAGCCGGCACCGGCGTCGGCAGCCGTGGTGCGGCGCTTCGCCGCCGACGCCGAGCCCGCCATCCGGGCCAGGGCCGACGCGGTGCGGGCCGCGTTCCCGCACACCCGGAAGAACTCGTCCGGCTATGCCCTCGATGCCTGGCTTCGTTCCGGAGATCTCCTCGATCTCGTCATCGGTGCTGAAGGAACCCTCGGCATCGTCACTGCGATCGAGTGGCGGCTGGACCGGGTGCCTCGCGCTTCCGCGGCGCTCCGCATCGCGCTGACGTCCCTGGACCAGCTGCCCGACGCGGTTTCGGCGGTGCTGTCCGCCGAGCCTTCGGCGGTGGAACTGATCGACCGGACCTTCCTCGATCTGCTGGAAGAGGGATCAGCTCCCGGCGTCGAGGCGGTGCTCCTGGTGGAAATCGAAGCCGAGAACCAGGAATCACTGAAGGAACAGGTTCGCCAGGCCGAAGGAGCGGTGCTGCCGCACGCCGCCCAGGTCGAGGCCGCGCTGGACCCGGCCGATGTGCAGCGCCTCTGGGCGCTGCGTCACGCGGCGAGCCCGATCCTCGCGCGGCTGCCGGAGTCCCGTCGGTCGCTGCAGGTGATCGAGGACGGCTGCGTCCCGCTCGCCTCGCTCGGCGCCTACATCAGTGCGGTCCGGTCCGCCGCCGCTCGCCAGGGGATCGGCGTCGTGCTCTTTGGCCACGCCGGCGATGGCCACCTCCATTGCAATCTGCTGCCCGACACCACCGCTGACAGCTGGGAAGCCCGGACCTCGGCGCTGCTCGATGAAGTATCGGACGCGGTGGCCGGGCTGTCGGGAACACTGTCGGGTGAGCATGGAGATGGCCGGCTACGGGCGCCGCTGGTGGAGCGGATGTTCGGACCGGACGTGACCGAACTCTTCCGAATGCTGAAGCACGCCTTCGATCCTGACGGTATCCTGAAC
>JAICQR010000131.1 GCA_025937755.1 Gemmatimonadales bacterium | reverse complement strand
TGGTAGTCACGGCGTCACCCGGTGTGGTGCTCATTGCTTCTCCAGGCGACTGGGACGCGCGAATGCTGTATCGCACGCTGCGCGAGGTGGCCCAGCTTCCGGTGCGCGGCTATGTGCAACTGGAGCGCAACCGGTGGCGGTCGATGGAATCACTGGCGCCGGTGGGCGAGGCAACCATCAGGCGCAGCGCGCGCGGTGCGGACCTGCTGGTGCTCAAGGGGCGACAGGGCACCTGGGCCGAGGGCACTGGCGCCCGGGGCATCTGGCTCTGGCCCAGTGGCGAAAACGGCGAGGCGCTGCTGCCGGGCGACTGGTACCTGGGTGCTGCCGAGGTGTCGCCGGTCGCGTCGGCGTTCCTCGGCCTCCCGCTCGACTCATTCCCGCCAGCCACCCGGATCACGCCGATCCAGCCCGGTGAGGGCGATGTGGTTGTGCTGCAGGGCCAGGAGCGGCGGCGCGGCGCCGAGCGTCCGGTGGCGACCGTTCGCGACGACGGCCGGCACCGGCGCGCGATGGTCGCGGTGGACGGCATCTGGCGCTGGGCTTTCCGGGGGGGCGCCAGCGAAGACGCCTATCGTGCGTGGGTGGCGGCGACCACCACCTGGCTGCTGGCCGGCACCGACTCGGTGCGTGGCGTGGCCCGGGTGCCAAGACCGGTGGTGGAGCGGGGCAGGCCGCTGGTGTTCGAGTGGGCCGGCCCGGGCAGTCCGCGCGATGCGCCGCTGGTCTGGAGCTTCGGGGACTCGAATCGCGCCGACACGTTGCGCTTTGACGGCGCCGGGCGCGCCGAAGTGCTGCTCCCGCCGGGCGAATATCGCTATCGCCTGGGAGAGGGCGGCACCGGTGTGGTGGCGGTCGAAACCTATTCGAGCGAATATCTGCCGCGGCCTGTCACCATCGCCGCCCGCGCCGCGCGCACGCCCAGACCTTCGCCTCGCGAGTCGGTGCGGGAACAATTCTGGCTCTTCGGCCTCGCCGTCGCCGCGCTTGCGGTGGAATGGTGGTGGAGGCGGAGAATGGGGCTTCGCTGAGTGGGAAGTGGAAAGTGGGGAGTGGATAGCCTGATCCCTGTTAGATTTGCTCGTCGTCCTGGGAGTTGTCGCTTCCCACTTCCCACTTCCCACTTCCCACTTCCCGCTAACGTGACCTCCTCCCGAATTACGTCGGACCAGCTCTCCGTCTGGCAGCGCATCAAGCGCCTCGCGCTCACCGATGTAGGTGCGCTGGTGCGCGGGCTCAAGGGCGACGAACTCGAGGAAATCGAGCGGCTGCTGCTGGAGGCGGACTTCGGGGTGCCGGCCACGATGGCCCTGGTCCAGGCGCTCGAAGCTGCGATTCGCGACGGCAAGGTAAAGACCGACGTCGATCTCCGTTCTGCGCTGGTGACCCGCCTCAGCGACCTCCTGTCGTCGCCGGGGAATCCGGGCGGCCTCGAGCGCGCCCCGTCAGGACCGAGTGTGTACCTCATCGTCGGTGTCAACGGCGTGGGCAAGACCACCACGGTAGCCAAGCTGGCCCGGCGGCTGCAGCAGCAGGAGGGGCGCAAGGTGCTGCTGGCTGCGGCCGACACTTATCGCGCCGGCGCCATTCGCCAGCTGGAAATCTGGGCCGAACGGCTCGGCGTACCCGCTGTGTCAGGAGCACCCGGTGGAGATCCCGCGGCAGTGGCGTTCGACGCCATCGATGCTGCGGTGGCGCGGAATGTCGATACCGTACTGATCGACACTGCCGGCCGGCTCCACACCCAGGAGGGGCTGATGGACGAACTCCGCAAGGTGGTTCGCGTCATCGCCCGCCGGTTGCCGGGCGCGCCGCAGGAGACGCTGCTGGTGCTGGACGGCACCGTGGGCCAGAACGCGGTGCAGCAGGGGCGGCTCTTCCAGGCGGCGGTGTCGCCCACCGGCGTGATCGTCACCAAGCTCGACGGCAGCGCCCGCGGGGGTGCGGTAGCGGCGCTCCGCACCGAACTGGGCCTTCCCATTCGCTTCGTGGGCACCGGCGAGTCGCTCGACGACCTGGCACCCTTCGACGCCGCCCGCTACGCCGAACAACTCCTCGACGGCGCCTGAGCGACGCCGGACCATGCCGCCGCTCCGGCTGGATACTCCGGTCAAGTTCCTCAAGGGCGTCGGCGAACGCCGAGCTGACGCCTTCGCCCGGCTGGGTGTGCACACCGCCGGCGATCTCCTCCGCCACATTCCTCACCGCTACGTCGATGCTTCCAGCGTCACCCCGCTCGCCAGCGCGCGGGTAGGCGATGAAGTCGCGTGCGCCGGCATCGTCATCACCAAGGCGGTGACGCCCACCCGGAAGGGTCTTCGCATTTTCAGCGCGGTCCTCCGCGACGCCAGTGGCGCGCTCGAGTGCGTCTGGCCAGGACAGGCCTTCCTCGACCGCAGCATCGCGGTGGGACAGACGCTGCTGGTGTCGGGGCCGATCCGTCACTACCACGGCAAGCAGATGGCGCCGCGCGAGTACGTGATCCTCTCGGACGCTGGCACCGAGGCACCATTGGAACCCGGCCGGGTGTTGCCGGTGTACCCGGCTACCGAGGGGCTGAGTCACCGCGCAATACGCGGGCTGGTCGATCGCCACCTCGACCAGGCGCTCGGGCTGGTGACCGACGAGCTGCCTGCCTCAGTGCGGCAGGCGCTCCGCCTTCCTGGCCTGGCCGAGGCGTATCGCCTGGTCCATCGGCCGGCGACGCAGGAGGAGGCGGAACATGGCCGCCGCCGGCTCGCGTTCGACGAACTCTTCGACCTCCAGCTCACGCTCTCGCGGGCGCGTGCGCTGGCTCGCCGCACCCGCTCCGGCGGCATCGTCTTCCGGTCGCCCGCCGATCTCATTGCCGCGCTCGGCGCCTCGTTGCCCTGGACCCTCACCCGCGACCAGCGTACCGCTCTGAACGAGATCGTGGGTGATATGACCTCGGAACGGCGCATGCACCGGCTGCTCATGGGAGACGTGGGCACCGGCAAGACGGTGGTCGCGCTGTTCGCCATGCTGCTGGCGCTGGAGAACGACCACCAGGCTGCCCTCATGGCGCCCACCGAGCTGCTGGCCGAGCAGCACGCCCGCACCGTCGAGCGATTGCTCCAGCCGCTCCGGATCAAGCCCGAGGTACTGCTGGGCAAGCTTACCGCGTCCTCCAAGAGCTCCGCGCGACGGCGGATTCGCGAAGGAGCCGCGCGCATCGTGGTGGGCACCCATGCGCTGGTGCAGGAGAGTGTCGAGTTCCGGCGGCTGGGGCTGGTGGTAATCGACGAACAGCACCGCTTCGGCGTCGAGCAACGCTCGGCGCTGGTAGGAAAGGGCGCCGCGCCCGACGTCTTGCTGCTCAGCGCCACGCCCATCCCGCGGTCGCTTGCGCTGACCCGCTACGGAGACCTCGATGTATCGGTGCTTCGGGAGCGGCCCCCCGGACGGGGTAGCGTTCGCACCGCTCTCCGGACGGCGGCGCAGCGTGAGCGGGTGCTTGACTTCATGCGGGAGCAGTGCGAGGCGGGGCGGCAAGCGTATGTGGTGCTGCCGGTGATCGAAGAGTCGGAGCGGGCGGACCTGCGGGCTGCGACGACGATGGCCGACGAGCTGGCTCAGCGCTGGCCCGGGCTCACGGTAGGGCTGGTGCACGGCAGGCTCAAGACCGATGAGCGGGACCGCACCATGCGTGCCTTCCGCGAGGGCGAGGTCCACGTGCTGGTGGCGACAACGGTGATCGAAGTGGGGATCGATGTGCCCAATGCCACCATCATGCTGATCGAACATCCCGAACGATTCGGCCTGGCGCAATTACACCAGCTACGAGGGCGGGTGGGTCGCGGTGGCAACGAGAGTTTCTGCATCCTGATGACCGGCGATCGTCCAGCGGAACGGCTGCGGGCCTTCGCTGCCACGGACGACGGGTTTGAAATCGCCGAACTGGACCTGCGGGAGCGGGGGATGGGCGACCTCATCGGCGCCCGCCAGTCAGGCGGCTTTGAGCTGCGCCAGGCGCGCCTGCCCGATGATGAAGACCTCCTGGCCGAGGCCCGGGTGCAGGCCGAGCGGATCCTGGCCGGAGACCCGGCGCTGCAGCGAACGGCCAATCAGGCGCTGCGGGCCCGGGTCCTTGCGCGATACCCGCGAGCGGTGGATTTCTTCAGGACCGGATAACGACTTAGTGGGAAGTGGGAAGTGGGAAGGTCTCTCTCACCGCGGAGCGGCTCCATGGCAAACGGTCCGGCAGGGCAGGGCGCACTCACGAAGGCGACGCTGGTTGGTACGCTGTTGCAGGTGGCGATGGTGCTGCTGGGGCACTACATGCCCGCAATCCAGAGCAGCTACCCCATCGTGGGCTCGCTGATCGCCGCGTTCACCGGGCTCATGTTCAGCAAGGGAGCGATGCGGCCGGCGCGGATGGCCTCGGCCACGGGCGGTGCCATCGCCGGCGGGGTGAGCGGTTTTCTTGGCTCGGGGCTCAGCGCCATCATGGGCGATGTACCGGGCCCCACCATCGGGGTGGCGACGATCGCGTCGGTGATCGCGGGGCTGGCGGGTGGGGCGATAGGGCACCGGAAGTGAGTGGGAAGTGAGAAGGGAGAAGTGAGAAGTGAGAAGTGAGAAGTGGTGGAGGCCGAGTGCGTGCCACTTCCCACTTCCCACTTCCCACTCCCCACTCCCCACTAGAACGCCACCCGCACACCAATCTGCGTCGCGTGCGGCAGGAAGCTCACCGTCGGCTCGAAGGGAATGTTCTCCGGATCATCCTTGGGCCGGCTGAATTCCCACACAAACAGCACCGCCGCTCCCAGGAGCGCGCCCTGGCCTCCGAAGAGGAAGTTGCGGGCGCGGCGGTCGTACGCCACCGAGGTCTGGTAGAGAAACTCGCTCTCGGGGTCGGTGTACGACCCATCGTCGCCCACATCGCACAGGGTCTGCTCCACCGCACAGCGCGCGGTCAGGTCGCCGAACACCGAGTCGGCCCGCTCGTGCTCGCGCGAGGCCGCGAGGTTGAATCCGATCGCGCCGACGAGCAGCGCCCACTTGCCGTACTTGATCGGCGCCGGGCTGTTCCGCTGGGCCGCCAGTGGCTGGGCTATCAGCGCCAGGACCATGAGAACCATCAGTGCGCGCATCGGCTCAGTCGCCCTGGAAGTAGTGAATATCGCCGTCGCCGCCCGCCGCCAGCACTCCGCCGTCAACAGCCAATGGGGTGACGTCGGCCGGCGGCCACACCCGCACCCGCCACTGTTCTTCACCGTCGTCGGAC
>JAICQR010000041.1 GCA_025937755.1 Gemmatimonadales bacterium | reverse complement strand
GTTCTTCTGCAGCATCAGCCTCGCTGCCCTCTGGCTCGAGCGCTACCTGCTGGTGGCACCATCGATCTCGCCGCTACCGGGCCCGTCGTTCGGCGTCGCCGACATCGCCCCGACGTTCCTGCTTGCCGGGCTGTTCCTGGTCTGCTACGCCCTCTTCGCCCGCATCTTCCCGATGGTGTCACCTCGGCTCGCCGAGATCACCATCAATCGCGAGCTGGGCCATCACGGCGTGGAAGTGTTCGATCACGAGGATGCGGAGAAGGATTACGTGCATGACGAAGATGTGGAGCATTTGCGGTAGGGCGGTAAGGCGGTAAGCACGCGAAACGGGGATCCGGGCCTTGCGCCTGGATCCCCGTGTGCCATCCCTACCGCCCTACCGCCTATCTCTCCATCGCATTCATCCTGCGGATCATCGCCCGGAGCGAGTCCACCGGCAGTGGTGCCTGGATTGCAAGGATCCGGTCGCCGCGCCGCAGCGTCATCGAGCCATCGCGGCCCGAGATGCCGGCGTCGTCGGAGATGGTCGGCCACGGTGACCCCGAATCGGTGCGCTGTGCCGCCAGCAGCCGGGAGACGTCGGTGGCCGGGCCCTCAATGGTCCGGATGACCTGACCCGACTCGAGCTGTTGCGCCACGATCATCGTGGGCGAGCCACTGTCAGCCTGCGACGCCGACACCTGGACTTCCATCACCGGGAGCCCGCGGATTCGCGGCACTGGCTGGCCGCGTGCCTGCCGCGCCGCATCCCAGGACAGGGTGCGCCAGGCGCCGGTGGGCGCGAAGTGCATCATCGCCGGCGAGAGCACGCCGGATGACAACGTGACGCCGACTGGCTCCGACACGGCCGCAGGGGAGGAAGCTGAGGGAGTCTCGGCGACAGCCAGCTCGGACGACGGCGCGGCTGTCCGCTCTGCTTCGCGCGCCGGCAAATCCGGCTGCTCCTGCGGTTCCGTGCGGGCCGCCCCGATGGCAAGGTCTTCCAGAGCGATCACCGCTGTGGAGTCCACCGCCAATGAATCCTCCTCCGGGGCCGCCATGACGGCCGAGTCCGACACGACTGCCACCTCGGCGCCCGAAGGCGCGTTGGTGCGCTGCCATTCCAGCCCGGCAAGGCCCAGACCCGTCGCCGCCACGACCGCGGCAGCCCAGCCCGCGCGATGCCAGCGGGTACGCCGAGCCCGAACCAGTCGCGCCCGCTCCTCCAGGACCTCGTAGGCCGGGGGAATGCGCCGCGCGGGTGACAGGGTAGCCAGGAGTGCGGTGGTGCGATCGCGAAGCGCCACGATGCCGTCGCGCCTGCGCTGGCAAGCGGGGCAGTGGGCCAGATGCCTCTCGATCTCCACGCACTGCGAACGACTCAGTGCCTGGTCCAGATAAGCATGAAGTTCGTCTTCAGGAATGTGCGGCATGGCTGTCCTGTGCATGCTGTCGGTCGTGCGCCTCCACCAGTCGTTTGCGGGCCCGCGCCAGCGTGGTGCCGACGGCACCCACGGCGAGTCCGGTTTGTGCGGCGATCTCGGGATAGCTGAGACCACCATCCCACAACAGCAGTACTTCCCGGTCGCGGGGCGTCAATGCGTCCAGTGCCTGGTGTACCGCCTCCATCTGCTCATCGTGCTCGACCAGCTCGTCCGCCGCCTGAATCCGCGAGGGGCCAGGTGATGGGTCGTTGGTCAACAGCGTCAGGTGCTTCCGGCGCCGGATGGCCGCCCGCGCCTCGTCCCGGGCCAGGTTCGCCGCGACGGCAAAGACCCACGCTCGCGGCTTTTCGGGCCGGTGCTGGAACAGGCGCATGAAGACCTCCTGCGCCAGATCCTCGGCCCGGTCCGCGTCCCACACCTTGCGGTAGAGGAAACGCACTACCGCCGTATAGGTGGTCTGGTACAGGCGCTCGAAATCGTCCACTCGCTCCCCCGTGCCGGTTGCCACTTCCCACTTCCCACTTCCCACTTATGACGTTTGCCTGCGGCTACTTGTGCACACTCCGGTCTGCCTTGGCCGGCTTGCCGGCGAAGACGCAGCCCGGGTGCAGGCCCTTTCCCTTGGGCGGCCAGTCGAAGCACAGATCGGGTTTGGCTGTCCTCCCGTCCCGCCGGGTCCTCCCATGCAGGGTACAGGCCACCCCGCCGGGCTCGAGATAACCACAAGCTGAAATGACCTCGGCGCCCAGCGAGAACTTGCCTTCCCGCTCGATCTTGCAGAGATACGGGGAGAGCCGCGATCGCACCAGCGATTCCAGCCAGGCCTCCTTCGGGGTGCACATGATCTCCACCTGGAGGTCGCGACAGCACGCCGCGCCCCGGGTGTGATCCGCGGTCTTGCACGGGGCCCCCTCGCAGGGGTTACCATTGTCCACCACCGGGAGCTTCCGGGTGGACGCGGGCGCGGCCGGGGCCGGAAATCTCCGTTCGACCATCCGCCGCCGGTCTACTACCCTGAAGCGGTCGTTGCCCAGCTGGCGAGGCTGGCTCCGGGCGGTTGAGGCTTTGACCTGCCCGGTAAACCCATGGGCGGCACAGCGCTGCCTGCCGTTCTCCTGCTTGAGGAAGCGGCAGCGCACATGGAGTGTGGCTTCGGCATACAGGTCGCCATCACCCTCCCACAGCTCACGGAAGGTGATTCGTCCAGTGTGACCCAGGAGCCATGTCGCCTCATGGTCCAGCGAAGCGGCTCCTTCGGTCAGCGACCCGATTCGCAGCGTGACCTTGAGACTGGTGCATTGGCTGCCCAGGCGGAGACAGGGCGGTGCAACCGGCACGGCAGCTCCTGGTGGGTTTGGGACTCGCAATACGGAGAACAGGAATATATACTTGTGAACTGGTTCACAAAGTCGTGACCAACACTCTTCGCTTTGGAGGCGAACAGGCAATGCGCGTGACTTCGATGGTAGCTGGGCTGGCGTTGGTACTGGCGGCGTGTGGCGGCGAAAAGCCGGCCGACGGCGCAATGACCTCGGATGGGGCAGCGCCCGCCGCAACTGAGACTCCGGCCGCGACGACGACCGGGGCGACGCACGATATTGACATGACGTTCGAGAACAACGAGTACAAGTTCGTGCCGGCCGAGTTCTCAGCCAAGCCGGGCGACGTACTCCGGTTCCACAACAAGCTGGGCGGCCCGCACAACGTGCACTTCTGGGCCGACAGCATCCCGGCTGGCGCCGAGGCCGCGATCTCGATCGATCGCGAGATGTCGCCGCTGGTTTCCGAGTTGCTGACCACTGAGGGCGAGGTCGTGACGGTGACGCTGGCCGGCACCGCGCCGACCGGTGCGTATCACTTCACCTGCGATCCCCACGTCGCGATGGGCATGCATGGTGTGCTCACGGTGGCGCAGTAACCAGCCGCTGACGAGCGTGAAGTTGAGGGGCGGGCCGGATCAATCGGCTCGCCCTTCGCTTTTGAGCCCAATCCACCCGGCGGCGACGCCAACCAGCACTCCGCTCACCGCGTCCACCGCGTAGTGCATCTGACAGTACACGACGGCAACGGGCAGCAACAGCGCCGGCGCCAGCATCAGCATTCCTGCCCTTCGCGATGCCGCCCAGACGCCGATCAGCGCGGCGATGGTGGCGGCAACATGCGAGCTGGGAAAAGCGGCACCGTAGGAGCTTCCCTGCGAAAGGGTGGCATAGACCAGCCGCGCCGCCGGGTTCGACACGAAGCTCCCGGTCGGCCGGGAAAATTCGTAGTAGGGCCCCGCCACGGGCAGGATGAGGAAGACCAGGTAGCAGAAAATGAACGCGGCCATCACGCCGAACACGAAGCGCCGCAGCGCCGGGAGCCGCCCGCGCGCCGCCAGCCACACCGCCGGCACGAGAATCATCGGGTAGTAGGCAAAGTAGGTGGCGTGCAACAGGAACGACGCGGCTGCATGGGGCATGGCCCGCCACCAGTCGCGGCTGGGCTGCCCCCCGAACAGCGTCGCTTCCCACTGCTGAACCAGCGCGTCGTATACCGGCCGCCCGGCGTTGAGCACATCCAGCTCGCTGTAGAAGCCGGCCAGCAGCACAATGGGATACAGTTCCCGCAGGAGGACGCCTGTCCGTCCCATTCCCGGCGTATGCACCAGCAGCACCAGCACCAGGATCAGTCCGTGCGCCAGCAGCAGCCATGGCCATCCCGGGAGTTCAGGCGCCCTGATGGCCACCAGCAGCGTCACCGCCAGCACGTAGACCACCACCATCCAGTCCACCGGGCGCAGCTGGTCGACCCGGTTCCGGAGCCAGGGCCGGATCACGCTCACAGCCAGCCGGCGTTCTTGTACCAGCGCCACGTGTCGGCCAGCCCCGAGGTGAGGTCGTACTGCGCCACCCAGCCCGCGTCGGCCATGAACGCCGAGGGATCGGCGGTCCAGGCCGGCTGCAGAAATTCGTTGGCCTTGTCGGCATTGAGGATGGTGGCACGGTGCAACACCCGCGAAACGGCACCGGTGAGGTGGAGGATGCCGCGCGCCAGCGGACCGGGCAGGCCCAGCACCCGCACCGTCCGGCCCATCGACTGGGCGATGCGGCGCACCAGCTCGGCGCTGGTGACGATCTCGGGATGATTCACGTAGTAGAGCTTGCGATCCAGGTCCGGCGCCATGCCGGCTGCAGCAATGGCCCGGGCCAGATCGACCACATGCACCGCCGAGAGTTCCTGGGTCCCGTCACCGAAGACCGGCGCTATGCCCAGCCGCGCGAGGCGATACACCTTGATGAGATTGTCCTTGTCATTCGGGCCGTACACTGTCGGTGGCCGAAGAATGACCCATGGCAGCCCGCCGCCACGGACCACGGTTTCGCCAGCGAGCTTGCTCCTGCCATACGCTGTGACTGGGTTGGACGCGTCATCCGGCTGGCGGGGCCGGCCCTTTCTGGAAGGCCCGCCGGCGGCCATCGAACTCACCAGCACGAACCGGCCGGCATTGCCGGAAGCTTCTGCGGCGCGCAGCAGGTTGGCGGTACCGTCGCGGTTGCCGGCCAGGTACGCCGCCGCGTTCCGCGCCGCCACCACGCCGGCCACATGGTACACTACGTCCTGGCCCGCCGTGGCGCGACGCAGCGCGTCCATGTTGTGCAGGTCGCCCTGCACCAGGCGCGCGCCCTTCGCGCCAAGATGCGCTGCCCGCTGGGCCGAACGGACGAGCGCGGTGACATCGTCGCCGCGCTCGCGTAGCACCTCCACCAGGTGGCCGCCGACAAACCCGGTGGCCCCTGTCACGAGCGCTTTCACAGGGCTCGGTCGTACATGCGGTAGGTGCGGTAGAGCTGGAACCCCATCTTCACCAGCCCCTGGTTCATGGCCGTGTTGTCTTCCAGGATCCACCCTGCTTCGCCCCAGAACATTCCGTGCTCGCCGGCGCGGTTCCAGATCCAGTGGTAGAGCACCGAGTCGAGCCCCCGGCCGCGATACTCGGGCAGGACGCCGAGCAGCGGTATCCGGGCGCGTCCGAATTTGTCACGTTTGAGTGCCCACAGAAGCCGGGGGAGCACTGGCAGGAGATAGCCCTTCCGGTTGGTGCGCAGGATTTGATTGAGATCCGGCAGCCCCAGCCCGAACGCGATGACTTCACCATCTTTTTCCACCATGGGGACAATTTCGGGCTGGACCACCGGCTTGAACTGCCGGGCCAGGTGCTCGATCTCGTGCTCGGTCATCGGTACAAAGCCCCAGTTCTTCTCCCAGGCGGCGTTGTAGATCCGCTTGATCGTCTCCACCTCGTCATCGAACCGGCTCATGTCGAGCGGACGGATCGTGACACCCAGCCGCTCGCGCATGATCTCGACCGCGCGATTGAGCCGGTCAGGTACCGTGGCGAAGTGCTCCTTCGCGCCCCCCTCATAAACCAGAAGATTCTTCACCCCTTCGAAGCCGGCCCGCTCCACCATGGTGACGTAGGAGGGGGGATTGTGCGGCATCATCAGGGTGGGCGGCGTGTCGAAGCCGTCCACCAGCAGGCCGCACTCGTCGTTCACCGAGAACGACGCGGGGCCTCGCATGGTGTCGAAACCGCGCTGGCGCAGCCAGGTCGCCGCCGCCTCGAACAGGTGATCGGCGACGTCCTGGTCGTCCTCCGACTCGAAGAAGCCGAAGAAGCCGATCTTGTCATTGTGGGTCTGGTTGTGGAGCTGGTTGGCGATGGCGGCGATCCGCCCCACCACCTGGCCTTCGCGCCTGGCCAGGAAATACTCGGCCTCGGCATGCTCGAAGAACGGATTCCGGCGGCGGTCCAGCAGCAACGCGACGTCCCGACGCAACGGCGGGACCCAGTTCGGGTCCCGCGCGTGCAATCGGTAGGGCAGGGCGATGAAGCGCCTGAGGTCCCGACGGTCGCGCACTGGCGCGACCCGGGGCGGCGCGGTCAGATGACCCCCAGCTCGCGGCCGATGATGGCGAACTGTTCGAGGCAGTAGTCGATCTGGTCCGGGGTATGGGTCGCCATGACGCTGGTGCGCAGCCGGCACTGCGACGGCTGCACTGCCGGCGGCATGACCGGGTTGGTGAACACCCCGGCGTCGAACAGCCGGCGCCACATGATGAAGGTTTGCTCCATCGGGCCGATCAGCACGGGGACGATCGGGGTCTCGGTGGGCCCGATTTCGAAGCCCAGCGACCGGAAACCTTCGTGCAGATGACGGGTGTTGGCCCAGAGCCGGTCCCGCCGGTCGGTCTCGACCTGCAGCACTTCCAGCGCCGCGATCACGCCGGCCGTGTTGGCCGGCGGGAGCGACGCTGTGAAAATCAGCGGACGGCTGTGGTGACGGATGTAATGAATGATCGGCTCGGCCGCCGCCACGAAGCCGCCGATGGAGGCGAGCGACTTGGAGAAGGTGCCGGCGATGATGTCGGTCTCTTCGATCAGCCCGAAATGGGCGGCAGTGCCGTCGCCATTGGGGCCCAGCACGCCCAGGGCGTGCGCGTCATCCACCGCGACGGCGGCACCATGCTTCCGCGCCACTCGCAGCAGCCCGGGCAGGTCGGCGATGTCACCTTCCATCGAATAGACGCCGTCCACCACGATCATGGAACCACGCGCACCCGCGCGCTCCAGCTTGCGATCGAGACTGGCCAGGTCGCCGTGGGTAAAGCGCTCGGTTTCCCCGAAGGACATCTTGGCGCCATCCACGATCGATGCATGGTCCAGCTTGTCCAGCATCACGACGTCGCCGCGGCCCACCAACGCGCTGATGAATCCGAGGTTGGCGTTGTAGCCGGTGGAGAAAACGAGGCACTCTTCCTTGCCCAGGAACCTGGCCAGCGCATCCTCCAGCTGGCGGTGCAGGTCGAGGGTGCCGTTCAGGAACCTGCTTCCGGTGCAGCCCGAGCCGTACTGATACAGAGCCCGCTGGGCGGCCTCGAGGACCTTCGGATGATGCGTGAGTCCCAGGTAGTTGTTGGACCCCAGCATGATCCGCTTCTTGCCTTCGATCGTGACGACCGTGTCCTCGGACTCCGAGATCGGCTTGAAGTACGGGTATAGCCCAGCCGCCTGAATCTCCCGGGCCTTCGTGAACTGGCGACACTTGTCGAAAAGTGCGATGTGCTCAAGCGTCTGGATATCCACAGCACCTCAACCGGTGGAGTGTGAGGGCCTGCCACCTCACATCGCTTTGTAACAGAACGGTTTAAAGTAACGAGCGCGACTCGCCCGCACAATCGGGAATTCCGCCCCGAAAGGGCGCTGGAACCTGCGTGGGGGATGGAGCGGAAGGGACTCGAACCCTCAACCTCGACCTTGCAAAGGTCTTGCTCTCCCATTGAGCTACCGCCCCGAGCGGGCGAAAACTAACGAATCGTCGCTCTCGCGCCACACCCCCGGCTGCCGCGACGCCGCACCCCGGCCCTGTGCAGGAACCCGGCCTCATCCGGCGCTCCCTCAGGGCCGGCCTCATAACCGACGCGTTTTCACATAGTTACGATACAGTTCCAGATCGCGCCGTCGTGGCCCGCAGGTTGCTCTTGTACCCGGCAACCCCAACAACCGAGTGTGCAATGCGTTTCCAGGTCCTGGTCATGGTCGCGAGCCTTCTGCTGGTCGCGGCGTCCCCAGCCGCTGCTAGCGGAAGCAGTCTGATCGTGCCAGCCGACGGCACATACGCCCACGGCGCCCAGCTCGCGCTGGCCCAGTTCGACGCGGTGCAGTCGGATGACGACTCCTCCCGCGTGGCGCCGGCGCTGATCGTCGGGGGTGCTGTCGGCCTGGCGGCGCTCTTCGTACTGAACTCGGGCGGCGAGCCGGCCGGACCGGCGGGCTCTCCTTTCGCCCCGGGGGGTGGGATCACCCTGCCGCCGCCGGATCAGTTTACGCCCCTGGCGCCGACGCCCACATCCCTGCCTCCCTCGGGCGGTCCCAATAATCCGCTCTTGCCGGAGACCACTGTCCCGACCACGGTGACGCCGGAGCCGGTCTCGATGGCGTTGCTCGCCACCGGCCTGGCCGGCATGGGCGGCGCCCAGCTCGCCAAGCGCCGACGCAACCGCCAGTAGTTCCGGCGCCCCCTGACGACAACGCCTCCCGGAACCTGGGAGGCGTTATCGTTTACCTGCCATGACCGTGCCATCCGTCGTAATTGCCGTGGGTTCGCTCGCGGCGCTCGCCGCGTTGCTGCCCAGCCGTCCCCGCATGCTGGTGGAACTCGGCGCCGCGATGCTCGCCCTGGGGCACACCGCGCTGGTGGTGGCCTACCAGCTCCCGCCAGGTGCAGCGCCCGCTCCCATCGCGCTCAGCAGTCTTCCACCACTGGCCTCGCAGGTCGACGCCGCACTGGTGCTGCTCGGCGCGCTGCTGCCACTCGCGGGAGCGGTGCTGGCGTGGCATGAGGGGAAGTGGAAGTCGATTCCGCTCGCGCCGCTGGTGGCAGCGGTCGGCATCTGGCAGTTGGCGGAGCATGGCCGCCTGATCCTGGCTGCAGGACTGCTGCCGGTGCTGGGCACTGCGCTGATCGCTGCAGCTGTGCTGGGCCTCGCATGCGTTGCCTGGCAAAGGCTGTCGCGACGAGCAGCGCCGATCGAGCTCGCTCCGCCATCCTCTGTTGGAGGCATCCGAACGGCGGCGGCGAGCGCCATCGCCATCGGGACCTTGCTGGCACTGTTCGCCCCCCACACGCTCGCCGTCCTGACGGGCGCAACCATCGCCGCGCTCGGCGGTGATGCTCTGAGACTCGCGACTCGCGAGTCGCCATTCTCGACTCGAGTTCCATGGCGTTCGCTTCTCGTGATCGCCTGCCTCGGCTACGTCGCGTGGTTGCTGATACCGATCGCCGGCCCCGTCGGACTGAGTCACTCCACCCTCGCTGACGTGCCTGTGAGTACGGCGGCCGCCGCACTCCTGACGCCGCCCATCGCCATCGCGGCGCTGGTGCTCGTGTCTCCATTTCCACTGGATCGCACCGGGCGCGGGCTCATGCTGGCTCCGGTTGCCGCTGCGCTGCTCGCGCGAACTGCCCTTCCGTTGTTCGCCGTCGGCATGGATGGGTGGCGCACGCTGCTGCTTCCAGTCGGCGTCGTGCTGGCCGTCCTCGCGGCATTCACCGGACGGCGCGGCTCGCTGGTGGCGGCTGCGGCGCTATGCGCCGGCATCTCGGCCGAGGCCACGGGCGCCGCCGGAGGACTGCTGCTCGCGCTGGCATTGCCGCTGGCGGCGTTTGCCGCGGCGGGTACCCGCCTGCCACACACCGCGCTCCGTGCGCTGGCTGGTGCGCTCGCCGGCGCCGGCGCAGTGTTCGCACTCGATGGACTGCTGCGGGTGGAGGTGTTCTACGCTGTGGCGCTCTGGTGCGCATGGGTGCTGCTCGCGCTGCGCGGAAGCCCGTCGGAGGCGCGTGTATATTCCGGGGACTGACTTACGCGATCACTCAAGGAGCGCATCATGTCGTTCACCCTGCCACCACTTCCCTACGATTACAACGCGCTGGAACCGCACATCGACGAGCAGACGATGCGGATCCATCACGACAAGCATCACGATAGCTACGTCAAGAACCTCAACGCTGCACTCGAGGGCCATGCTGACCTGGCCCGGAAGAGCATCGAGGACCTGCTGGCGCACCTCGACGCGGTGCCCGAGAGTATCCGGACCGCGGTGCGCAACAATGGTGGCGGCCACGCCAACCACACGCTCTTCTGGGAAGTGATGCGGCCCGGCGGACCAAAGGAGCCGTCCGGCGCGCTCGCGGAAGCAATCAGCGCGACCTTTGGTGGGCTGGCCGCGTTCAAGGAGCAGTTCGCCAAGGCCGGCGCGACCCGCTTCGGCAGTGGCTGGGCCTGGCTGGTCAGCAGCAAGGGCAATCTGGCCATCGAAAGCACGCCCAACCAGGACTCTCCGCTCATGGAGGGCAAGACCCCGCTGCTCGGCTGCGATGTCTGGGAGCACGCCTACTATCTCAAGTACCAGAACAAGCGCCCCGACTACATCGCCGCCTGGTGGAACGTGGTGAACTGGGACGAGGTGGCGAAGCGGCACCAGGGATGAGCCCGGCTGGCACCTTCCCCCTGGCCGGAGAGCCAGCCCCGGATTTAACGCTGCCGTCCGCGTACGTGCTCATCGACCGCGAGGGCATCGTGTGCTGGTCCTTCATGGAACCGAGCTCCAGAAATCGCCGGGAAAACTCCGAGCTGCTGGAACAGATCCGGGCCGTGGCCTGAGATCGACATACGGCAATCTGCCGGACTCGGAGGAATGATCGACATCACCGGCTCGTCCGATGCGCTGGGTCCCACCCCGATGGCGGTGGAGGGACCCGCGCGGGACGGGCCGTTCGTGCTTCGCGGTCGCAGAATGCGGGCGGCCGGCACGGAGTACGGCGGACTGCAGCGTGCCGACAGTGGGGACGCAGTGGTGATGGAAAGTTGCGCCAGTACGGCGCCGCCTGCCGACTACGTCCGTGTCGACCCGGGGCTTCTGACTCGCAGTTGGACAGACGGCGGCACGCAGCGCACCTGGACCGCGCTCGAGTTGCCGGTGCTGGTCTGGGAATGCGATGGTGCACGGCCTGCGACACTGGCGTGGCGCAGCCCGGTTGGTGCCGGCGCCACCATCGAGCGCATCGGTGACAATGACTGCGCGGTATTTCTCGAGGATGGCAGTCGCAATCGCTTTGTCGCCCAGGGCGGAGTACTTGCCCCGGAGCTGGGGGATGGCGCGGTGCAGTTTCAGTTTTGCCATACGGGGACCGCGCGGCTGGTGGCGCTGGCCGCAGTTGACGACGCCGACCAGCACCGCACTCTCGATCGCCTTGCCCGCCGGGGAATTTCCGGCTTTGCGACCCAACGGGCACAGTACGCTGCTCATCTTGCGGCGCTTGGGACCAGGGTGCGCACTCCCGAGCCGGATATCGACCGCGCGTTCGGGTGGGCCGCTCTGCGCTGGGGTGAAGCAGCTGCCTGGGACGGCGTGCCGTCGGAAGTTCCGTTCGTCGCGGCGGCTCCAGGAGCGCTCGGGCGGCTGCGCGAAGCGGCGGCGCTGTTGCAGATGAGGAGCATCGAGTTGCTGGGGCCCGACCCGGCGCGCGCAGGTGGCGTGCTCGCCGACGGGGAATACGGATTGTTTGGCCTGCAGCCTGACGCGACGAACGCCATGCTGGTGCTGGAGCCCAGGCTTCCCGACGCCTGGCCCACGATGGCGCTGGATCGGTTCCGTGCAGGGTCTGCGCTGGTGGACGTCGAGGTCCGCCGGCGACCATCGGCCACGGTGGTCGCGCTGCGGGTCCGTTCCGGTGGCCCGCTGGGCGTTGCCGTCGGGCTTCCGGAGGCGGTGGCAACGCACGTCGATCTGGACGACGTGCTGATGGCGGCCACGCGCGCGCATTTTGAAGCCCGCCATGAGCATAAGCTGGTTTTTCATCATGATGGGTGATCGCTAGATTTCGCGAAACCTCCGGAGGAACCTGATGCTCCGCTTCCTGGCGTTCGCATCGATCATGCTGGTTGCCGGCTGCGTGATCGAAGACCGCACGCCGGCAGGCAGCCGCGCGGACGAGGCCGAGATTCGCAGCGTGGTGGCGAGCTATTATCGGGGTGTGGACGCCCGCGCCCTGGAACCGGTGCGCGGTCTGCTCTGGGACTCGCTCCAGGTGATCACCGCCGAGTCTGGCGTCTGGCGCAGCATCCGCGGTGCCGATGCGTGGGTGGACTCGCTCGCGGCTCGGCGTGCCGCGCTTCCGGCCGGGCTCCCCAATGTTGAAACGCTTCGCTTCGATGTGCGCCAGGACGGCGACATCGCCGCCGTGTGGACCGTCCTCCGCGGCGCCGCCGGCGCCCGGGTGGATCACGTGCTCCTCGCCCGGTCGCGCGATGGCTGGCGCATCGTCGGCGTGGCCTCGGCGCCGCGCCGTGGCGCGGACTGAATCGTCCAGTCCATGGAAGCGGAGGTCCTGACCGAACTCGCGCGCATGCTCGCCGAGACATCGGAGCCGCGCCGCGCCGCCGCGGCCGCCGCGGGACTGTTGCAGCGTGCCGTAGGCGGCGCCGTCACCGTCTGGTGCCGGGATCGTGCGCTGGGTGCGCTTACCGGATTCTCCGGCGAAGGGAACGCCGATCCCGAGGTGGTGGCCGACTACCCGCTGCTGCCTCTCGATCCCGCGCGCGTCGTGTTTCCGGTGCGGCGATTCGGCCGTACCCTTGGCGCGATGGAACTTCCGGACACCGGAGAGATACACTCGCAGCTGCTTGGTGCGGTGGCCAACCAGCTCGCCATTCACTTCGGTGCGGCCGAAGTCGCCGAGGCGTGGGCCCAGGAAGTTGCCCAGCGATCGCGTGAGGTGGAGGAGGCGTGGCGCTTCGCCAGTCTCATCATCGACTCGCTTCCGGTGGGGCTCTACGTGGTGGATCGCGACTACCGGATCCGGATCTGGAACCGGAGCCGTGAGCTCGGTACCCAGGGCGTTCGCCGCGAAGACGCCGTGGGACGTGTCGCATTCGACGTGCTCAGCCGCCAGCCTGCTGCGGACTTGCGGCTGGCGCTCGACCACATCTTCGACGGCGGCGCCCCCAGCGTCACGGAGCTGGAAGTGGAGACGCCCGAGGGCGGGCGAGTGTACCGGCAGTCGCGCCTGCCCATGCTCCTCGACGGCGACCGGGTGAGCCACGTCGTTACCATCGGCGAAGACATCACCGCCTGGCGCAGGGTGCAGGCCGGAATCCTCCAAAGTGAGAAGTTGGCCTCACTGGGGCAGCTTGCTGCTGGCGTCATGCACGAGATCAACAACCCGCTGGCCACGATGAGCGGGGCGGCCGATGCCGCGACCCACCGGCTGGAACAGCCGGTACCCGATGTCTCGGGTGCGCTCGATTTCGTGCGGCTGATCGAGCGCGAGGTCGAGCGCTGCAGCCGGATCGTCAACGGGCTGCTCGATTTCAGCCGGGCTGGCTCGCGCCGCCGCGACCGGGCGGACCTGAACGCCATCGTCGAGAATACCCTCGACCTGGCCCGCCACCACAAGCGATTCCGGCGGATAGTCGTCGAGCGCAACCTGGCACCCGCGCCGGTCATGGTGCAGGTCAACGCCGAGCAGATCGTGCAGGCGCTGCTGGCCATCGTCATCAACGCGCTCGATGCCATGGAGCCAGGCGGGCGGCTCGGCCTTGCGACTGGTCCCGGACCCCGGCCGAACGAAGTGCGGGTGGACGTGAGCGACACCGGGTCGGGCGTCGCCCAGCCTGTGCATGGCCGGCTGTTCGATCCGTTCTTCACCACCAAGGAGCCGGGGAAGGGCACCGGATTGGGACTT
Source organism: Gemmatimonadales bacterium (assembly GCA_025937755.1). GTDB lineage: Bacteria > Gemmatimonadota > Gemmatimonadetes > Gemmatimonadales > GWC2-71-9 > CAMLHP01. The sequence continues at coordinate 1,852 of JAICQR010000041.1, read as the reverse complement.
TCGATCGCGTGGGGCCTGATCGACGCCCATGGCGGCCGCATCGAGCTCGAGAGCGAAGCGGGTCAGGGTTCGCTGTTTCGCATCATCCTGCCGGCGGAGGGGGGCGGTACATGAAGATCCTGGTGATCGAGGACGACCGCACCGTCGGCGATTACGTGAAGCGCGGACTGGAAGAGCACGGCTACCACGCCGACCTGGTCAATGACGGCATGGAGGCGCTGCGGCTGGCCTCCGGCGGGCTGTACGATCTGCTGGTACTCGACCTGCGGCTGCCCGGGATGTCGGGCCTGGAGGTGCTGCGCACGCTTCGCGACCGGGGCAACACCGTGCCGGTGCTGGTGCTGACCGCGCAGGATGCGCTCGACTTCAAGGTGACGGTGCTGCGTGCGGGCGCCGATGACTACGTCACCAAGCCCTTTGCCTTCGAGGAACTGCTCGCCCGGGTGGAGGCGCTTGGCCGCCGGCCCCAGCAGCTCCGCTCGGCGGTGGTCACCGTCGCCGACCTCGAGCTTGATACGGCAACACGCGAAGTGCGCCGGGGCGGACAGCTGATCGATCTCACGCCCAAGGAGTACTCGGTGCTGGAATACCTGATGCGCCATTCGCCTCGGGTGATGTCCCGCACCCTCATCACCGAGTACGCCTGGGATTATCACTTCGACCCGGGCACCAACATCGTGGACGTGGTCATCAACCGAATCCGCAAGAAGGTGGACTCGGGACACGACGGCAAACTGGTGCACACCGTGCGGGGCGTCGGCTACGTGGTCAAGGCGCCCTGATCATGCGAACCCTGCGCGGACGCATGACCGCGTGGTTCTTCGGCGCGCTGCTGCTTTCCCTGCTGGCGTTCGCGGTGTCGCTCTACTTCGAGCTGCGGCGCCCCAGCCTCCTCGAGATCGACGACCGCGTCGCCCTCGAGACCCGGCTCGCCCTCCGCTGGCTCGAGGAATCCTACCGGGTGTACGGCACGCTGGTCCGCCAGGATCGGCGAGATACCCTCATCGCCCCCGACTCGCTGCGGGGCCCGTTTGACTATTCCCGCAGCCTCAATCCCGCCACCAGTTCCTACTTCGAGTCCTTCCGCGACTACGTCGTGCTGGTGGATCGCACCGGAGCGGTGCTGTTTGCCTCCGAGCCCATACGTGAACTTGGCTTCACCGCGCTGCAGCGTCTCTCGCAGCAGGTGCCCGCCACCCAGGATCCCGTGCCGCCAACCACGCTCGACTTCCAGGTCCAGGGTGGGGCGGTGCGCTACGCGGTCACGCCGGTGCGGACGGCGGGCGACGAGATCGGCGCCCTGCTGGTGGCCGCGCCGATGGTGGGTTCATTCGATCCGCGGGTGCTCGCGCGCGCCATGCTCGCGGTGTCGCCCCTGGTGATTCTGCTGGCGGTGCTGCTGGCCTACTGGCTTTCAGGCAACGCCCTCAAGCCGGTGCGGGGCCTCATGGATGAAGTTGATGCCATCAAGGACGGGCGAAGCCTGCATCGCCGGCTGGCCGTGCCGCTCAGCAACGACGAGATCGCGCGCCTGGCCCTCACCGTCAACGGAATGCTGGCGCGCCTGGAGCAGAGCTTCGACGGGTTGCATCGCTTCACCGCCGACGCCAGCCACGAATTGAAAACCCCATTGATGGTGCTGCGCGCGGGCGTGGAACGCGCGCTCACCCATCCGGGCACGCCCACCGAGATCATCGCCACCCTGGATGAGACCCTTGAGGAACTCAACCAGATGAACGAACTGGTTGAGGATCTCCTGACCCTCGCCCGCGCCGACGAAGGCCGGGCGCCGCTGACGCTCGAGGCCACCGATCTGACAGCGCTGGTCCTCGACGTGGCCGAGACTGCCGGC
>JAICQR010000069.1 GCA_025937755.1 Gemmatimonadales bacterium | reverse complement strand
GTCGCCCAACCGGGAGATCAACGGCAGGGTGCTGTTTTCGGACGACTGAGCGACTAGACGGCTGGACGGCTGGACGGCTGGACGGCTCGGCGAAGCCATAATCCCCCGGTGCGCTGGATGGCGCATCGGGGGATTTGGGCTATCATATGACTAGACTCTCGGCGTTCGCCTCACAGCCTTCACAATTGCAAGCAGGACCAGGGCGCCGACGAATGCAACAATGATGGCGCCGATCATGCCGCCACCAGGGGAGGCTACGCCGAGGGCACTGAACAGCCAGCCGCCAAGAACGGCGCCGACCATGCCCACGATGATGTCCCCCAGAATTCCGTATCCAACACCACCCATGACAAAGGTTGCCAGTACACCAGCCACGAGTCCGACGATGATCCAGGTCAGCAGAGCCACACTTGCCTCCAGGGTCAGGGAACGTACCTGTGAACATAGGGCGCGAATCGGTGCCCGGTAAGGGGGAAGCATGGCCTTGTTCAGGCGAACGCTCACATCCAGCGACGGCCAGCGACGGGGAGTGATCATGGCGCGCCCCGATGGGTGTTTCCAGCTCGACATGGAGCATTGGGACGACACGGCGGTCACCGGCATTGGCGGTCTGACCGATCCCTTCTGGGTGTTCGAGGGTGAAGAGCGGGTCTTCCCGACCCTGGAGAGCGCGGAGGCCGCGGCCAGGGAGGAACTGGGCGAGAACGTCGAGGTCCATCCCGCCTGATGCCCTCGATCTCGATCGCCGGCTGGCTGCATATCGGTTTTTTCGGCCTGATGGTGCCATGGCTGGCCTGGCGATCGAAGGGCCTGCTGCATGAATATTCGGCGCTGCCGCGCAGCACCCACTTCGTGCGGGTCATATCGCAGCTGTTGCTGTTCCTGGTGGCGTCGCTGGCAGTGGCGTGGGTCGAGGACATTACCCTGTGGCCAGCCTGGCGGCTGCGCGCGGTGCCCCTGGTGCTGGCGACGATCCTGGTGGTGGTGGGCCTTGTGTCCATGCGTCCCATCTGGCGCCGGAGTGTCGAGCGGCGGGACTTCAAGGCCCGCTTCTTCATGCCTACCACGCAGCGCGAACGTCGGCTGTGGGCCGGGCTCTCGGTGGCAGCGGGCGTGAGCGAGGAAGTCACGTACCGGGGCGTACTCTTCGCGCTGCTGACAATTGTGACGGGGAGTGCCTGGGTTGCCGCGGGGCTGTCAGCGCTGGCGTTCGGGCTGAGCCATGCGGTGCAGGGGTGGAAAGCCGCGGCGGCGGTGACGGTGATCGCGCTGCTGCTGCAGGGACTGGTAGCGCTGGACGGCACGCTCTATCCAGCCATCGCCGCGCATGCGATGTACGACTGGCTGGCGGGGCTGGAGCATGGGCGGCTGGGTGAGGAGCTGGGGTATGACAGGCCAGTGGGCAGTGGGGAGTGGGAAGTGGGAAGTGGAGTGCAGGAACTATCGTAGGAGCGTCACGCTGAGCGCAGCGAAGCGGCATGACCCGAAACGTCGGAGCAGCCATGCTGGAACACCTCCGTAAACTGTTTGCACATCTCGCGTGGGCCGATGCCCATGCGCTGCAATCGTTGCGCGAAGCGGGCGACCCGGCGACGCCGAGGGAGATCTTTGCCCACATCGTGGGCGCCGAGTTGGTGTGGCTGGCGCGGATCGAGGGGAGGAAGGCCGAGGTCAAGGTCTGGCCCGAGTTGTCGCTCTACCAGTGCGGCATCCATGCGGGGAAGGTGCGGGAAGCGTACGACCGGCTGCTGCGGGGGCTGGACGATGGTGGGCTGGCGCGGGAAGTGCCGTACGTGAACAGCGCCGGCAATCCGTTCACCAACACGGTGGGCGACATTCTGCTGCACGTGGCCCTGCACGGGTCGTATCACCGGGGCCAGGTGGCTACGCTGGTGCGGCAGGGCGGGGCAGTCCCGGCGCCGACGGACTACATCGGCTTCGTGCGGGGGGCGCCGGCAGCGACGCGGATGGACGGGGCGGAGCAGCGGTGAGGGGCGTGCGCCCACACACCTTAACTGTCGCCGACGGCCAGGTCATAATCAATGGCTGAGAACTGGACTCGCGCAGAGAATGAGGCAGTCGTTGCAGACTATCTCACAATGCTGGAGCTCGAACTTGTCGGCCAGTCGTTCAATAAGGCAGAACACAACCGACAGCTGCGAAAGGTCCTCTCCCAACGATCCAAAGGCTCGGTCGAACTCAAGCACCAGAACATAAGCGCCGTACTCATTGAACTGGGCTACCCGTACATCACCGGATACAAGCCGCGTCGCAATTATCAGGACATGCTGTTCGATGTCGTATTGGCGCACGTAAACGTTGCCAGTGGGTTGCTGAGCGCTACACGAGCTATCGTGGAGCGAACAATGCTCCCTGAACCATCTGTCGGTGACCTGCTGGCCATGCTCGTGCCTCCCCCGAAGCGCGAGGAAAGCAGCCGGGAGCGAACTTTTCTTCGTGCGGGACGCTCAGTTGGCTCCACGGTCAACTGGCTCGAATGCGAGGCTCGCAATCGAGTGCTTGGAGAGGCCGGGGAACTCCTTGTGCTGAAGTACGAGCACGAGCGCCTCTGGCAGGCCAAGCGCAAGGATCTTGCCGACCGAATCGAGCATGTCGCCAAGACCAAGGGCGATGGTTTGGGTTACGACGTGTTGTCTTTTGAGCCGACAGGCAAGGAGCGACTTATCGAAGTCAAGACGACGCAGTTCGGTTCGGAGACCCCGTTCTTTGTCAGTCGTAATGAAGTAACTGTGTCCCGCGACCACGTGGACCAATATCACCTCTATCGCCTGTTCGACTTCAAGCGTGACGCCAAGCTATTTCAACTGGCCGGAGCGATCGACCAAACTTGTCTCCTCGAGCCTTGGCAATTTTCAGCATCCGTCGCATAGTCGGCTGATGTTCGTCTCTGCAATTAAAGTGCCGGGGACCCTCATACCAGATTCCGACCAAACGATCCCGAAGTGAGCTCCGCCACCGGCACCAGCCCGTATTTCTCCCCCCACCACTGTACGAACTCCGCTGGCGACTGGACCGTCCGCATTGCCGCCTCCAGTGGCTCCGAATCACCCGAAGCGTCGGCCCACGAGATTCCATAGGTACGCATGAATTCGCTCGACACCTGCTCACCGTACTTCATCAGGCAGCGCGCTTTGCGCTTCGCGCCCATCACAACCTCGCTGTTTGCCACGCTCACTAACATGACACTCGAAGTAACCATTACATAACCAAATAAACGCCAACGCAGCTCGTCTCCGTGCCTCCGTGTCTCCGTGGTTCCCTTCGCGCCCCTTCGTGCCCTTCGTGTCTTCGTGGTCAAACAACAAGCACTCGGCGTTCGTCGGTAGGCCGCCAGTGGCGCTCGCAATGACGTAAAGGGCCGCCAGTGACAGTTCGGTAAGGGGCCAGTCCATGGCGGCTCGCAATGGCGTAAGAGACCACCCGCACCGCCTCGCAATGACGTAATCGCAGTATCTTGAGTCATGATCCCCGAACTCCCCAACCGCAGCATCACCGGCTTCCACCTCGACGCCGATGGCGACTGGGTCGCCGAGCTTGACTGCGGCCACACCCAGCACATGCGGCATGACCCGCCCTGGCAGGTCCGCGAATGGGTCACCACCGAGGCGGGCCGCGCCGAGAAGATCGGGACCGAGATTCCGTGCCGGCTCTGCGGCGAGGCAATCGCCGCCAATCCAGACGCCCAGGACGATGAGTGACCACTGATCGCCGCACGTTTCTCGAATACACCGCCGGGCTCGCCGCCGTGGGGGCCGGCCTTGGCGCCTGCGCAAACCCCGGAGGCGGACGCACGGCGATGCCCCCGCTCGCTGACGCGGGATACGCTGCCGGCTTCCGCACCCCGCCCATGCCGGTGGTTCGCATCGGCATGGTGGGTGTCGGCGGCATGGGCACGGTGCACCTCGAGAATTTGCTCGCCATCGAAGGCGTCGAGATCCGCGCCATCTGCGACATCGTCCCCGAGAAGGTCACCGCCGCCCAGGACAAGGTGGCCAAGGCGGGCCAGCCACGACCCACCGGCTATTCCCGCGGCGAGCTCGATTTCCAGCGGATGATCGACACCGAGGAACTCGACCTGGTCTACAGCGCGACGCCGTGGGAGTGGCACGTGCCGGCCTGCGTCTATGCCATGGAGAACGGCAAGCACGCCATCACCGAAGTGCCAGCCGCCTATACCGTTGACGATTGCTGGAAGCTGGTGGAGACCGCCGAACGACATCAGAAGCACTGCATCATGATGGAGAACTGCTGTTACGACCGTCTCGAAATGCTGATGCTCCACCTCACCCGCCTCGGCATGCTGGGCGAGCTGCTCCACGCCGAGTGCGGCTACCTGCATGATCTGAGAGAACTGGAGTTCTCGACGGAAGGCGAAGGACTTTGGCGCCGGTTCCACGCCATGGAACGCAACGGCAATCTCTATCCCACCCACGGCCTCGGCCCGATTGCCCAGTGCCTCGGCATCAATCGCGGCAATCAGTTCGACTTCCTGATGTCGATGAGCAGCAAATCCCGCGGCATGGAGCTGTTCGCTCAGGAGCACTTTCCGGCCGATGATCCGCGCCGAGCCGAGCGCTTCGTGCTGGGCGACGTGAACGTCTCACTCATTCGCACCGTCAATGGTGAGTCGATCTACCTCACCCACAACGTACATAGCCCACGTCCCTACAGTCGGGACCTGATGCTGCAGGGGACAAAGGGTCTGGTGCAGGGATGGCCCAGCCGGGTGCACATCGAGGGAATCAGCAAGGCGCACACCTGGGATGACGCCGCGAAGTGGTTCCAAACCCACGAGCACCCGTTCTGGAAATCAGAACAGGTGCGGCAAGCGTCTCGTGGCCATGGCGGAATGGACTTCCTGGAGGATTATCGGCTCATCAGCTGTCTCCGCGCCGGCGAGCCGACCGACCAGGACGTCTATGATGCCGCGGCGTGGAGCGTGGTGGGGCCGCTGAGTGAGCGGTCGGTCGCAGCCAATGGCCGACCGCAGGACGTGCCCGACTTCACCCGCGGCGGCTGGAAGTCCCGGAAGCCGCTGGGCATTATCGAGTAGTCGTCAGCGCTCCAGCGAGCGCACTGCCTGCTGGGCGTCCATCAGCTGGATCTGGCGCTCGATCAAGTCCTTGCGCCGTTCCGCCACGAACTTCTGCTTGTCGGCCGCATCCTTCCGGGCGTCGAGCACCCGTCGAGTCTGCCGAACCACCGATTCGGACTCGCGCCCGGCGCGGGTGGTGTCCTCGAGCACCTGGGTGCGCCACTTCTCCTTCTCATCCAGCAATCGCTGACTGGCCTCCGCCACCTTCCGATTCGCGCGCGCTTCGTCGCGGCGCGCCTCGGCCAGCCTGATCGCAGCCTCCGCCACTTCCTTCTCGCGCTCCTGCATTCGGAGCCGAACCTCCAGCATGCCCCGCTGGCGCTCGAGTTCCAGCCGATCGCCCTCGCGCTTTTCCTTCCTGGCGAGGTCAAGGCCGCGCTTGGCGGTTTCCAGTTGGGATTTCCGGATGTCGATGCGGGCTTCAGCCCGGCTCTTGTCGGTCCTGGCCCGCTCCAGGGCAGAGGACGCAGCCGCCTCGAGGTCGCTCGCCTCATCCAGATCGGTCATCAGTTCTGCCGATGTGCCCACCAGAATGACTGGTTCGAGCTTGTCTTCGCCCATGGGCATCTGGGCCATCACCGGCGCGACGGTCCACAGCAACAGCACAGCCTGCGCGAGCGCGACACGCGCAAGCGCTGTACGCGCCAAGCCACGGGAACACATGGGAACTCCTTGATGGTATGCCAGTAGTTTAACCCCGATGCATGGCGCCCACTTCCTCCAGCTCGCCGAATTTTGAGGCCAGGCCGGGAGTGTCCCTGAAAGGGGACACCCAGGCGACGAGGTCTTTACGAAATGGCTGCCGGGCTGCATCATGAATGGCAGCTTCGAAACCCCTCTTCTGGAGGCGATATGGATCTGTTGATGACGCTCCTGATTGGTCTCGTCGTCGGTGCGTTGGCCAAGTTCCTGATGCCCGGCGATGATCCGGGTGGCATCATCATTACCATCATCATCGGTATTGCCGGCGCATTCCTCGCCAAGCTCATCGGCGGGGCGCTCGGCATGTACGGCGAAGGGGAAGCGGCTGGCTGGATCATGTCGGTGCTGGGCGCCATGCTGCTGCTGTTCATCTACCGCATGATCAAGGGGAAGCGGCCCGCGGCCTGACCGGAGCCTGAACGCAGAAGCGGGCGGCGAGGAACATCTCGCCGCCCGCTTTCGTTGCTATTGTATGGGAGGTCAGTCGTTCAGCACGAATGTCAGCTTGAGTACCACACGATACAGGGTGATTTTCCCGCTCTCGACATCGCACTTCATGGACTTGACCCAGCAGCCCTTGACCTCCTTCACGGTCTTGCTGGCGCGGGTCACGCCTGACGTGATGGCATCTTCGAAGCTCTTCGGGGAGGTGGATGACACCTCGATGATCTTGGCAACGCCCACTCCGGCCTCCTTGGGGGGTTAGCGCACTTCGAAGTCGCGCGACCCGGCCGATGCGCCGTTCGCGAAGACTTCGACTTTGTAGGTACCGGTCGGCCAGGCGTTGGCCCGGGAGACATGGAACTCAGTCACCGCATCGCCGGTTGGGCTGATGGTCTGGGACGACGAGTCGACTACCGCCGTCTGGCCGTCCTGGGTGAAGCTCCACACCGCCGACAGGGTCGCGGTGGCGGGTGCGCCGGAGGTCGCGACCGAGGCGTAAATGGTGTCGCGCGTGCCGAAGGTGGTCATCGGCATGCTGACCCGCTTGTCGACACCGACTGCTTTGCCCAGCTCGATACCGGTCACACTGAGATTGGTGGACGGCATGGCCATGGTGGTGTCCGCTCCACCGATGGTCGGGGGTGCTTCTTTCTTGCAGGCAGTAGCGCCAACCAGAGCGATCAGGGCGGCCGCGCCAAGCATGCGTTGCAGGCGAATCATCGTGTGCGTCTCCTCGCGCTTTACGCGTTCTCGTTGGGGATCTTGAGCACCTGGTCCGGATAGATAAGATCCGGATCCTTGATGATGTCGCGATTGGCCTCGAAGATTCGCCGCCACCTGGAGGCATCCCCATAGAGGGACTTGGCGATCTTGGACAGGCTGTCGCCCTTCTTCACCGTGTAGGTCTGCTCCTGCACTGCAGACTTCGGCGTCTCACGCGCGGTCGAACTTGATCCGCTCTGGACGTCCGAGAAGTCCGGCATTGGTTTCCTGATGTCTGCCATGAGTCTTCCTTGTTGGGGGAAACAATCACCCGGCTTGTTGGATATACGAGCCAGACGGCCCCGCGTCAAATGTTGCACGAGGAACCGTCATAATGGCGTGATGGGGGTCACTGGACGGCTCGGCGGCTCGACGGCTCGACGGCTCGGAGCGAATGAACGGATACCAGCGCATTTACAACGTGGTCCGAAGGATCCCGAAAGCGCGGGTGGCCACGTACGGACAGGTGGCGGAACTGGCCGGCATGGCTGGACACGCGCGACAGGTGGGTTATGCCCTGCACGCGCTGCCGGCGCACACCCGGGTGCCCTGGCATCGCGTGATCAACGCCCGTGGTGAGGTGAGCCCGCGGGCCAATGGGGAGCGGCTGACCCAGCAGATGCTGCTGGAAGACGAGGGAGTCGAGTTCGATGCCCGCGGCCGCCTCAAGCTCAAACTTTTTCAATGGAAGCCAAGATGACTGTACCTGAAGTGTGGCTGCGCGGCCCCGTGCCCAATGTGCCGGCGCCGTTGCAGCCCCTGGCGCACGCACTGCTCCAGGCCGGTGAAGATGCGGAGCGGGTCCTCAGCTCCATCAACGACGATGCTCTGTGGGAACGCCCCGGCGGCGCGGCCGCTGTCGGTTTCCACATCCGCCATGCGGCCCAGGCGCTCGACCGGCTGTTCACCTACGCCCGTGGAGAAGGGCTCACCGATGCCCAGCGCTCGGCACTCCGCAGCGAGAAGGAACCGGGTGGAACTTCCGGCGAGCTGGGCACGTTGTTCTCCCACGCCGTCGCCGCGGCACTTGCCCAACTCGCAGGGACCAATCCGGCCAGCCTGGGCGACGCGCGGGAGGTGGGCAGGGCCCGGCTCCCCTCCACGGCGCTGGGATTACTTTCCCATGGTGCGGAGCACACCGCCCGCCATGTGGGACAGGCCATCACCACTTCGATCGTGGTCACCAATGTCCAGGTACACGACCCGTCCAGCAGCCGGTGAGTTCAACGAGTACTACGCAGGTTATATCGAAGAAGCGCCGGACGGCGACATCCTCGCGACCCTGGCACAGCGGGGAGACGAAACTCATCGCCTCCTTTCAGGTTTGAGCGACGAAAAGGCGCTGCACCGCTATGCCGAGGGCAAGTGGAGCGTCAAGGAAGTCGCACTTCACCTGGCGGACGCCGAGCGGGTGTTCGGCTACCGGGCACTCACCTTCTCGCGAGCGGATGCGGGCCCGCTGCCCGGCTTCGACGAGAACGCGTGGACGCCGGAATCACACGCCGACCACCGGCGCATCCACGACATCGCCGGCGAGCTGGCGTCTGCCCGCCAGGCCAACCTGCGATTCTTCGCGGGCGTGGACGACGAGCAGTGGCTCCGGCGCGGCACGGCGAGCGGCAATCCCTTCAGTGTTCGCGCGCTGGCGTGGATCATTGCGGGTCACGAGGCGCATCACATCCGGGTCCTGAAGGAGCGGTATCTCAATGGCGCATGAGCGCGCAACGTTTGGAGCGGGGTGTTTCTGGGGAGTCGAGGTCACCTTCCGCAATGTGCCGGGTGTGGCGGATGCCATCGCCGGCTACAGCGGCGGCACCACCGAGCGACCCACCTATGAGGAAGTCTGCCGTCATGGTACCGGACATGCCGAAGTGGTGGACGTCACGTTCGATCCGGAGCGGGTCAGCTACGAGCAGCTGCTCGACGTATTCTTCACCAGCCACGATCCGACGCAGCTCAACCGCCAGGGTCCGGATGTCGGCGATCAGTACCGCTCGGTGATCTTCACCCATGGGGATGCGCAGCAGCGCGTCGCGGAAGCCGTGCGTGACCGGTGGCAGGCCAGCGGCCGCTACAGGAAGCCGATCGTCACCCGCATCGAGCCAGCCCAGCCGTTCTGGCCGGCGGAAGATTATCACCAGCGCTATCTCGAGAAGCGCGGGCTGGCGAGTTGCCATGTCTGAGTGGCGAGTGGGAAGTGGGAAGTGGGAAGTGGGAAGTCGAGTGTGGGAGTGTGGGAGTGTGGGAGTCTTGGGCAGTGTAGTTAACCCCAATCGATTGAGACCAATGCGCTATTTCGCCGCTGTTGCTGCGCTCGTGCTGGTTACCGCGTGCGGTGCCGACGCGTCGCCGCCCACACCCGCCGCCGAAGCCCGTGCTGAAATCGCCAGCCTGCCGGCGCAGGCGCCCGTCGTCGCCGACTCGGCTGCGCCGGTCATTACGGTGTACAAGTCTCCCAGCTGTGGCTGCTGCAAGGGATGGGTGGAGCACGTGAAGGCGGCGGGATACAAGGTGGACGTGCATGATGTCGCCAACGTCAATCCGCTGAAGGATGACGCCGGGGTTCCGGCCGACGCGCGCTCGTGTCACACCGCGATTGTGGATGGCTATGCCCTCGAGGGCCATGTGCCGGCTTCCGATATCGCGCGACTGCTCAAGGAGCGGCCCGCCATCGCCGGGCTGGCCGTCCCGGGCATGCCGGTCGGCTCGCCGGGGATGGACGTGCCGGGGCAGCCGGCCGACAAGTACGACGTCATGGCCTTCAAGGCGGACGGCTCCACCGAGGTGTATGCGAGCCATTAGGTGGGCACCGGCCGCTCTGGCCGGCCTCATCTCATGTGCACCGCCGGCCAGCACGCCGGCGCCGTTGCCGCTGCTCGATCGCCAGGTCAGCGGCACCACTGCGCTGCTGCAGGCGGTCAGCGCACCGGCGCACGACACGGTATGGGTCAGCGGGCATCGCGGAACCTTGGCACGTACCACCGATGGTGGCCACACCTGGCAACTGGGCACCGTGCCC
>JAICQR010000157.1 GCA_025937755.1 Gemmatimonadales bacterium | reverse complement strand
GGAATCGCGGTCCAGCCGGGGCGCGATGATGCGCGGGAGATGCCCATGGTAGAACCACACCACTGGAATGCCGAGCCGCGCGGCGCTGGAGCGCACCAGCCAGGGTGCGAAGTAGGCGCTGCCAGCTTCGATGACATCGGGCCGTTCGCGCTCGATGATCTGGGACGCCTCCCCGGCGGCGAGCATGAAGCGATACGGCTGCTGAAAGGGGATGGCCGGGCAACGCACGGTATACCAGCGCACGGCGGCTTCGTCGCGGACGGTGTCGTCGGCACCGGGGACCAGCACCACCTGCCGCAACCCTTCATGCGCCCCAACGTAGCGGGATTTCTCGTGGAGGTAGGTGCGCACACCGCCGCTGGTCGGTCCGTAGTACTCGGAGATATCGAGCACCGAGAGTGCCGCGGCGGCCGGGTCCACGCGCGTCAGTCCACCTCGATGTCGGCCGTCAAGAACGGGTTGGTGAGCCGTTCGACTCCCACTGTGGTGCGGGGGCCGTGACCGCTCAGCACTTCGGTCGAATCGGGCAACGTCAACAACTGCCGCTGGATGCTCTGCAGCAGGGTGGCGAGGTCACCCCCAGGCAGGTCGGTGCGTCCGATGCTGCCGGCAAAGAGCGCATCACCCGAGAGCGCCACCCCCTGCCCCACGAACGAGACGCTGCCGGGCGAGTGCCCGGGCGTGTGCCGCACCTCGAACTCGAATCCGCCTACTGCCACGGTCTCGCCATGCGCCAGCGGGTGGCCCGGTTGGGGCAGCTGGTCCAGCCGGATGCCGAACCATTCGGCCTGGCGATCGGCGTTCTCGTAGAGGGAACGATCCTCAGGATGCAGCAGGATGGGCACATCATGCCGCGCACGGACGGCCGGGATGCCGAGCACGTGATCGATGTGCGCATGGGTGAGCCAGATGGCCCTCAGAGTCCAGGCCCGGGTATCGAGCTCGGCGAGGAACATCGCCGGCTCCTCACCCGGGTCCACGATCACCGCCTCGCGAGTCCGGGTGTCGGCCACCAGGTAGCAGTTCTCCGCGAACTGGCCATTGGGCAGCGTGACGATCTCGAGTCCGGGAGGCAGCATGCTCACGCCTGGACCGGGATCCCCTGGGTCTTCCGGTCGGTCAGGTACTTCTCCACTGCAATCGCCGCGGTCGTGGCATCTCCCACGGCAGTGGTGACCTGGCGGGTCAGCTGGACCCTGAGGTCTCCCGCCGCGAACAGCCCGGGAATGCTGGTTTGCATCCGGTCATCGGTGACGATGTAGCCGCTGGCATCGTGATCGAAGTGGCCGCGGATGAGGCCGCTATTGGGCCGAAATCCGATGAACACGAAGGCCCCGGTGACGGCAAGGTCACTGCGCTCGCCGGTGACAGTGTCCTCGAGCTCGAGCTTCTGGAGCCCGCCGGGATCGCCCGTCATCTCGAGCACCTTCCTGTTCCAGATGATTTCGATCTTCGGGTTGGCGAACAGCCGTTCCTGGAGGATCTTCGAGGCCCTGAGTTCGTCACGCCGATGGATCAGGTACACCCTGGACGCGAACCGGGTGAGGTAGTCGGCTTCCTCCACCGCTGCATCACCGCCACCGATGACCGCAATGACGTCGCCCTTGAAGAAGGCGCCATCGCACACCGCGCAGTAGGAGACGCCTCGTCCGGCGTACTCGAGCTCGCCCGGGACCCCAAGCTTAGTGGGCGTGCCACCAGCGGTGAGGATCACGGTCGGCGTGTGGTACACGGTGCCGCTGGTGCAGTGCACCTCGAACATGCCGTCGTCCCGCTTCTCCACCCACTCGACGTTCTCCTGGCGAATTTCGGCGCCGAATGCCTCGGCGTGCTCGGTCATCTTCTTCGCCAGCTCACGCCCGGTGATGCTCACGAACCCCGGATAGTCCTCGATCAGCTCGGTGTTCAGCAGCTCGCCGCCAGTGGTCCCGCGCTCGAGCAGGGCCACCTTGAGCAGGCCCCGGCCGGCATACATGGCGGCGCACAGGCCTGCCGGGCCGCCGCCGATGATGATGAGTTCGTAGTCGGTGTTGATGCTGGACACCCGGTCCTCGTCCGTAAGGGGTTCGTAGCGGTTCTAATATAGAACGGGCTGGGGTTCCCGGGCGGGCGGCGTGACTCCCAGCTCCAGCAGGCTGACAGCGCCATGACAGCCGGACACTGTCGCGACCACCAGGCTCGCTGGATCGCCGGATGCGCCGGCGCGCTGCAGCTCTGTCTCGGCGCGATGGGCCTCATCCACGCCGAACATCCCTACGCCGAAGATGCGATGGCGGCAGAAGAACGTGGCCACACCCGCCACGGGCTGGTGCTGCCTCAGCCGCGATGCAAGAGCGTGCACGGTCTCCTCCATCTGCCAGGCGCGGGGCGCCTTGATGACGGGGCAGACCGCCGGTTCGATGCAATGCACCGGGCAGAGCCAGTCGGCGTGGGAGAGATAGCGCGTGCCATCGGGGGCGAGCTGGTCGAATGGGGTACGGCCCGGTTCGGTGACCGACCCCTGCCCGATCGCGCGGCCCGGCCACATGGTTCGCGCGCGCCGATGGAGCCAGTCGGACATCAGGTGCGGCATGAGCGGCGACGGCACGATGGTGTCCGCCGGGTCGGCCGTGTCCAGCCAGTAGTCGAGAAACTCGTCCCACTCGGCGGCGACGACTTCGAGAGCGCTGCTCGCGGAGAGTTGCCGGCTGGCCTGACAGTCCGGATTGCGGTCCACCACCCGGATCGCGCCGCACTCCAGCCTGCCCCGCTCGACCGCTGCGAGCAGCTGGCCGGCGTAATAGGTGCCGTAGCATCCGCCGCCGACAATCATGATGTCGCGAAGGCGGAGCGGCTGCCCGGTCATGTCAGCAGCCGGCCGCCATCCACCACCAGGACTTCGCCGGTGACGAAGTCGCCGTGTTCCAGCAGATAGAGCAGCGCCTGTACCGCGTCATTGGGGGTGCCCAGCCGGCGCAGCGGTGCACTGCGCGCGAGACGGCCCTTTTCTTCGTCGCTGTAATCGTCTGGCACCATGACGGTGCCCGGGGCGATGGCGTTGACGTTGACGTCGGGTGCCAGCGCACGGGCCAGGACCTTCGTCAGCATCACCACGCCCGCCTTGCTGAGCGAGTGGACACTGTAGCTGGGCCACGGCTCCAGCCCGCCCAGGTCGGCGATGTTGACGATGCGTCCCCTGCGGCGCTTCAGCTCATCGGCCGCTCCCTGCGACAGGAAGTAGAGTGACCGCAGGTTGAGCGCCATGACCTCGTCGTACAGCGCCACCGTGGTGTCTGCGAACGGCACCTTGCGCATCACCGCGGCGCTGTTCACCAGCACGTCGAGCGATGCAAGCTTCGCGACGACCTGCTCGGGCAGCGCGCGTGCCGCATCGGCATCGGTCAGGTCGGCCTGAAACAGCTCGGCGCGGCCGCCGGCAGCGAGGATCTCCTCGCGCAGCGATGCCGCGCCATCGTCCGAGCGGTGATAGTGCAACGCCAGCACCATGCCCTTCGCCGCCAGCGCCGCAGCGAATTCGCGGCCGAGGCGTTGCCCCGCCCCGGTGACCAGCGCGACCCGTCCGTGCAGTTCCATGTCAGCTGGTGCGGGGCGTGATGCGCCGGATCTCGCCTGTCATCGTGGCGCCGGGCGCCGCCAGCGCCAGCACGGCTGATGTGATGTCGCTGAGTTCGACATAGTCGGCACCCGCGCCAGTGGACTCGACATTCTCGGCGGTGCGTACCATGGCGGGCGCCACGGCGTTGACGCGGATCTTACGCGGCGCGAGCTCCACCGCCAACGCACGGGTGAGGCCGGCGACGGCGGCCTTCGCGGCGCTGTACACGGCGAGGTTGGCGGACGGGTCGAGCACCGCGACCGACGCGAAATTCACCATGCAGCCGCTGGTGTCGGCCAGCGCCGGAATGGCCGCGCGGGACACGAGGAACGCGGTCTTGACGTTGATGGAGATCTCGCGATCGAAATCGCCGTCGGCCACGTTCTCGACCGGTCCGTATGTGGTGAGGCCGCCGGCGAGGTTGACGACGACATCGAGACGGCCGAAGTGCTTGACCGCGGTTTCAATGGTGAGGTCGGCGACGTCCCGGTGGGTAAGGTCTCCGGCGGCGGGCCGGGCCTCGATGCCGAGTGCCTCGAATTCGCGCACCCGCTGGGCCACCGCCACGGCATTCCGGT
>JAICQR010000224.1 GCA_025937755.1 Gemmatimonadales bacterium | reverse complement strand
GGACAAGCGGGACAGTCCTCCGGCAGCACCCCCGTTGGCCGTCGGCTGTATCCATATGTCACGTTGTCACGCGAGCGCCGATGTCTCCTGAAGGCGGCGTGCCGGCAAGCGGAGCGCAGGCCGGCCGAGCCGCCGGAGGGAGACTCGGGGCGAGCGCCATGAATCGGAACTCCTGAGCGATTGACAGGAGGGGCCCAGTATTATATCCTTTAATCCGGCTGAAAGGATATATGCCCGTACTCGACCGCCTTCCCGGCCTCGCGGACCCCATCCGCGCCCGGATTCTCGCCTTGCTCGACCGGCACGAACTGTCGGTGGGCGAGTTGTGCCAGGCGCTTCGGCTCCCGCAGTCCACCGTCTCCCGCCACCTCAAGGTGCTGGGCGACGACGGCTGGCTCCGGGCCCGGGCCGAGGGCACCAGCCGGCGGTACCGGATGGTGGACCAGCTGGATGCGCCGTCCCGCACCTTGTGGCAGCTGGTGCGTGAAGAGACCGGCACCACCTCCGCCGCCCGCGCCGATACCGCCCGGGCCGAGCGGATCCTCAAGGCCCGGCGCGAGCGGTCGCGCGAGTTTTTCGACGCGGAGGCCGACAAGTGGGACGCGCTTCGTACCGAGCTCTTCGGCGCCCACGCCGGATTGTCGGCGCTCCCCGCGCTGTTCGACAGCGACTGGGTGGTGGCCGATCTCGGCGCCGGCACTGGCGCAATTGCCAGCACCATCGCGCTGTTCGTCCGCAAGGTGATCGCCGTCGACGAGAGCAAGGCGATGCTGGCTGCCGCGACGCAGCGGCTAACCGGCGTAAAGAACGTCGAGCTCCGCGCGGGTTCATTGGAAGAACTGCCGCTCGAGAACGCTGAGGCCGACGTCGCGCTGTTGCTGCTGGTGCTGCATCACGCGGTCGATCCGGCCGCGGTGCTGGCCGAAGCGGCCCGGGTGCTCAAGCCCGGTGGCCGACTGCTGCTGGTGGACATGGTGCCCCACGAGCAGGCAGACTTCCGGGAGCGGATGGGCCACGTGTGGCAGGGGTTTTCGGAGGAGCAGCTCGAGGCGTGGATGGTTCGTGTCGGGCTGGGCGATTTGCGGGTGCGCGAGCTTGCGGCAGACGCCGAGGCCAGCGGACCTGCCTTGTTTGCGGCCACTGCGCGCCGCGTGGATCACAACTTGAAGGAGTCCTGAAATGGGAACGGCGGTACTGACCGAACGTGAGATGAAGAGCGGGTCCCGCCCGGCCTTCAAGGTGCGCGATCTCTCGCTGGCCGAGTTCGGCCGGAACGAGATCCGTCTGGCAGAATTCGAGATGCCGGGGCTGATGGCGCTTCGCGCCCAGCACAAGGGCAAGCTGCCGCTCAAGGGCGCGCGGATCATGGGCTCGCTGCACATGACCGTGCAGACCGCGGTGCTGATCGAGACCCTGGTGGAGCTGGGCGCCGACGTGCGCTGGGTGTCGTGCAACATTTTCTCCACGCAGGATCACGCTGCCGCGGCGGTGGTGGTCGGGCCGCGGGGCACGGTTGCGGAGCCGTCCGGGGTGCCGGTATTCGCGTG
>JAICQR010000140.1 GCA_025937755.1 Gemmatimonadales bacterium | reverse complement strand
TTCTCGGTGGTCTGTTCCAACGCCTCCCGGAACCGGTCGGCCGCGCCAAAGAAGAACGGTCCATCCACGGCGTAAATCTGCACGCCCTTGGGGATACCACCCTCGCGCTGCTGGAAGAGGAGTCCATCGGGACCATCATCCATGCCTTCGCGCACAGCCCGGATATCGGTGACCTCGGACATGCGCCGCATGAACAGGAACGCGGCGAGCACCATGCCTACCTGCACCGCGACGGTCAGGTCCGCGAGCACGGTGAGGAGGAATGTGGCCAGCAGTACCAGCACATCGCTTCGCGGTCCGCGCAATTCGTTCCGAAACCCACGCCATTCACTCATATGGTACGCCACCACGATGAGGATGCCGGCCAGCGCCGGCATCGGGATCAGCGCGGCCCAGCGCCCGGCGGCCAGCAGGATGACCAGCAGCGTGATCGAATGGATGATCCCGGCGATCGGCGTGCGGCCGCCGCTCCGGACATTGGTGGCAGTACGGGCGATGGCCCCGGTGGCGGGGATCCCGCCGAAGAGGGGCGACGCGATGTTGGCCACGCCCTGCGCCACCAGCTCCATGTTGGAGCGATGCCGGGCTCCGATCATGCCGTCGGCCACCACGGCCGACAACAGCGACTCGATGGCCGCGAGCAGCGCGATGGTGAAGGCCGGCGCCACCAGCCCCGACCACTCACTGAAGGGGAGTGACGGCAGCGAAGGGCTGGGCAAGGACGACGGCACCGCACCAAACCGCTGACCGATGGTTTCGACGGGGAGGTTGAACAGCTGCACCGCCGCCGTCACCACCAGGAGCGCCACAAATGGACTCGGGATGCGACGGCTGACCCGCGGCCACCAGGCGATCAGCCCAACGGTGGCGGCGGTGATGGCGATGCTGGGCCAATGCATCTGTCCCAGCCCCGCCACGAGCACTCCGACCTTGGGGATGAAATCCGCCGGCAGGTCCGTCAGCCCGAGCCCGAACGCGTCGCTTACCTGGCTCACCAGGATGATCAGTGCAATGCCGCTGGTGAAGCCGGTGGTGACCGGATGGGGGATGTACTTGATGGCGCCACCAAGGCGCGCGAGTCCCAGGCCGATGAGCATGAGGCCCGCCATGATGGTGGCAACGGCGAGCCCGTCCACTCCGTACTGCTGCACGATGTCGTACACGATGACGACGAACGCGCCGGTCGGGCCACCGATCTGCACTCGCGAGCCACCCAGCGCGGAAATGACGAACCCCGCAACGATCGCGGTAAAGATCCCGCGCTCGGGCGCCACACCGCTGGCGATCGCGAATGCGATGGCCAGCGGGAGCGCCACGATGCCGACGACCACGCCGGAGCCGGCGTCGGCCAGGAACTGGGCGCGGGTGTATCCGCGTAGCGTGGTGACAAGCTTTGGGACAAGCATGGTTAGCGCCGGCGGCGGCGGATCCGAAGAGGGTTCTGGAAGAGGTGCGACGGGAGCACGAACACCAGCGAGAACAGGCCGGACGCCGCGAGGAGCCCGATCACCAGGATCTCGAGCCGCCGGGTGGCAAGGTACACGACGGCGGTGACGATACCGAGGGTGAGGGCACCGGCAGCGAGGATCAGGCGGCGTACCTGTTGCGCGATCTGGCGCTGGAGTTCGGCGGTATCACGCGGATGCCAGCGGACCCGGAATTCCTCGCGCTCCACCCGGTGCAGCAGGTCGCGCAGCGTCCGCACCAGTTGTGAAGCCTCGAGCCCCCAGTCGGCCAGCCGCGCGCGGGGATCCTTCTCCGGCTGCCCCCGGAGCAGCCGGCCGGTGGCACGCGCCACCACCGGCCGCGCGACCACCATGGTGTTGAATTCCGGGTCATACCGGAGGCCGATCCCCTCCACCAGCGCCGCGGCTCTTCCGAAGTACACCAGCTCGGCCGGCAGCATCAGCGGCCAATCATAGAATGTAAGCAGGACATCCTCGACCACCTGCTGGATCTGGCGGTGCGAGCTTCCCTCGCGCAGCGACACGGCCAGCACCTGACGGGCCGCGTCCTGCACCGTGCCGCGATCGATGTCGGGATCAAGGATGCCGAGGGCGTAGAAGCCGTTGATGATGCCGTCCACGTCCTGGCGCGCGGCCGCGAGGACGGTGGTGACCAAGCGGCTCTGGGTGGCGCGGTCCACCCGCAGCACCATGCCGAAGTCGAGCAGCACCAGGCGGCCCTCGGCATCGACCAGGAGATTGCCGAAGTGGGGGTCGGCATGAAAGAACCCGTCCTCCAGCATCATCTTGATGTACGCATCGATCAGGGTCTCGATCACTGACGACAGCTGGAGATCGCCCCGGTCCAGCCGCTCCTGCAGCCGGTCGATCCGGGTGCCCTCCACGTATTCCAGCACCAGCACCCTGGGCCGCACCAGTTCCATGACGACGTCGGGAATGACGACGCGTGAGTCTCCGGCGAAGTTCCGCCGCAGGGTCAGTGCGTTCTGTGCCTCTTCCCGGAAATCGAGCTCGCTACCCACGTGCTTGGCAAACTCTCCCACGATGGCGCTCAGCGCACGGACGTGGTGATTGCGAAACAGCACGTTGAGCACGAACAGGATGCGGAACGACGCTTCGAGGTCCCGCCGCACCATCTCATCGACACCGGGACGCAGCACTTTCACCACGACCTCGCGCCCCTGGTGGCGGGCACGATGCACCTGGCCCAGGGACGCCGCCGCTAGCGGCTCGGGCGTCCATTGCTCAAAGAGCGCGGTTGGCGGCTGGCCCAGCTCATCTTCGATCACATGCTCGGCGGTGCCGGGTGCCATGGGCGGCACCGAATCGGTGAGGGTGCCGACGGCGCTGAGGTAGGGCTCCGGAAGAATGTCGGCCCGGGCGCTGAAGACCTGTGCCAGCTTGATGAAGGTGGGGCCGAGCCCGGCGAGCGTGCTGACCAGCCGCTGGGCGCGGCGCTCGTGGACCCCAGGCGTACGGCGCGCGGGCCCACCCGCCACGATCCAGCGGCGCCGGTCCCGCCAGAATGCCACGACGAACGGGAACAGCGCCATGAATACCCGGATGGCGCGCATCAGAGCAGCAGCCTGTCAGCCAGCCAGAGCAGGAAGAAGAAGCCGCAGATGTCGGTGAAGGTGGTGACGAAGATCGATGACGCGACGGCGGGATCGATGCCCTTGCGCTCGAGCAGCACCGGCACGAAGGCGCCAACCACGCCCGCCACCAGCAGGTTTCCGGTCATCGCCAGGAAGACCGCCAGCCCCAGCATCACACCCTGTCCCAGCAGCAGCGACACCAGCGCTACCAGCGTTCCGATGACGAGTCCATTGGAGAGCCCCACCAGGGCTTCCTTGCCGACCACGCGGCGGGCGGTGCCTTTCGGCACCAGTCCCAGCGCGATCCGTCGCACCGTCACGGCGAGCGCCTGGGTGCCGGCATTGCCTCCCATGCCGGCAATGACCGGCATCAGGGCGGCGAGCGTGGTCATCCGTTCGATCAGGTCGCGGTTGGCGTACACGACCGATGCAGCGAGGAATGCGGTACAGAGATTGAGTGCCAGCCAGGGCAACCGGCTCCGCACGGCGTCGCGCCAGCCGGCACCGATGTTCTCGTCGGCCGATGTGCCGCCGAAGCGCAGAATGTCTTCGGTGGACTCGGCCTCGACCACGTCGATGACATCGTCGAAGGTGATGCGTCCAAGCAGACGGCCTCCGGCATCGACCACCGGAACACTGGCCAGGTTGTAGCGGCTGAGCACCCGCGCTACCGCCTCCTGGTCCATTTCGGGCGGTACGCTTACATCCGGCTCCAGCATGATCTCGGCGACCGGGCGCTCCGGCCGGGCCACGACCAGCTCGCGCAGGGGCAGGATGCCGCGCAGGACGCCGGCCGCATCGACCACGAAGATGCGGTAGAAGTCCTCCACTTCCTCCGCCTGCCGCCGAATGCTGTCCAGTGCCTCGCCCGCCGTCTCATGAGTCAGCACCTTGATCAGGTGCATCGTCATCCGGCCGCCGGCGGTCTCCTCGTCGTAGCGGAGCAGCCGGTCCACGTCCCGGCGGTCCTCGACCGCGCTCAGGATGCGTTCGGCTTCCTCCGGGTCCATCCCGCCGAGGATGTCGGCGGCGTCATCGTCGTCGAGTTCGTCAACGATGTCGGCGGCGCGATGCGCGGGGAGCGCAGCGAGTGTCTCCTCCGCATGTTCCGACGCGGGCATCTCGACCAGCGCCTGGCTGGCGAGCTCCGCCGGAAGCAGCTGCACCAGCGCCAGCCGTTCCTCATCATCCAGCGCCGACAGGACATCGGCCAGGTCGGCCGGCTCCCAGGCATGCGCGCGGGTCACCACCGCAGCGAGATCGCCGGCGCGGACCTGCTCTACCACGTCGGCCACATTCAACGGTGGCGTGGTCATGGCTCGACCCCGAGCGGGAGGGTGGCGACGGGAGCGGCGCGCACCAGCAGCCGCTCAACCCGGGCCGGTGACGCAGAGAGCACATCGATTTCGAGGCCGTCCAGGCGGAAGCGCTCGCCTGCCTGCGGAATACGGCCGGCAAGCTCGGCGACCAGCCCGGCCAGGGTGGTAGACTGGCCGGTGGGTAGCCGCACTCCGAACCGGTCCGCCACGGCTTCGAGCGGCTCGGCCCCCTCGGTTTCCAGCATCAGCGGCGCAGCGGTGCCGACCGGTGCCGCCGCGGGCTCATCATGCTCATCAAAAATCTCGCCCACCAGTTCCTCGATGAGATCCTCCAGCGTCACGATGCCCTGGGTGCCGCCGAATTCGTCGATGACCACCGCGAGGTGCCGTCGCTCCCGCTGCATGTCGAGCAGCAGGTCGCCGGCGCTGCGGGTGGCAGGCGCGGCCGTCACCGGGCGAACCGGAAGCGCCGTGCCCGGCTGATATCGAAAGAAGTCGAAGGCGTGCAGCATGCCGACGATTTCGTCGAGGTTGCCGCGGTAGACCGGCACCCTGCTGTAGCCACTCTCGAGAAACACCCGCCGGATGTCTTCGACCGCCGCGTGCTCGG
>JAICQR010000068.1 GCA_025937755.1 Gemmatimonadales bacterium | reverse complement strand
TACCGTACAAAAACTAAACACCCGGCGAGGGTGCCGGGTGTCTAGTTTCAAACGGGCGAGCAGCTGCTATTTCACTCCCTCCAGCCGCTGACGCAGTTCGGCAACATCAGCACCCGGGGTCGACCCGTCGGTGCCGGCGGTGGCGTAGGGGCTGGTCGAAAGCAGGGAGTAGTCCCCTCCGGCATAGTTTGTCATCCCCACAGCCAGCGTCCCCGTCGGGAAGTAGTTCCCCGCCGGATAGAGCGTCGGCGGAGCACCCACCAGGACATTGCCCGCAACGGTGGCCGTCGGCGCATAGTATGCCAGTGCGCTCTTCCCCTCGCCCTTGCCGCTGCCGAAGATCCCGTACTGTCCGCGGGTCAGGAGATTGTTCTTGAAAACGAACTCGGAGCCCGGGGCGCCATCGAACATCAGGATCACGTTCTCGCCGAAGCCGGTGTTGTGGGCGATGACCAGGTCGGAGACGTTGCCCAGGAGCTGGAACATCCTCTGGGTGCCTGGCTGGGTCTTCAACCCAACGTCCTCCAGGACCGTTTCGGTGATGGAGATGCGCTCCATCGGAAGACCATATTCACCGGTCTGCCCCGCCTGGTTTGGCATGATGTTGAAGCCGCCAGGTGAGTTGATAATCTTGTTATGACGCCACGTGATGTCTGCCGTGATGCACCAATCGCACCGGCCAGACTGGTTCTGCGTCTTCAGCACCACGGCAAACCCGGTCTGCGCATCGGTCCAGTTGTTCTCCAGCACGTTGTCCTCGATCAGGACCCGCATCGCGTTCTTCAGCTCAAAGAGGTTCTTGACGGTCCACGCCCCGCTGGCCTTCCACTCCAGCGGCTTGATAATGTGGTTTCGCCGAATCTCGATGTCCGAAGGCGTCAGGTTCAGGATGCGTGGATCGGCGCCGCCGAACATCAGGTTCTCACCTGCGCCTTCGAGGCGGTTGTTGACAATCTTGAACGGCCCAGGGCCATTCCAGCCCACAATGGCCTGAGAATCGAAGCCCTTGATCCTGCACTCGGCCAACCAGCTGTCCACCACAGCGCTGTGCCGGCTATTGAGCACGATGCAGCGCTGAATTCCCTGCGTCCCCGCGCCGTGCACGTACATCCGGTCGAGGTAAATGTGCGTTGGAAGCATGTCGACAGACGTCGCCGTGTTGTCGTAGTCGCCGATGTGCATCAGGGCGTACGTCATCGTCGCGGTGGACCCGACATCCAGCCCCATCAGGCGGTAGTAGCTCGCGCCCCCGCCCGCCGCGGTGCGGATGGCTGGCATGGCATTAGGTGTACGGATCTTGGCGAATGACGCGGCCGCCTGCGGGGTGATACGGGTGCCTTCCGGCGGCAACGCGGTCGCAGTGCGGATGGTGACCCACCCGGTGCCGCTCTTCTGGGGCAGCACGAAGTTGCCGGTGTAGGTGGCTCCAGCGGCGAGCTCAACCACGTCGCCCCGGGCGGCGGCATTCAGTGCTTCCTGAAGGCTCCCTCCCGCAGGCACCACGATGGTCCGCCCGGTCGGAGCCACGAACCGGGTGTCGAGATAGACTCGCGGCAACTCCGGTGCACGGCCAGTTGACGGCTCCGTCGTCGGTGGCTGGTAAGGTGCCGGATCAGTGGGTACTGGGTCGCTGATGGGATCGGTCGGTGCCGGCTCGTCCGTGGTCGGCGCGGATGCCGGCGGCGTGTCTGCCGCCTGAATCGACACCAGCGCCGTGTCGGTCTCCGGGCCACCGTGACGGCTGGCGATCACCTGGTACGAGCCGGGCGTGGTCCCCGCCGTGTAATGCAGCCCGCTGGCCACACCACCCTCGGCGCTGTTGAGCGACGCCACCAGCGGCACGCTGTCGCCCGCCGCAGTCGTCCCATATACGAAGAACTGCTGTCCCTGGCCCGCCACCAGCGAAACCACAGCAGGTACCAGGTAGAGCTTGGCAATACTCACGCTATTCCCCTGCGGCACGGTGACCCGGGTCGTATCTCGAAACTTCTTGCCCCGGTCGAAGCTCACCAGCCGGTAGTCTCCCGGTTCCTTGGCCCTGAAGTTGGTGAACGTCTTGCCGTCCACCACGGTGTCGCGGAGTTCGCCGCCATCGATCGCTTCCCACTCGGCCTCGACCGGCTGGCGCAGTCCGTCCGCACGGATCGCCACCACTCGCAACCGGGTAGACTGCTCCGGCTCGACGGTGGGATTGTCGGAAGTTGCCAGCATGCCCACGATCTGGGAAGGATTGGCCGGAGAGTCAGTTCCGGCGGAAGGGCCGAATTCATTGCCAAGCGGGCTGCCGTCGGTGCAGGCTGAGACACTCGCGACAGCCACAAACAGCATGGCATCGCGGAGCAACGACAGGCGGCGGGACAGCTTGTGCGTGAACGGCATTTGCGGACGCTCCTGGAGATCCATGAATGCGAACGGGCCGCCGACGGCGCTCCCGGTTTGCGTGGGGGCGTATCCGCTGGCGGCCCGGCTGGCATGGCGCGCGTGCGCCGAAGCTCCGTGGCTCTGCGTCCCGGTGTTTCCAACCGGTTTGCTCTGGGCAGCGAGAAACTTTGTTGCGGCCCGGGCGACAGGCCCGGGTCGGTTCCCGCTGAAGCAAGCTACTTGCCATCTGCCACACCGGCGCCAAGCTGTTGCCGAACAACATGCTGCCGCGCTACTGCAAGCTCATGCACGGTTCATTTCTCTCGAAATGCCCGAGTGTTCCGCAGAATTATCTCGACCTGCCCCGGCCTGGCATCAGCACCATGCGACGGGCCTCGGCCGCTTCGCGCTCGCAGGCCGCCGCCAGCGCCCATATCAGCGCCAGGTGCACGTAGAGGAATGTGAGCTTGCTGTAGGAACCGAAGATCCCAGCCAGCAGGAAGCAGATGAGGCCCAGCTCGAGGAAGCGCAATTGCATGGCTCCGTCGGGAGTCACACGTCGAACCCGTCGACGCACCGCCTCCGCCTGCACGATCGTGGCGCCCACCAGCACCAGAAAGAGTATGAGCCCGGGAACCCCGTTCTCCGCCGCCAGCGTGATATAGGTGCTGTGGGCGTCGCGGTCGCCCAGCGCAGCCGATACCGAGCCGTTGGCGTACTTGTAGGTGTCCAGCCCGGTGCCGGCAACCGGGTGGGCCTTGATGACCCGGAGCCCCGCCTGCCAGATGGCCCATCGCTGCGTTGCAGATCCCTCTTCGTCAACCGATCCAAGAGTTTCGGTACTGGTGGCGTATCGGAGGCCCTTGATCCGCTCCCAGACGCCTTCCGGCGAGATCGCGACAAGCAGCACCCCGATCACCGCGATCGCGCCGAATATCCGCGCCCGCCGGGGATGAGTCCACAGGGCCACAACCACAAAGACGCCCAGCGACAGCAGCACGGCGCGGGACTGGGTGACCAGGATGGTGAAAGGCATGACCACAATCGCAAAGAGAGCGCCCAGCTTGACGATGCCCTTGCGCTCGGTCATCAGGAGCGCCGCCGCCATCGAAAGCTGGAGCAGTGTCAGCGCCGCCATGTCGTTGGCGTTGCCGAAGATGCCCTGGTACCACGCGGCCCGGCCGAAATAGGTGTTGCCGGTCAGGTAGTTGATGATTGTACCGCGTACCGGATGGCTGCCGAACAGCGCCAGGAAGAACACCATGAAGAACCAGATCTGCGCCCGCGATCGCAGGGCGTTGACCATCACCAGGTAGATCAGGAACACCTTGCCCACTTCCAGCCAGGCCTCGAAGGCGACACCTCGCCAGGGCGAGAACACTGCGCCTGCAGCTGCCCACACCAGAAAGGCCGAGAAGATTCCCGCACTGGTGGTGAACCGGAAGCCTCCTGGCAGAAGGAAGAGGCCGAGGATGCCGATGATCATCGAGGCGGTGCCGATCGGCAACCGGTAGGTAGTGGTGGCGAAGAGGAAACCCAGCACCCCGATGAACGACATGCTCCATTCCACCGCGGTGAGCCGGGACCGCGCCGCCACCAGATAGCGCCAGATGGCCGAAGCCCTGGCTCGCGTCGCGCCTGCGCTTTCGGGCGGAAGCGCTTCGGCAACCGGCGTTACGGCCTCGTACTGTGGCACCGCCTGATACGCCGGCAGCGGAACTCCCACCGGCCGATTGCTGCGCCACCCTTCCGGCCGCTTCATCGTTTCAGCTCCTGGTACAGCGCCAGCAGCATGCTCAGGACACCGTCCTCGGCAAATCGCTCGGATGCCACCTCGCGGGCTCGCATTCCCATGCGCGCGGTGCCCGCAGAATCATCCAGTCGGCCGGCCAGCCCGTCGGCCAGGGCCTGGTCGTCCGCCGGAGGCACCAGCACGCCGGTGACGCCATCAAGGACGACATCAGTCACGCCGCCGACCGCAGTGGCCACTACCGCGCGGCCGGCTGCCATCGCCTCGGCGATGCTATTGGGAAAGCCCTCGCTCAGAGACGACAGCGCCACCAGGTCGAAGTGATGATTCACGTTGGGACGATGAGGCACCATGCCGACAAAATGGATTCGGTCGTCGAGCTCGAGTTCCCGGGCCAGCGCTTCCAGCCCGCCCCGGCTCGCCCCATCGCCGATCACCGCCAGGTGAAGCGCCGGAAATCGTGCGCCGATCTTCGCAACCGCACGGAAGAGGCTTTCATGGTTCTTGACCGGGGCCAGCCGGGCCACAATGCCCAGGAGGACCGCGCCGTCAGGAATTCCCCTGGCCGAGCGCCAGGCGGCCTTGTCCGATTCGGGCAGCGGGTCGAACGCCTCGGGTTCGAGGAAGTTGGGGATGACGGTGACGCGCTGCGCCCGGACTCCATCACCCCGGACCAGCTGCGCCACTTCGCTGCTGTTGGCGAGAACCCTGGACGACCTGCGCTGGGCCATGCGGTTAAGCCGGTCCAGCCTGCGCTGGGTGGAGTCACGGCCCCACCGCCGGCTCGCGATGATCGCCGAATCCCCGCCCCGGCGAGCCCAGAACCCTGCGAAGATGTTGCTGTAGATGTCGTGACAGTGAACCACGTCGAACCTGCCCCGTCGGACCAACGCCGCCAACCGGATTCCCTGGCGCAGCGCACCCGGGCCGTAGAGGTTGTCCAGCGGGAAGCTGTGGACCGGGATGCCCGCCGCATCGTACCGGGTCCGCAAGGGCCCGTCGGGCTGCAGCGCTGCGACTTCGACCTCGACACCTTGGCGCACGAGTGCCTCGGCGGTCCGCACCGCGTTGAGCTCGGTGCCGCCGATTCCGAAGTTGTCGGTGCAGAACAGCACCCGCAGCGGTCGGGTCACCGCGGTGGTTTCGGTGGCGGAAACGGGCTGGGGCAGGACGGCGGAGTGCAGCGGGTCATTTCTCCGGCAAGCGGTTGGCGCCAGCACGAGCAATCGGCATGCCCCCGGAACTGGCGAAATCCTGACCTGAGCGTAAGATAAACGGCGCGCCGGTGTCACAGCCGTGACGAATGTTGTGGGACGTCCGCAGCACTCGGAGGAGGAGCGACGAAGAGGCTCCTGCAGGATGACCCAGCGCGATTTGTAAGTTGTTCAATGTAAATGACTTACCGCCATTAGTAATGTTCTGCTGACCGAGTACGGAAGTTGCGATGGAGGTCCATGCCTGCAACCGGAGAACAACATCAACCCGTCCACTGGTGAGGCTCGTTTCCTGGCACTGGCAGGGTATCCGATCGGGCTGCTGCTCATCGCGATGCCGTTGCTGGACGTTCTTCCCAAGATCAACCCTGCCAACTTCGGCAGCGCCGACTGGCGCTACGGAGCGGTGGGACTCCTGGTAGGCAGCGTGGTGACCCCGATCATCGGACTCACCTTCGCTGGCTGTTCCGCGCTCATCGCGCGGCACCGCGGCGTTCTCCTGACAGTGTCGGTGGTCTCGCTGGTACTTGGGCTGTTGCTGATCATCGGTGGCGTGACCTTCCTCAGCGATTTCGGCGCGGTTGCGCCGGACCTGAGCGAGCGCGTTGCGCCGGCGTTCCGAGCAGCCACCACGAAGACCGTAGTGGTTGCCCTGCTGGCTGCTGGAGCCGCGGTCTGGCTCGGCCTTGGTGGCTTGCAGGCGTTGCGCGCCGGTCGTACGTCCGGACCGGAAGACAGGTCACGTGGTCTGGTGGTCGGTCATTAAACTCATTCAAGGAGTCTGCATTATGAAGCTTGGCACCCTGATCAGCCGGAGCGCCCTGGTCGCTGCCTCGCTCGCGATGTTTGCGGGCACGGCGAGCGCACAGGGAATTCTGGGTCTGCCGTTGCTGAAGACGGGAGACATCTCGGTCGCGTTCGTCGGCAGCGATGCCGATTTCCGCGACGACCTGTGGTACTTCTCGGCCCTCGGCGACTTCAATTCGCCCTCGGTCTTCCTGTTCAACAACCACACCACCGCTCCCGGCACGATCAACGATTTTGACGACAGCAGCCTGTCCGTTGGTGCTGAAGCCATTTTCGGGATCTGCACCAAGGAAGATGCCGGCGATCCGGGCGCGGCCTGCGAGAACGCCGACAACGTGTTCTACAGTGGCGATGCCACGCGCAACACCGATGGCGAGCCCCACATGATCGCCTGGACCCGCGCCGAGTACGAGGCGATGACGGGCACTGCCCTGTCAGACCTGGGCATCCCGGACGAGTATGACTGGGTCATCGGGTTCGAGGACATCCTCGGTGGCGGCGATGAGGACTACAACGACGCGATCTTCGCGATCCGTGGCATCACCGCGGTTCCGGAGCCCGTGACCATGACGCTGCTCGCCACCGGCCTCGCCGGCATGGGCGGCGCCGGCGCGTTTCGTCGCCGGAAGAACAAGCAGTAAGCGCAGTACAGACCGATCTGCCAGACATGGGGCGCCCTCGTGGCGCCTCATTCTTTATATAGGAGGCGTAGGGCGCAGGGCATGACTTGTGCAACTGCGCTTTAGCTGTGAGCTTCTCCCTCTGGCCCGCCGAGCCGCCGAGCCGCCGAGCCGCCGAGCTGCCGAGCTGCCGAGCCGCCGAGCCGCCGGCCGATCACCCCAGCCCCGAGTATCCGTGAACGCACGTCCCTGGGTGTACAGCCTCTACGCCGTTGGACTGCTGCTGATCATTCAGCCGCTGGCGGAAGCGCTGGCCTTTGCCTGGCCGGTCCGCTTCGGCGAGGTCGGCTGGCGCTTCGGCATGGTAGGGAGCTTCTTCACGCTGCTTGGCACGTTCATCGTTGGCGTAGCACTGGTGCTGCTGACGGGATACCTGCTGGGTCACCGGCGGGTGGTGCGGGTCGGCGGGATTGTCGCCATCGTGCTCGGTGCCATGCTCATTGTTGCGTCGGCCAGCTTCGCGCTGGACTGGGTCCAGTTGCGCATGATCATCCGCACCGATCTCAAGGGCGGCTTCGACATCACCGGCGCCAAGGCGATCATCGGCGGCGTGCTGGGCACCACCGCTTTTGTGCTGCTGGGCTACGCTGCGATTCGGGCCAGCCGGCGGCCGGCCTCCGCGCGAGACGCCCGGAAGGCCACCCGCGGAGAGGGACTCGTCGTCGGCCAGGGCCAGGAGCCAGGCACGACCGGTCATTAACCACAGAGCACACGGAGCTCACGGAGAAAAGCGCACGGAGAGCTCGAGTTGTTGATTTTTTATGGCGCCGCTAGATCAATCTCCGCCAGACACTTCGCCCGCTCCGCCTCGTCCATCAGCGCCACCTCGAATCCGTTCCGCGCCACCCGCGCCACCTGCTCCCGCGACAACTGCATCTCCGTTTCCAGGGCGGCATACTCGTCGGTGAGGGTGTTGCCGAAGCAGAACGGGTCGTCGGTGCTCACCGTGCAGCGGACCCCGGCCTCGAGCAGGCGGGGCAGGGGATGCGCTTCCATCGATGGCACCACACCCAGCATCACATTGCTGATCGGGCAGGTGTCGCAGGTGACATCATGCGACAGGAGAAGCTCCACCACCGCAGGATCCTCGATGGCACGAATACCGTGCTGCACTCTCCCCACGCCGAGTTGTTCGATCACCGTGCGTACGCTGCTGGCGCCGGCCAGCTCTCCGGCATGGGCCTTGGTCACCTTGCCGGCCGCCGCCATGCGGCGCCAGACCGGCGGGCTCCACGGCTCGAGCGGCCACTGTTCCTGCCCGTGGAGGTCGATGCCGGCTAGACGGTCCCAGGTGTGCAGCGAGTCGATGACCGGCGCCAGGTCCGGGGTGTAGTCAATCCGGCGCATGCCGGCAAACACACGGACCGTGAGCCCGGCCGGAGCAGCGGAATGGATGGCATCGAGGATATCGCGCGGATCGGCGCCGATGATCCGGCCAATGGGAAGGTGGAAGCTGATCTCGACGTAACGGACGTTCTGCGCCACAAGCCCGTCGAAAATGACCCGGGCGGCTTCGTGATAGCGTGCAGGTGAGGTATACCAGAGGGCGGCGTTGGCCAGCAGGGCCGCCTCGAAGGTGCTGAAGTCGGACCAGCGGTAGCCCGGGCGCCACCAGGGAGGCTCGCCCCCGGGAAAACGATCGGGGGCCACACGCCGCAGTAAGTCCAGCGGCAGGGCCCCCTCGATGTGCAGGTGGGTCTCGGTCTTGGGCAGCCGCCCGATGAACTCGGACGGGACAGCGCGCGGCTGTATGCCTACTCCGCCGCGGGCAGGATCGCCGCGACCTGCGGCATCATGATGCGGGCAATCTGCTGGGCCAGCGAATCGGGCTGGGTGATACGGTCGTCACCGAGCGGTATCACGATGCGGACCAGGGCCTCCTCGGTGCGCCCGGTGAGGGCGGCGTCGCGGAGGAGGTCCCACTTCACGGCGTACTCGCTGGAAGCCACCCGGCCCCGGCCCTGGTACCAGTAGTACACCAGCGCGCGGACGTCCTTGTTGGCCAGTTCGTAGCGATTGACCAGCGCGGTATCGTTGCCGACCACTACCGGCTCGCGGCTGGAGGCCAGCGCCTCCCACCCCGCGCCCGGCAGGCAGTTCCGGGGCGAGTGGATGGTCCGGCCCTGGGTCTGCTGCTCGTAGTAGCCCACGTACACCGAGAACGCCGGTACCGTGTCGGCATCCACGAAGGTGCGGAGCGAATAGTGCGACATGCCGGCCACGGCCTGCTCGTCGTCGCTGATGACCTGGTCGTAGCCGGTGAAGCCGGCGATTTCCCGGGGCAGGGAGTCAAGGTCGCCCCGGAGCGGCATGGCCACCTGGCGCTGCACACTCAGCAGCAGCATGCAGCCGAAGCCGAAACACCCGGCCGGAGCCCATCGGTGCCAGTTACGCATTGGACTTCTTCCCCATGAATCGGTTCTCGATCCTGCTCGCAGCCCAGGCCAGCAGGCCCAGGATACCAAAGGCCACGATGAACAACAACCAACCCTCGGTCATGTGCATGAAGCCGTCGCCCAGCTTCGGGTCCACGAAGTAGACCAGGAAGCCGGTGAAGAAGACCCGAACGGCGTTGATGAGGATGGCGACGGGAATGGCGAGAAGCAGGAGTACCACGCGGCTGACGGGATGGCGGAGCCAGAGCCCGCCGACCATCACGCCGAGCGCGGTAAGCGCGGTAAGCGAGCGAAGCCCGCTGCATGCCTCGGTGACGAACAGCTGGTGGCCCGGGAGGGCGATGACATTGCCTGAGAGCCGCACCGGGATGTCCCGCATCTCGAGCAGGGCAGCGCCCATCTTCGAGGCCTGGAACTGGAGCGGCAGCGCCAGCGTGGTGGTGATGAGCGCGGGCCAGGGGATCGACAGCGCCAGCAGCGCGAAGGGCAGCCACCAGTGCAGCAGCTGCTTCCAGCCCCAGGCGAAGACCACCAGCCCGGCCAGCGCGCCCACCATCGACATCCGCATGGTGAACACTTCTGCCGCGAGCCCGGAGAGGTAGCGCAGGATGACCGCGCCCAGCAGGAGGGCGATGCCCCAGCCGATGGCGGGCGCGCGATCGGCCCGCAATCCGCGCTTCCACGCCTGCCAGATGGCGATGGGCGCCAGCAGCAGCCCGTGCCCGGCCTCCGGGTTGTTCCACCAGTCGTGAACCAGCAGCTGCGCCGGCCTGAGGAACAGCACCACGAAGGCGATGGCGGCGACGGCCCACGGAATCAGCGCGGCGGGCCGCGCGGCAATGGCGCCGAAGATCGGGAACGGCTTTGCCGGAGCAGTCATCGAATCACCAGCCCCCACGCCGGAACAGCATCACCGGGATGGTCTGGAACATGATCTTGAGGTCCTCGAGCACGCTCTGCTTGCGGATGTACTCGAGGTCGTAGGTG
>JAICQR010000129.1 GCA_025937755.1 Gemmatimonadales bacterium | reverse complement strand
GGTCGCCGGCGGCGAAGATCAGGTCGGGTTGTACTTCCTCCAGCAGCTTCCGCACGATCGCGACGTCGGCCGGCCCCACCGGATCCTTCCGCACCTTGCCGGTCTGGTAGAACGGCAGGTTGAGGAATCGCCCGTCGCTGGCTCTCAGCCCCAGCGTCTCGATGCCGCTGATGGCTTCCGATTCCCGGATCATCCGCTTGATCTGCTGCACTTCCTCGATGTCCACCGCACCCGGCTGCTTGCGCGCCAGGAAGGCGCGGACGGTTTCCACCATCCTCTGGGTGCTGGTCGTCTCCAGCAAGCCATCCGCCGCGAGCCGGTCGAGAAAGTCCACGTAGCGCCGCACATCGTGATCGAACACCGCGATGTTGCCGCTGGTCTGGTACGCGACCACGATCTGGTTCTCGTTGAGCACCAACTTGTGCAGCATGCCACCCATGGAGATGACGTCATCATCCGGATGGGGCGAGAAGCAGACGATGGTCCGGTTGCGCGGCAGCTTGGACCGGCCCCGGATCTTGGCGCCGAGGGCGTTGAAGACCAGCCCGTTGATGGGGCCGGCGCCGCCGTGGCGGGCGAGCAGCGACGACAGGTGGTGCTCGACGTAGTCCGCCTCGGTCAGCTTGAGGATCGCCTTGGCGGTGCGCCGTGCCAGCCACACCACCGCGCGGACGGTCATGGTGTCATCCCACTCGACTTCATGCAGCAGCCACGGTGTGGCGATGCGGGTAATCTCCGCGGCCGCGGCCCGGTCGATGTAGAAGGTGGTGGCGGGATGCTGCTGCAGGTATGTGGCGGCCACCTGCCGGTCGATCTCACCCTCCACTGCCCGGCGCACGATGCCCGCCTTGTGCTCACCGGTCGCGAGGATCGCGATCTCACGGGCTTCGAGGATGGTGGCGACACCCATGGTGATCGCCTCCCTCGGCACGTTGTCCTCGCCGAAGAAATCGGCGGCGGCGTCCTTCCGGGTGATGGTGTCGAGGGTGATCAACCGGGTACGGCTGTCGAGGCCGGAGCCCGGCTCGTTGAAGCCGATGTGGCCGGTCTTGCCGATGCCGAGGATCTGGAAGTCGATGCCGCCGGCATCGCGAATCGCCTGTTCGTAATCTGCCGCGTGTCGCGCCACGTCGGCCCGGGCGACGCCCCCTCCCGGAATGTGGACCTGGCCAGACGGGATATCGATATGGTCAAACAGGTTCTCCTGCATGAACCGGTGATATGAATGGATATTGTCGGGTGCCATCGGGTAGTACTCGTCGAGATTGAAGGTCTCGACGTGGGCGAACGACAGCCCTTCCTGCCGGTGCATCCGGATCAGTTCGCGATAGACTCCGACCGGCGTGGAACCGCTGGCGAGGCCCAGCACCAGGCGCTTGCCCTGCTGGCCCCGCTCGCGGACGAGCTCGGCCATCCGGCTCGCCACCCGGCCAGCCAGTGCACCGGGGTCCTCGACGATGTCGATCGCGATGCGCTCGGGGTTGTTCATGGACTTTCGGTTTGGGGTCGGGGGCATCCGGTGTCGAGCATTGCGGCACGCCACTTCGGGTCGTACTCACCGGCAGTGGTGTCGCGCACCAGGGCCAGCACGAAGCACCCCTGACGGGTGGCGGCGAGGGCGACGCCGTCGCCCACGTTCACGCTGTCCACCATCAGTTCGCCGCCGTGGCTGCTGATGGTGCGCCCGGCGGTCGCGATCACGACCTCGCCGGTGTCGGCGTCCACCGAGATGTCGAGGGTGGGTCCGGTGATCCACCGAACCCGCGCGGAGTCGATCGCGCCGGTATGGCTCACAGCGGAATCGCCCCGCTCAGCCGTGACCGAAACCCAGGCCCTCGATGGCGCGTCATCGTTGACCAGCACGGGGCCGAGCCCGGCAAGTACCCGGTCGCCGGAGCGGCTCCAGCGCACGTTCCACCCCGCAAGCACCGGCAGGGTGCGCTTCTGCCCGAACGCGACATCAGCGATGCCCAACCGCGCGAGCCCCATGGCCGGCGCCATGCCGCTCGCCATGAAGGCGCTGGCCCGGACTTCGTCCACGCTCACCCCGAGACGGTTGGCCACGGCGACCAGGCTCTCGGGCGGCATCGAATCGCCCTCGCCACCCATGATGCGAGTGGCCAGGCCATACGCGACTCGGGTCCAGTCGGGTGACGGCGCGGCGTCCCAGACGCTGTCCTCACGCACCCAGGTGCCGGTGCGCTCGGAGGCGAGCAGGAATCCATCGAAGAAGGCCTCGGCCTCGATCGACACCCAGTCTTCGATGGCAAGCAGGGCGCTGCTGTCGGGAGAGAATACCCAGCGGACCTCGCCGGCCATGCCCCGCGCGCCAAGGTTGACCCTGGCGATTTCGAGCTGGTCGATGGCGAAACTGGCGGTATCGGAAGCGGCACTATCGGCGGCCGAATCCGGCAGCACGGCAGTGGCTGAGTCTGCTGCGGGCTGGCGATCCGGTGCGGCACAGCCGGCCAGCAACAGGAGCACGACTGGGATCTGGTGACGAGGCATGAGCGGCTCCGGGTATGCTGATCGCGCAGCACGTATCTTTGAACTCTAACGTTACTCACACCGGGGGAATTTCGTGGCCGCCAGCTTCCTGCAGGCGATTATCGACGATACGTCGCTGGACGCCGCAGTCGAGGCCGTCAAGCTCGCCGTGGACCATCTCGAGCTGTCGGCGAGCGAGGCGGTGCCTGTTACCACGTCCGCCAGTTCCGGCGACCTCACCGCCCGGTTTTCCGCTGCGCTCCCGCGCACGGGCCGTCCCCTGGCCGAGGTGATGGACCGCGTTGCCCGCGACGTCGCGGCGGACTCGATCCTGCTCTCGCATCCGATGTACCTGGGCCACCAGGTCAGCGCGCCTTTGCCGGCGGCGGTGTGGACCGAGCCGGTCATCTCAGCCATCAACAACTCAATGGCAGTACGCGAGATGTCTCCGGCGGGCACAGCGCTGGAGACCGCGCTGATCGGGCACTTCACCCGGCTGGTGGGCTGGGGCAGCGATGCGGGCGGAACGTTCACGTCAGGTGGCACCGAAGCGACCACCGCCGCGCTGATGGCCGCGCGCGCGTCGGCGCTCCCGAACGCCTGGGAAGACGGGGTGGGAGCCAACCCGCCGATGCTGGTGTGCGGCGAACACGCGCATTACGCGGTGACGCGGGCGGCGGGGATTCTGGGGCTCGGAAGGCGCAACGTGGTGGTGACCGCGTCGGAGGGCTATCGCATGGACCCGGCCGCATTGCGACGCACGCTCGACCGGCTCGCCAGCGAGGGGCGCCGCGCGATGGCAGTAGTGGCGACCGCAGGCTCGACCCCGACCGGGAGCTTTGACGACCTCGAGGCGATCGGCAACTGTTGCGCCGAGCGTGGGGTCTGGCTGCATGTGGACGGTGCCCACGGAGCCTCCGCGCTCATCTCGGCGCGCCATCGCCATCGGCTTCGCGGGCTGGAGTTGGCGCGGTCGCTTGCGTGGGACCCGCACAAGCTGTTGTTGATGCCGCTCAGCGCCGGCATGGTGCTGGTACGGGAGGAAGGCGACCTCGACGCCGCGTTCGCGCAGCAGGCACCGTATCTGTTCCACGGGGCGGACGGCGCGCGGGTGCCCGATCTCGGCGTGCGGAGCCTCGCGTGCAGCCGGCGATTCGATGCGCTCAAGCTGTGGGTGGCGATCCAGCGCTACGGCCTCGATGGGCTCGAGGCCTGTCACGATCATCTGGTTGATCTGGCAGGGACACTGCACCAGCGGCTGGCGCGGCACGGCGGATTCGAGCTCCCGCATGAACCGGAGAGCAACATTCTCTGCTTCCGGTGGAGGGGCTCCGGGGAGACCTCCGCAGAGTCGCTCGATGCTCTCAACCTGGCTATTCGCGAGCGTTACAACAGCTCGGGTGAGGGCTGGATCACGACCACGGTGCTCGATGGGCGGCGGATGCTGCGGGTCACCATCATGAATCCCCGCACCGCGCCCGGTCATCTCGACCGGCTGGTGGCGGGGCTGGCCGCGACGGCCTCCGCGCTCTAGACTCCAGACTCTCGAATCAGTTCGCGGTGGGGCTGAAGCTTACCCGCTGCTGCACCAGGGTGCGCACCGGCCGGCCGTTCTCGGTGCCGGGCTCGAGCGTGCACGATCGCACGGTGGCGATGGCGGGTGCCACCAGGCCGCCATGAGTGGCCTCGAGCAGGCGGATGTTGCCCGGTTCGACCCGTCCGGCGCTGTCTACCACATAGGCCAGGCTCACGGCGCCGGCCTTGCCGGCGAGGTTCTCCGGCGGCGCCACCCGGACGCAGCCCACCACCGAGGGCTTGGCGTCGAGGCTGGCGGCGGGCACCGGACGCCCACTGACAGAGTCAGCCAGGAGCGAGTCCAGCACCGCTGCAGCGTCATTGGTGACGGGCAGGGTATCGGCGCCGGGAGCGGCATAGCGTTCGCCGGCGGTTGCCAAGGCCACCTGGCGTGCGGTCGTGGTGTCGCTGAGCCACACGGTCAGGATGGAGGCCGCGGTGTCGGCGCTGGCGGTCCAGCGCCCCCGCACCCAGCGGCGGGCGGTGGCCAGGCGGTCGGACGGCGGCCCCCAGCGCTCCTCGAGCCGCTCCAGTGCCAGGTTTCCCGTCAGCCCTTCGCGCACCACCGCGTAGGGCACGACGCTATCCCGCGAGTTGACCATGGCGCTCAGGCTGACCATTGACGCGGTCGAGTCAGGGCTGTAGCACAGCAGGTCGGCGGCGACCCCGATCACCGTCAGCGGCCGGCATTCCATGCTCCCGATCCCGGCCGACGTGGCAGCGGCGCGGAGGTCGCTCGCCGTCATGCCAGATGAGACGCCACGGTGGGAATAGGGACGCTCCGAGGAACGGTCGGCACAGGCGCTGACGCCGAGCAGAAGCAAGGCCGCAATGGTCGAGTAAGCACGCATGATGAGGAAGCTAGCGGCTCGGCGGCTCGGCGGCTCGGCGGCTCGGCGGTCAGGACAATTTCATCGAAGCACACCAACCCAGTCACAGGAGCAAGTCATGCAACGTGCGGTACGAGTGCTGCTGGCAGCGGTGTTGACCATGGCGGGTGCCGCGACCGCGCGAGGGCAGGATCTCGCGGTCGAGGATCCGGTGCTCCAGCGCATGTGGACGCTGGGGATGGACAGCTCGCGAACCTGGGACCTGGCGCAGACGCTGCTGGACTCGGTCGGGCCGCGACTCACTGGGTCGCCGCTGCTCAAGCGGGGCAACGACTGGCTGGTTTCGAAGTACCAGCAGTGGGGCATCGAGGCGCGGAACGAGCAGTACGGCACCTGGCGGGGCTGGGACCGCGGATTCACCCACGTGGACCTGATCCAGCCGCGGG
>JAICQR010000122.1 GCA_025937755.1 Gemmatimonadales bacterium | reverse complement strand
CAGGTCGCTCGCGGCTCCTCGCCCGCCAGCTCGATGGTCATCCTGCCGGGCGACCACTCGGTGACCGCGGCCTCCAGCGGGCTTGGTGCCGGAATCGACTCGCCCAGCGGAGGCACCACCACCGCCGCCGAGTCGGCGAACACGACCACGCCGTTGAGGGGGAATGCCTGGTCGATGACGGTCGGAACGATCCGTTCGCCCGGGAGCTTGACCGCCGCCGGCACGACGCGGGCATAGGGCTCCGGCTCGGTGCGGCGGTAGAGATACGCCGTCGCCCCCTGCGTCGTCGTAACCGGACCCATCACCTGCTCGAAGCCTGGAATCTCGATCGGGCCCGACAGCACAACGTGGTTCACCGCCCATTGCGCCCAGAGCGAGCCGCTGGTGAGGTTGGCATAGACATTCTTGCCGCCCCACACGTCGTCATAGTATCGCACCTCATTGCCGTGATACCCGAATGTCTGCTGCACGCGCCGTCCCATGAGCCACGAACCATGGTATACGCCCGGCACGCCGGCAGCGTTCTGTCCCGGCGCATCGAACAGCCGTACTGGCCTGGGCAACGAGTCCATGTAGCTGGTGATGCTGTCGCCAGCGAAGAGCTCCGCTGATTTCCCGCCAAACACGAAGAACTTCCGCTCGATGCTGCCGAGGTCCAGCATCACCAGCGCCGCCAGGGCGAACGCGGGCCAGGTGCCGCGCAGCTTGCCGGCCGCGAGCGCCCACGCGAGCGCTGCCCCGGCAGCCACGAAGAGCAGTGCGCGCAGGCCCCCGGCGGCAAGCGCATCGGCGTTGGATGCGGCGTGCACCGCCATCCGGGGATCGGCGAGCCCAATGGCGAACCCCTGCAGTATCCCGGTAACGCTCAGCACGGCGAACAGCGCCAGCGCGCCGAACACGCCCAGCACCATGCGCGGCGAGACGTCTTGCCGACGCAGCCGGTCCACGCCCATGCCGGCGAACATTGCAACCGGAAGCGCTACCAGGAAAAAGGCCATGCCGGGGGCCCGGACCTTCTTCATGTAGGGCATCACCTCGTACCAGAGCCGGTAGAACGGGGTGTGGCCGCCGAGCGCGATCAGCAGGAAGAGCACTCCGATCGCGGCCAGTGGCAATGCCATCCGGCGGCGGCGCCAGCCGGCAGCACCGATGAGGGCAAGACCGACCACCACGACGCCCAGGTATTCGTTGTGGAGCTTGAAGAAATTGCGGCCCCAGTACGCCTCGGGTCCCAGTCCATTGAACTCGGGTATGACAGTGCCCACCAATTCTTCCGGCGGCATCGAATAGCCGGTGGAGTATTCCCATCCGGGGATGCTACCGCGCGCCATGTGCGGTGTGTACTCGAACATCGGCAGGTACTGCAACGCCGCTATGCCGACACCCAGCAACACCGCCACGAGCGCCAGCGCGAGGGCTGGAACCGGGCGCGCGCCGGAGCCGCGTTCGCTGGCGCCGAATGCCAGCCACAGGGACCAGATCCCGGCCGCGACCAGGATGTAGTACGACATCTGCGGGTGCGGTGTCAGGAGGACCAGACCCACCGTCAGTGCGGTGAGTGCAAAGCCCCAGGTGCGTCCATCGCGAATGCCCCGCACCAGTGCCAGGAGCACCAACGGCGCCAGCGCGGCCGCGTAGAGCTTGCCGTCGTGACCGGGGTGCACCATCGAGGCGACGATGCCCGACAGTTCGTACGCCATCCCGCCAGCCACTGCCCCGGCCCAGCTGACCCGAAACGCGCGCAGAAGCAGAAACAGAAAGAGTCCGGCCAGCACCAGGTGAATGGCATAGCCCAATCCCATCGCGGTGCCGGTGGGCAGGACCCAGCGGAGCCAGGCCGTGGGATAGAAGATGTCGCCGTGCATGCCGCCGACGAACGGCATTCCGCCGAACAGGTAGGGGTTCCACTGCGGGATGCTGCCGTGCTCGAGGAAGTACTTCGCCCCGAAGTCGCGGAAGGCGAAGCCGGCGGAGTACTGGTCGCTGTTGAAACCGCCAAGGAACATTCCCTTTGCCAGCGGCCAGCAGAGCGCCACCACCGGCAGCAGGAATCCCAGCGTCGCGAGCAGCACCGGGTGCTTCGGCTCGGCGACGACCTCGGAACTTGGGCCAGGTTCAGCCAGGGCCACGATCAGGCTCCTTGGTTGAGAGCAGGAACGGCGCAGCGGCTCCCAGTTCGGTCAGG
Source organism: Gemmatimonadales bacterium (assembly GCA_025937755.1). Lineage (GTDB taxonomy): Bacteria > Gemmatimonadota > Gemmatimonadetes > Gemmatimonadales > GWC2-71-9 > CAMLHP01. The sequence goes on along the minus strand of JAICQR010000122.1, from coordinate 3,461 downwards.
GTGAGCTGCAACCGGGATGCAATCGCGAGGGCCACCGCGTTGGACGGCCCCACAACTCCGTCAAGCATGGCATAGAAGACGACTTCACGCACGCCAATGCCACCCGGCGCCGGGAGCGCCAGCAGTCCCGCCACGTACGACGCCGCGAAGGCACCGATGGCGTGGCCGATACCCAGCGCCGGCGCGTCGAGGAGTCCGCGAGCGAGCAGCCACAGGCCGACGCCGTAGCCGCACCACGCGATCACGTTGGCTGCCAGCCCGAATGCGACCGGGCCCAGACCCGGCGTGGCACCGGCCGGAATCTCAACCCGCGCGAGGCGGAGCAGGCGTCGCGTAACCGGTGGCCACAGCAGCAGCACCAGGCCGAGCGCAGCAGCCGCGATGAGCCCCCACAACGCCAGGCGGACCCATGGCGCCATCGCTTCCAGCTCGGCGGCGCCCATCGCACCAGTGACGGCGGCACCACTGCCCACCGCGAGCGCCTGCAGCACCACGGCCGATGCCGTGGCAGCCCAGGCCGCGACCCCCGCGCGCTGGGCCATGAGGGCCATGCCGGCGATCGCCCACACCTTCCCCGGCACGTACTTGCCCAGGCTCGAGACGGTCCAGATCCTGACTGAGCGCCACCACCCCAGCTCCTGGTGCCAGCCCCGCAGCATGACGCGCCATGCCTGGATCAGCAGCGCATACATCAGCCAGACGACCAGCACGCTGGTCACCAGCAGCACCGGACGCACCGACCACGATACCGACTGGGCGCGGAGCTGGTCCCAGCCTCGCAGCAGCTCCCGACCGGCCAAGCCAACGACGGCGATCGTCACCACCCAGCGCGCAATGGTCAGCCAGCGCTTATGCACCCAGCGCCTCGCGGTACCAGCCCTCGCAGACTTCGGCGACGGTGTCGGGGGCGAGGCGTTTTCGCCAGAACTCGCCCGCCGCGCGAGCCTCGGCGAGCCGCCCATCATCCGACAGAATGTCCAGCGTCGCATCGGAAAGGGCGTCGGGCGCGGGCAGCGTGCGCCGTCCTGCGCCACGCTCCGGCACCACGTCGAGCACTCCCCCTCCATCCCAGCAGGCGATGACCGGCACACCGGACATCAGCGCTTCGGCGGCGGAGAGGCCGAAGCCCTCACCCTGTGCGGGAAAGTACATGAGGTCGGCAGTCGCAAGGATGGCGGGAATGTCGGCGGGAGGAAGCGCACCCGCAAAGCGCACCCGGTCGGTGATACTGAGCTCCCGGGCGAGGGCTTCGAGGTTGGCGCGCTCGGGGCCGTCGCCGACGATAGTGAGCGGGAGGCTGGCGCCGAGGGTTGAGAGAAAGCCGATGCAGCGGAGCGCCAGGTCGACGCGCTTCTGGCTGGTCAGCCGGGCGACGACCACCGCTCCGCCGCCGCCGGTCGTCCATTGGTAGCGCTGGGTCTCCACCGGCATCGGATGCACGTGCTCGCGGCCGACATAGCGCCCCACGCCATTCTGGATCCAGCCGGCCATTTCGCGGGAAACGGCGGTGACGACGGCGGCCTTCGCATACACCGGGCGCGCAAGGCGGCGGGCAACCGCGGACCGGGTCAGCAGCGCGGCATCGGTCCCATGACTGGTGAGGACCATCGGCACGCGCGAGGGCGCGGCCATCCCTGCGGGCACCCACCAGTGTGCGTGGATCAGCTGGGCACCGGCTTGAATTTCGGTTTCGGCTGCCGCGCGCAAGGCCCGCCACAGGCCGCCCAGCGCCCGCAGGCCGCCGGGAGTCCTGATGGCATCGGCCATCACGCCGCGGTAGGCGATGGTTTCGTGCCGCGCGGCCGCATAGCGCACCCGGCGCACCCGCACCGCCCCGTCGACCTCGTCCCCACCCTGCCCCGCATCGCTGGGCGCGATGACGCTCACCTCGATGCCCCGGCGCACCAGTGCGGCTGCGAGGCTCGCGAGAAAAGCGCCGGACACGTCACCCGTGTGGCGCGGATAGTTGTGGGTCAGGAAGGCGACCCGCACGCTGGGTCAGGCCGTGTCGTCGGGAGGAACGAACCGGGACAGTCGCCGGAGGAGCTCGCGGTTCTCTTCCCGCAGCCCGGCGATCATCTCCCCCACGAATCCGAAACCGAACAGGGCGATGCCGGAGATGACCATCATCGAGACCAGGTCTACCAGCGGGCGAAATCCCACGCCATAGCCGAAGCGCAGCACCAGCGCAGCGATGCCCGCGAGGAATCCCACCAGGAAGAGCGCGGCCCCGGCCAGCCCGAAGAACAGCATCGGCTTCCGGCCGAAGCGGAGCGAGAACCACACCGAGATGAGGTCCATGACGCCGACCGGGATCCGCTTCCAGGTGAACTTGGAGGTTCCCGCGCGCCGCGGGTGCAACGGCACCGGGCGGCTCACGATGCGGTAGCCATCCACGGCGGCGATGACCACCATGAAGCGATGCCAGTCGGGGCGGAGCGCCATGCCTTCCATGACCTCGCGGCGAAATGCCTTGACCGAGTTGAGGTCGGTGACCCGGACCCCGAACAGCAGCCGCGACAGGCCGTTGTACACCCCGGACACAAACGCCTTCTCATAGGCGCCCTGCTTGGTGCCGGTAACCATGTCGGCGCGTCCCTCCAGGATGGGGAGCACCAGCCCCGGGATGTCTTCCGGCAGGTACTGGAGGTCGGCGGGATAGAAGACGAAGATGTCGCCGCGGGCCACCTGGCCGGCGGACTGGAGCGCGTCGGCGATGCCGCGCTGGCTGCGATGGGTCACCACCCGCAGGTTCGGCTGGTCCTGCGCCAGCGATGCCAGCACCCGCTCCGAGTCGTCGCGGGAGCCATCATCGACGATGACCAGCTCCCAGCGAAAGCCCGCGCGGTCCAGCGCTTCGCGCGTGAGCCGGACGAACTCCGGCAGGTTCTCCGCCTCGTCCTTGGCGGGCACCAGCACGCTGACGTCCACCGGCACTCGCGCCGGAAGCGCGGTCATACCCGCTTGCGCATCCGGGCGGGAAGAATGCCCAGCTGGTCCCGGTACTTGGCGACGGTGCGCCGGGCGATCTGGATGCCCTGCTCCTGGAACAGGTGCACGATCTGCTGGTCCGTCAGCGGCTTCGCGGTGTTCTCCTCGGTCACCATCTTCTCCAGCTTGGCGCGGATCGAGCGCGCGCTGGCATCCTCACCCGACGCGGTGCTCAGCGCGCTGGAGAAGAAGAACTTGAGCGGGAGCACCCCGCGCGGTGTCTGCACGAACTTCTCGTTGGTCACCCGGCTCACGGTGCTCTCGTGCATGTTGATGACATCGGCCACCTCGCGCAGCGTGAGCGGGCGCAGGTACTCGATGCCCTTCTCGAAGAAGTCGCGCTGACGGTCCACGATGAAGTTCATGACCTTGAGCATGGTCTGGCGGCGCTGCTCGATCGCCTGGATCATCCAGTTGGCGCTGTTCATCCGCGACGCGATGAACTCGCGATTCTCCGCGGTCATCTTCTT
>JAICQR010000036.1 GCA_025937755.1 Gemmatimonadales bacterium | reverse complement strand
TCGCACCTGGCTGGGCGGCACCGCCGCGCTCGTGGCGTTCGCGGTGCTGGTGCTGGGCTTCATGGTAAGTCGCGCCATGGGCATCGGTCCCGCCGCCTCGCTCCGTGGCACCGGTGAGTTCGGCAACCGGGAAACGCTGGTGGTGGCGGACTTCCGGTCGCCGGCGGGAGACTCCACGCTCGGATCCATCGTCTCCGAAGCCCTCCGCACCGACCTCGCCCAGTCGCAGAACCTCCGGGTGCTCACCCGTGCCGCGGTCCTCGAGATCCTTCAGTTGATGAACCGCTCCGCTGAGAGTGACGTGCCTTTCTCCGTGGCCCGCGAAATCGCCACCCGCGAAGGCGCCAAGGCAGTGCTCGACGGCGGCGTGGTGCAGTTGGGAGAGAGTTACGTGATCTCGGCCCGGCTGGTCTCTGCCATGACGGGCGAGGAACTCGCCAGCTTCCGTCAGACTGCCGGCAGTCAGAACGATCTGATTTCGGCCATCGGCGCGATGTCCCGTGCCATACGCGAGAAGGCAGGCGAGTCGCTCCGCACCGTGCGCGCCAGTTCCTCGCTGGAGCGAGTGACGACGCCTTCGCTTGCCGCCCTCCGCAAGTACGTCGAAGCCGTCAGCGAGGACGATGAGCGCGGAAACAGTGCCCGGGCGCTGGAACTGCTGCAGGAGGCAGTGGAGCTCGACACCGCTTTCGCCATGGCCTGGCGCAAGATGGCGGTGGTCTCTCGAAAGGTTGGCGCCAGTCGCGCCCAGTCGCTCGCCGCCATCAGCACCGCCTTTCGCCATCGCGACCGCCTCACCGACCTGGAACGGGCCCTCACCGAGGCGTACTACTACAGCAATGGTCCCGATCCCGACGCAGACCGGGCACTGGCAGCCTACAACGATGTCATCCGCTTCGACTCCACCAACACGACCGCCCTGAACAATGCGGCCGTGCTCTACAGCGAGCGCAGGGAGTACGCCAAGGCCGCCACGCTGCTCCGGCGCGTGATAGCGGGTCCCCGGCCCTACTCCGGCAGCTTCCTGAGCCTGATGATCAACCAGGCCCAGACCGGCGACAGGGCCGGGATCGAGTCCACCCAGGCAGCTTTTCAAGCACAGCATCCAGATCATCCCGACGGCTGGTGGGGCGATTGGCTGATGGCGTGGAGTAACGGCCACCTGGATAAGGCAGACAGTGTCAGCAGGGCCGCGTTCGACCAGTTGGACAACACCATAAAGGCGGTCGCTCCCGCCTCCGTCGCGGCGCAAGTCGCGACCATGCAGGGTCGCCTCAGGGACGGGCTTGACTGGTACATTCGCGCCGACCACGTGAGGGCACGAGCCGCGTCCGACATTGGCTCATTGCAGACCTTCGGCCTCGATACCGCCTATTACCTCGCAGCCTTGGGCCGGAATGCGGAGGCGTCGGCCGCCATCGCACGCACGTTCGAGCGCTATCCCATGGACTCGGTCCCGCCCAGCGATCGCGACTGGCTGAACCCCGCCATGGTGGCGGCCGAGATCGGGGATGTCGCTTTGGCGCGAAGAGCCCTCGCCGGATACCTGTCGGATCAGGCCGGCGCCGATGTCGACTCCATCGGTCGTCGCGCCTTCTACGCAGCGCATCTGGCGCTGGCTGAACGCCGGTGGGACGACGCCATCCCGCTTCTGCACCAGGCGGACGCCAGATTCCAGATCGAACAGCGAAACGCCCAGGCCTGGTTGGGCCGCGCCCACGACGCAGCCGGCCGCCCCGACTCTGCCGTGGTCTGGTTTGAGCGCTTTCTCACCACGCCCGATTACATGGCATTCGACGATGGCATGTTCCGGGGCCAGACGCTGTTTCGACTGGGGGAGCTCTACGAAGCCCGCGGTGATGCTGCGAACGCGACCCGACAGTACGAGGAGTTTCTCCAGCTCTGGCGCAACGCCGATCCCGAACTCCAGCCTCGGGTCCGCGAGGCGCGGGAGCGCCTCGGCAAGCTGAAGGCGAAAGCAGGATAGCCCAACGGACGATCGAGCCGACCAGCCGCCGAGCCGCCGAGCCGACGACCTTCGCCTCCGCCTCGAGCGCGATCTGTCAGGCAGCCACGACATCGAGCGCGAGCTCGGCGGCGGCGGCATGTCGCGAACGTACGTCGCCCTCGAGCGCGCCCTCAATCGCCGGGTCGTAGTCAAGGTCCTCGCCCCCGAACTGCTCGCCGGTATCTCGGTCGAGCGCTTCCGCCGCGAAGTCCTCCTGGCTGCCCAGCTGCAGCACCCGCACGTCGTCCCGGTGCTCGCCGCCGGCGAGGTCGATGGCCTGCCCTGGTTCTCCATGCCGTATGTCGAGGGAGACAGCCTCCGTATCCGCATGAACCGGGGCCCGCTCGAGCTCGCTGCTGCCGTCAGCATCCTCCGCGACGTCGTCCGAGCCCTGGCCTACGCCCACGATCGCGGCATCGTCCATCGCGACATCAAGCCCGACAACGTCCTCCTCTCCGGTTCCAGCGCCACCGTCACCGATTTCGGCATCGCCAAGGCCATCAGCGCCGCCCGCACCGGCGGCGATGCCCACGCCACGCTGACCCAGGTCGGCACCAGCATCGGCACCCCCGCCTACATGGCTCCTGAACAGGCGGCCGGTGACGCCGACGCCGACCATCGTGCCGACATCTATTCCTTCGGCGTGATGGCGTACGAAATGCTCGCGGGCGAGCCGCCGTTCCGGGCCACTTCGGCCTCTCGGCTCATCTTCGCCCACATCGCCGAGCCGCCCCGTGATCTGCTGACCCTCCGGCCCGAACTGCCGCCCCAGCTCGCGGCAGTCGTCATGGCCTGCCTCGCCAAGAAACCGGAAGACCGGCCCCAGCGGGCCCATGATCTCGAGCGGGTGCTCCAGTCAGTCACCACCAGTGGCGACACGCCAATGGCGCCCGCCATCATCCGGGGCGGCAAGGTCAGGCTGGCCCACGCCTTCGCCATCTGGGCCGCCGCCGCCGCCGCGGTCATCGTCACCGCCTGGGCCGCCACCGACGTCATCGGCTTGCCCGACTGGGTGCTGCCCGGCTCGATCGGCGTGATGCTTGCCGGCCTCCCCATCATTGCCATCACGGCGTACGTCCAGTACTCGGCCCAGCGCGCGTTCACCATGACCCCCCGGCGCACCTCCAGCGGCGCCGGGGTGGTGCCCCACGGCACCATGGCCACCCTGGCCCTCAAGGCCAGTCCCCACATTTCGTGGCGCCGCACCTGGCTCGGCGGCACCGTCGCGCTCTCCGCTTTCGCACTGCTGGTCCTGGGCTTCATGGTCACCCGCGCCATGGGCATCGGCCCCGCCGCATCCCTCCGCGGAACCGGCGAGTTCGGAGATTCCGAAACCTTGGTCGTGGCCGACTTCCGCTCCCCGGCTGGCGATTCGACCCTCGGACCCACGGTGGCCGAGGCCCTGCGCACCGACCTCGCCCAGTCACAGTCGCTCGAAGTGCTCACCCGCGCCTCACTGCGTGAGATCCTCCGGCTGATGGACCGGCCCACCGAAAGCGCTGTCCCGTTCGAGGTGGCACGTGAAATCGCCACCCGCGAGGGCGCCAAGGCCGTGCTCGACGGCGCGGTCGTGAGCCTGGGCCAGAGTTACGTCGTCTCGGCCCGGCTGGTCTCCGCCTTGTCGGGCGACGAGCTCGCGAGCTTCCGCGAAACCGCCGCCAATGAGGACGAGCTCATCACCGCCCTTGGCGCGCTGTCGCGCTCCATTCGGGAGAAGGCGGGTGAGTCCCTCCGGGCCATCCGTGCCAGCACCGAGCTCGAGCGCGTGACGACACCGTCGCTCGCTGCATTGCGCAAGTACGTCGAGGGCGTCGCCGAAGCCGATGAGAAGGGCAACACCGTCCGGGGCCTCGCCCTGCTGCAGGAAGCGGTCGAACTCGACACCGCGTTTGCCATGGCGTGGCGCAAGATCGCCGTGCTCCTCGGCAACGATGGGAGTGACCGGGTCCGCGCACTGCACGCGGTCAGCACCGCCTTCCGCCACCGCGACCGGCTCACCGACATGGAGCGGGTGCTGACCGAGGGCTATTACTACACCCGCGGCCCGGAGCCCGACCGCGACCGCGCCCTCGCCGCATATGAGGAAGGCATCCGGCTCGACTCCCTCAGCACCAGCGCCCTCAACAATGCTGGCGTCGTGTACGATGAAATGCGGGAGTATGAACGCGCCAAGCTGCTGTACCAGCGCGTTATCGGCCTGCCCCGCACCTTCGGCGGTGCATTCACCAACCTGATGCGCGAGCAGATCCGCACCGGTGACTTCGCTGCGCTCGAGTCCACCCAGAGCGCATTTCAGCAGCGCTTTCCCGGCAATTCATCCCTGTGGGAGGGAGACTGGCTGGTGGCGTGGGGCAATGGCCGGATCGACCAGGCCGACAGCATCAGCCGGGCCGCATTCGAGCGGTCGGGCACTCCCCGGCAGGAAATTGTCGGCGCTGGCAAGGCCGGGCTTTTCGCATTGATGCGGGGACGCCAGCGCGAGGCTCTGATGTGGAGCGCGCGCCGTTCCACCGCGATGCTGCGATTCCAGCCTGGAGCGGCCGGTCGCCAGCGCGTGAGCCTCGATACCGCGTGGTATCTGGCAGGCGCCGGCCAGGCGCCAGCCGCAGCGGCCGCCGTGCACCGTGCGCTCCAGCGCCATCCGATGGACTCGGTCGCGCCCAGCGAACGCGACTGGGAAGCAATAGGACGCCTGGCCGCCGATGTGTCGGACCCAGGACTCGCTCGCCTTGCCCTCGCCGGGTTCGTTGCTGACCAGGCTGCCGCAGCCGCCGACTCCATTGGGCGCCATGCGTATTTCGCGGCCCATGTGGCGCTGGCGGAGCATCGGTGGGACGAGGCGATCCGCCTGCTCCACGAAGCCGATGCCCGTTTCGAAGCGGATCTCCGTTACGCCCAGGTCAGGATCGGCCTGGCTCACGACGCTGCCGGCCGGCCCGACTCCGCCATTGCCTGGCTCCGGAAGTTTCTTGCCACCCCCGACCCCGAGCTCTTCGACGACGCCGACTTCCGCGCACGCGTCCAGCTGCGGATGGGCGAGCTGTACGAGGACCGGGGCGACGTCGGGAATGCCACCGAGCAGTACGAAGCCTTCCTCCAGCTCTGGCGCAACGCCGATCCCGAACTCCAGCCCAAAGTTCGCGACGCCCGCGAGCGCCTCGCCCGGCTGAAGGCAAAGGCAGGGTAGGTAGCCCAATGGACCATCGAGCCACCAAGCCAACCAGCAGCCGAGCCGCCGAGCCGTCGAGCCGCCGAGCCGACGCTCCTCCCAAACCCCATGATGACGAGGTCGACGTCTTCGGCCTCACCCATCAGGGCCTTGTCCGCACCCAGAACCAGGATCATTTCCTCATCTGTTCGGTGCGGAAGCATATCCAGGTCCACAACACCAGCCTCCCCAGCGCCGAACGCCTCCCGCTCGACGGCGAGCGGCTCGCCTTTCTGGCGGTGGTTGCCGATGGCGTAGGCGGCGGACCCGCCGGTGAGACCGCCAGCCGTGTCGCACTCGAGCGTGTCACCGAGTACGTCGCGCTCACCATGCGCGCCTATCACGCTCAGGACGGCGCCGACGATCAGCATTTTCTGGAAGCGCTGCAGGACGCGGCATGGAAGTGCCATGCCAGCGTTGTAGCCGAGGCCGCGACCGACCCGTCCCGTCGCAGCATGGCCACCACGCTCACGCTCTGGCTCGGCGTCTGGCCCCGTGCCTGGCTGCTTCAGGTGGGCGACAGCCGCTTCTACATCTATCGAAGTGGAAACCTCAATCGCATTTCGCGCGACCAGACCATGGCCCAGGATCTGGTGGACCAGGGCGTCCTCGCCGCCGACGTCGCGCCCGGCACCCGCTTCGCCCACGTGCTGTCCAGCTCCATCGGCGGGCAGCAAACCGCGCCCATGGTTACGCCGCTCGAGCAGTCGTGGGACAACGTCGGGCTCCTCTGCAGTGACGGCCTCACCAAGCACGTGTCCGACCAGCAGATCGCCGAGCGGCTCCGCACCATGACCAGCTCGCGCCAGGCGTGTGAGGCCCTGCTGCAGGATGCCCTCGAAGGCGGCGGCACCGACAACATCACTGTGGTCGTCATCCGCGACGTGAAGAAGCCGGAGCACGCGGCGGCATGACCGACGCCACCGGGACACTCGAGCGCCTCAGGGCCAGCCTCGCCGATCGCTACCGCATCGAGCGCGAACTCGGCCAGGGCGGCATGGCCACGGTCTATCTGGCCGATGACCTGCGGCATGGACGCAAGGTAGCCATCAAGGTCCTCCGCCCCGAGCTCGCCGCCGTCATCGGCGCCGAGCGCTTCCTCGCGGAAATCCGCACCACTGCCAATCTTCAGCACCCTCACATTCTCGCGCTGCACGATTCGGGCGAAGCCGACTCGTTCCTCTTCTACGTGATGCCGTTCATCGAAGGCGAAACGATCCGGAACCGGCTCGATCGCGAGAAGCAGCTCCCCATCGGGGAGGCGGTCCGGATCGCCTCCGAAGTCGCCTCCGCGTTGGACTACGCCCACCGCCACGGCGTCATCCACCGCGACATCAAGCCGGAAAACATCCTGCTCCACGACGGCAGCGCGCTGGTCGCCGATTTCGGCATCGCCCTCGCCGCCAGCAAGGCCGGCTCTCGCATGACCGAGACCGGCATGTCGCTCGGCACGCCCCACTACATGAGCCCCGAGCAGGCCATGGGCGAGCGTGAGATCACCGCCCGCAGCGACATCTACGCCCTCGGCGCCGTCACGTACGAAATGCTCACCGGCGACCCGCCCTTCACCGGCAGCACCGCCCAGGCCATCGTGGCCAAGGTGATGACCGAGAAGCCGCCCGCCATTCGGCGCCAGCGCGACCGCGTCTCCCAGTCGCTCGAGGACGCGGTGTTCACCGCACTCGAGAAACTGCCCGCCGACCGCTTCGCGTCCGCCGCAGAGTTCGCTGCTGCGCTCTCCGGCTCCAGCCGAGTCGCCGAGCCGCCGAGCCGCCGAGTCGCTGCGCCTGCTGCCCTGAGCCGCCGACCCGCCGTCCTCCCCGTCGTCGCCACCGCAGCGCTGGCACTCGGCGCGCTGGGCGGCCTGCGCTTCCGCCAGCCCGCTGCCGCGCCCGCCCCGCCCGCTGTGTTCGAGATCGACGCCCCGGGGCTTGCCTTCTCCCAGTTCCGGACGATGAGCCTGAGCCCCGATGGCCGAACCCTGGTTTACTTCGCCGACGGGGCCGAGGGTCGAGGCTTGTACTTGCGTCCGCTCGACCGGCTCGAAGCGCACTTGATTGCGGGAACCGATGGCGCGGTCAACCCACTGATCGGCCCCGACGGGCGCGAGATGCTCATCGGCAAGTTCGGCCAGATGTATCGCGCGCCGGTGGAGGGCGGCGGCCAGTGGACCCTGCTGCCCGACGTGGCTGACGGGGCCTTCAATGCCCTGGATGAATCGGGTGCGGTGATCTACTTCGGTGCGGATGGCGGCCTCTGGCGCGCGCCCAGGGCTGGGCCAGCGGTCGCGCTCGTGTCGCCTGATTCCGCCGCCGGCGAGCGCCTGCTGGTGCTGTACGATCTGCTGCCCGGCGGCCGCATGGCGTTGGCGGGCGCGAGTGGCGGGACCGGATTCACGACCCTGTTGTTCGCCCTCAACCTCGAAACGGGCGACCGCCATCCCCTGCTCGACGTCGCGGTTCGCAGCGCGGCCTATGCTGGCCGCAATACCCTTGTGTACGTGACCGGGGACCAGTTGCTCCACGGCATTGCGTTTGACCCCGAGACGCTCACGACCTCGGGCGAGCCGGTCCTGCTGGGCGGTCCGGTGGACGCCATGCCCCTCGGCACCGCCCGGCTCGCAGTGTCGCGCACCGGCACGGTGGTGTACGCGCCCCGCAATTCGGCCGAGCTGGTCGAGGTCGGCCTCGGCGGGACGGCGCGTCCCCTGCTCGCCAGGGGCGCCGAGTATCACCGGCCCAGGTTCAGCCCCGATGGGCGCTCGATTTCGATGGACATCATCGACCCCAGCGGGCGCGACGTCTGGGTGCTGTCGCTGGATCAGGGTACCCTGTCCCGGGTCACGTTCGACAACGATGGTCACGACGCCATCTGGGCCCGCGACGGCCGCTCGATCGTGTACGTCGCTACTCGGGATGGGCGAGTGCTGCTCCTGCGCAGCCGGCTGGACGGCACATCGGGCGAACCGATGTCCTCGGATCCGGCCGCTGCGCCAGGGGCCTGGACCGCGACTGGCAACTTGCTCGCCGTGACGGCAGCCGAGCCTGGACGCGAAGGCTGGAACCTCGTGGTGGATTCGGGCGGGAGTCTGCGGCCGTTCATGGTGACCCGGTTCAGCGAGGGATGGCCGGCGGTGTCACCCGATGGGCAGTGGCTGGCCTACGCCTCCGATGCCTCGCGCCGCTACGAAGTCTACCTGCAGTCTCTGGCCCCGGGTTCCGGCCGGATTCAGGTCTCCCTCAATGGCGGGCTCGAGCCGATGTGGAGCGCCGATGGCCGGAGCCTCTACTACCGCAGCACTGAACCAGCCACCTTGATGCGCGCCGCCGTAGACCTGGAGTCCGCGCCGCGCGTCACCTCCCGCGACTCGCTGTTCAATCTGGGCGACTTCGTGGGCGCCGAGCCCCACGAGAACTATGATGTGGCGGCCGACGGCCGCATCGTCATGGTACGCCGCACCCAGCTGCCCAAGCTGGTCCTGCTCCAGAACGTGGATCAATTGGTGGCGGCGGGCGCGTCGCGCTGAGGGGTTTCGCGCCGGTCCGTCAGCTCAACCCGATCTTCTTCACCATCGCCGCATGGCGCGGGTCCGCCCTCAGCGGGCCGTATCCCGGATCGAGGTGCAGGTAGATCAGCCCCGATGACCGCGCATCCAGCGCCCGCTGCAGGCAGTCGAACGCCTTGTCGTTTTCCCCCAGCGCCGCATGGCCCATTGCCAGCACCTCCGCCCGCAGGTATTCCGTCCTGGCCTGCGCCTCCAGCCGGTCCATGATCGACTGCGCCTCCTCAATTTCGTCCAGCATCACCAGCGAGCGCACGATCATCGCGTCGTAGGAACGCACTGCCGTTCCCAGTGACTGGCCCTGGCGGAAGGAGTGCAACGATTCAGCGACGCGGCCCAGTGCCAGTTCCGCGGCGCCGATGTCGAGATAGGCCTGGAAATAGTTGGGCTCGATCTCCAGCGTCTTGTGCCCCTGCTCGATCGCGGCCTCGAATTGCTCGCCGTAGAGCAGGAAACGCCCCAGCCAGCGACTCAGGTGGGCCGAAAGCGGGTCGAGCACCAGTGCCTTCCGCATCTCCACCACCGCATCCGCCAGCCGGCCCACCGCCGGCAGCGTGGTGCCGTACACAAAATGCCCCTCGGCGTAGTTGGGATTGCAGGCCACGGCGGTCGCAAGTGCCCGCGACGCGCCCGCAAAATCCCACTCGTACCAGCAGAGCACCTTGCCGATTGACGTGTGGGCCTCGCCCAGCGTCGGGTCGAGCTGGATCGCGCGGGCCGCGGCCGACTTGGCACGGGGATAGGCATCGTCGGGCGCGACCCAGTCGTCGGCCAGGTTGCTCCAGCAGTCGGCGATGCCGGAGTACGCGCTGGCGTAGCCGGGATCGGCGTCGAGCGCCTGCTCGAACAAGGTCAGCGCTTTCCGCAAGTCGTGCTCGGCCAGGCGATTGACGAAGAAGCGGCCCTTGAGGTAGAGCGTGTAGGCGTCCAGGTTTTCCGTAGCCGGCTTGGCCAGCGGCTGCTCCGGCGCCCCCATCAGCCGCACCTTGAGTGCGTCGACGATGGCGCGCGAGATCTCGTCCTGGATGTCAAAGACGTCCTCAAGCTGCCGGTCGTACTTCTCCGACCAGAGTTGGTAGCCACTGGCAACGTTGACCAGCTGGGCCGCAATCCGGATCCGGGGCCCGATCTTCCGCACGCTCCCCTCCAGAACGGTCGACACGCCCAGCTTTGCTCCCACCTCGCGCAGGTCCACGCTCTTCCCCTTGAATGCGAACGACGAAGTGCGCGACGCCACCATCAGGTCGGGGATCTTCGCCAGCGCGTTGATGATCTCCTCGGTCATGCCGTCGCTGAAGTACTCGTTCTCCGGATCGGCGCTCATGTTGGTGAGCGGCAGCACCACGATGGACTTCTCGGGCGCGCTGGGCGGAGCTGACGCCGCGTCGGGTGGGGTCTGGCCGCCGCGCTGGACCTGCAGCAGCGCCTCGGCAAACTCGGCCGCCGACGGGAAGCGGTCCACCGGCGTCCGGGCCAGCGCACGGGTCACGGCCTGGTCCAGTTGCTCCGGCACGTCGCGCATGGCCCGTACGTGAGGAACCGGCGAGACGAAGCGCTTGGTGAGGATGGCCTGCGCGTTGGGCCCGGTGAACGGCGGCTCGCCGGTGAGCATCTCGTAAAGCACGCAGCCCAGACTGTACAGGTCGCTGCGCCCGTCCACGTTCGCGTCGGCGGAGGCTTGCTCCGGGCTCATGTACGCGGGCGTTCCCACGGCGAATCCCGTCTGGGTGACACCACCCCCATCGGAACTGGTAAGCACCTTCCCGATCCCGAAGTCGGCCACCAGCGCCGAGCCGTCGTGCAGCAGGATGTTTTCGGGCTTGATGTCGCGGTGAACGATGCCCTGGCGGTGCGCGTAGTCGAGCGCGGCAGCCACCTCGCGCACCAGGCGCAGCGTCTCGTCCAGCGGGAGCAGCTGCTCCCGGTCCATGCGGTCGCGGAGCGACTTCCCCGCCATGTTGGGCATGACGTAGAACAGGAGCCCCTCTGTCTCACCGGAGTCGAAGACCGGCAGAATGTGGGGATGGGTGAGGCCCGCCGCCATCCGGATCTCGCGGTGAAACCGCTCCGGGCCGATCTCTGCCGAGATCTCGGGGCGCAGCACTTTGACAGCCACGAGACGGTCGTGACGCAGGTCCCGCGCGAGGAAGACCACCGCCATGCCGCCCTCGCCCAGCTGCCGGTCGATGGTGTACCGCCCGGCGAGACCGCGCTCGAGCCGCTGATTCAGTTGTGACATCGTATGGCCAAGATGCAGTCGGAAGAGGGGGTGTGCCAGTGGGGCCGTAGCTTCCTCTGGCCACCTCCTTGCATTGGTTCCGCCCGGCCCCCCACCCAGGTGACTTTTGCGAGACCTCGGCCGTCCTGATCACATGACACGCGACCGCATTCACCAAGCCCTCGATGGCGACCTCCCGGTGGAGCGGTTGACCGTTCCCGAGTCTGAGGCCTATCGCCAGTACTTGCAGGCACTTGGACAGGCCCTCAACGCCTCGCCGGCCCCGCCCCCGATCGACGTCACCGCCAGCGTCATGCGGCGAGTCTCGCCCGCCCATGCCCGCCAGTCCCTGAGCGCTCGCCTGAGCACGTTCCTCGGCTGGCTCTGGGCCCCGCGATCCGTCACCCTGCGTCCTGCATTTGCTGCGGCATTTGTCATCGCTCTCGCCGCGCTCGCCACCGTGCGTGCGCTGCAGCCGGTGGCAGCCCCTCAGCTCCAGGTTGCAACTGATACCACCGGCGCGGTCCGGATCCTGGTCCAGTTCCGGCTCGGCGCCGCGGACGCCCGCGAAGTCGCGCTGGTCGGTGACTTCACGTCCTGGCAGCCGGGCCACCAGCTCCACCAGATAGCTCCCGGCGTCTGGGCCGTGGACGTCGCCCTCGAACCGGGGGTGTACAACTACGGATTCCTGGTGGACGGGGCAGAGTGGACCCTCGACCCGCTTGCCCCCCGGATCACCGACGGCTTCGGCGGCGCCAACAGCCGGCTCGCCGTCCTCGCACCGCTTCGCCGGTCGTGAGTCTTTCCCGGCGGTACCTCGCGGCCTTCGGCGCGTTCGTACTCTGGCTGCATTCCGCTCCCGTCTCGGCCCAGGAAATTCGCGCCAGCGCCCGCTTCGGGCGCATCGCCTTTGATGGCGCACCTGCGGGTAGCGCGGGCGCATCCTCGATGGTGCTTGGCCTGGCCCGGTTCGCCCCGCAGGATCGTCTCACTGTTTCCGCCGCCATTCCCGTGGGCGACGGTCCCGCCTGGGCAGCGCTGTCCGGGTGGAAGCGATTTCAGTCCCGTGGAAGCATGGGTGTGCTGCTGGACCTGAGTGCGCATGGATTTGCCCAGCGTCAGGCCCAATCCGGGACCACCCCCGTCCCCGGGCCGCTCGGTGGCAGCATCCCGATCCAGAACGAGCAGTTCGGCCTTGGTGCCGGTGGTGAACTCATGGCTGGATTCCGGGCCGCAGCGGGCATGGCGCACGCGGAGCTTCGCGGCGGTGGTGTCGTCCAGCGCAGCCAGCTCGGCGACGCCATCAGCCAACGGACACTCCCGTCCGCCGATGCGCGGTTCAGCCTGGGGACGTTGCCGGTCTCGCTCCTCGCCGAGGTGCGCGGCTGGTTCGACGACGGCGTCACCCATACCCGCAGCGGCGCCACGCTCCAGTTCGCACAGGGTCCCCTCGTGCTCTGGGGTTCCGCCGGGACCTGGATGTCCGGTGGCGTGGACGGCGCAGATTGGTCCGCGGGTGGAAGCGTCGCCCTCAACCCGCTGATCGAGTTCAACGCCGGAGGTCGCGGCAACAGCTTCGATCCGCTCTATCACTCCACCACCGCCACGTCCTGGTGGGCCGGGATGAGCATCCGCCTCGGCGGCGCCGGGTTCGCTCGCGCGCCGGTGCCGGCCCGGTACGTCGACGGCCGTGCCACCGTACGGATCGAGGCCAGCCAGGTGAAGGGCGCGCCCTCTATCGCCGGCGATTTCACCAACTGGAAACCGGTGCCGATGCAGCGGCAGGGATCGCACTGGTCATGGATCGGGACGCTCGAGCCCGGCGTGTACAACTATGCCTTCGTTGCCGAGGATGGCACCTGGTTCGTTCCCGAATCGGTACCGGGCCGCAAGGACGACGGCATGGGCGGCCATGTGGCCGTGCTGGTGGTTTCATGACCACCCTGGGACAGCCGTCCGACGGCGCAGTGGTTTCCCGGATCCTCGCCGGCAACACCGATGCCTTCGCGCTCCTGGTGCGGCGTCACCAGAACACCCTGTACCGCTACGGCCGCAGTACCGGTCTCGATCACGACACCGCGCTCGACCTGGTGCAGGAATCGTTCGTCAAGGCTTTCGAGCGCCTGCGTCAATGCCGGGATCCGGAGCGGTTTCTCTCCTGGCTCTTCCGCATCTTCCGAAACGCAGTGCTCGACTGGGCCCGCGATGTTCGCCGGAACGAAGCCCCGCTGGAGCACGCCGAATGGATCGCCGATGACGGTGATGTCGCCGAGGGCGTCGCGCTCCGCGACGGCATGGGCACGGCCCTGACGATGCTGACGCCCATCCTGCGCGAGGCCTTCCTGCTGCGCCACCAGGTGGGACACTCGTACGAGGAGATCGCCGGGATCACCGGCGTGTCGCTCAGCGCCGCAAAGATGCGCGTCGCGCGCGCGCGCGACCTGCTGCATGACGCATTGGTGGCTGATTATGGAAATGTGACTCGGGCCGGTTCCCGCGCGTCTTGATGCCGAACTGCCCGAACACTTCTTACAGGAGGACGAATGATGAGTAACCGGATTCTCTCTCTCGTGGCGCTGCTGCTGCTGGCGCCGGTTGTCGTGACCGCGCAGGACTCGACCAGTGCTGGAACCACCACTGCCGATGCGCAGGTGGAAGCGACCCTGCAGACCGCCCTTGAAGCAGGCATCCCGGTGTCGCTGCTCGAGCGCAAGGTTGCCGAGGGCAAGGCCAAGGGCATTCCCATGGAGCGCATTGCCGCCGCGGTATCGGCCCGGCTCGAGGCGCTGACCAGCGCACGGGACGCCTTGCAGCAGGCAGGTCTCGGCAGCACCACCGAAGGTGAGTTGTCGGTGGCCGCCGACGCGGTCCAGGCCGGCGTGAGCCAGACCGCCCTCGCCGCCATCAGCGCCAATGCGCCGCAGGACCGTCGCGCTGTCGCTATTGCTGTCCTTGCCGATCTCGTGGCCCAGGGCCGTGCTTCGAGTCAGGCCCAGGCCGCCGTCGAAGCCGCACTGGCGCGTGGTCCAGAGGCACTCGCCAACCTCGGTGCCAACTCGGGCGCGAGTGTCCGTGCCGGTGGGGCCGGCGCCACCGTCGGCGCCCAGGGCGGAGCCGGCGCAGTCATCCAGCTGGGCTCCCCCCGCGGCAACTAGCAGGACACGCAGCACAGCACGTGGACAGGGTCCGGGAAATCATCCCCGGGCCCTTCCCACTTCCCACTCCCCACTTCCCACTTCCCACTTTACGGGCGAACTTGCAGTCACAACCCGACCACATGACTTCTTCCGATCCTGCCGAGGCGCCGAGCCGCCGAGCCGCCGAGCCGCGCCGTCCGGAGGACGGCGATATCGACGTCTTCGGCCTTACCCACCAGGGCAAGGTCCGCAAGTCGAATCAGGATCAGTTTCTCATCGCCAGCCTCGAGAAGCGGCTGGTTATCGTCGAAACCAGCATTCCCGACCCTGCACGCCTGGGCCGGGAGTCAACTCGGCTGGCGATGCTCGCGCTGGTGGCGGATGGGGTCGGTGGCGGCGCCGGAGGCGAAGAGGCCAGCCGCGTCGCCGCCGAATCGGCCACCCGCTATGCCACCGAGGCGGCATCCTGCTATTATCGAAACAATCCTGAGGATTCCGAGGCCTTCTTCGAGGCATTGCGCCAGGCCACCCTGCGCGCAGACGAGGCAGTCCGCGAGCACGCCGAGCAGCATCCTGCCCTCGCGGGCATGGCCACGACACTCACCCTCTGGATCGGCATCTGGCCCCACGCCTACCTGCTTCAGGTAGGAGACAGCCGGGCCTACGTGTTTCGCGAAGGCGAGTTGCGCCAGATTTCCCGGGACCAGACCATGGCCCAGGACATGGTGGATCAGGGCATCCTCAGTCCTCGGCAGGCACCTTCCACCCGCTGGTCTCACGTGCTTTCCAGCGCCATCGGCGGCTCGAACGCGGCTCCCGTCGTCACCCGGATGGACCAGCGCTGGGGCGACGTCGGCCTGCTCTGCACCGACGGCCTCATCCGCCATGTGTCGGATCAGCAGATTCAGCATCGGCTGGAGACGATGACCTCCGCCCGGCAGGCATGCGAGGCACTGCTCCAGGACGCGCTCGACGGCGGCGGCAGCGACAACATCACCATTCTGATTGGAAGGACGTTGCAGCGTTCATGATCGAAACCACTGCCTCGACGCTGGAGCGCCTGAGCGCCGAACTGAAGGACCGCTATCAGGTGGATCGCGAGATCGGTCGCGGTGGCATGGCCACCGTGTACCTCGCGCACGACACCCGGCACGACCGCCAGGTCGCCATCAAGGTGCTTCACCCCGAGCTCGCCGCAGGCCTCGGTCCCGATCGCTTCCTGCGCGAGATCAAGGTCGCTGCCCGGCTCAACCATCCCCACATCGTGCCGCTCCACGACTCCGGCCGCGCCGGGTCGCTGCTCTACTATGTCATGCCCTTTGTCGATGGTGAATCACTGCGGGCGCGGCTCGCGCGTGAGGGTGCGCTGCCGGTGGCCGATGCCGTCGAGATCGCGCGCGATATCGCCGCCGCGCTCGACTACGCCCATCGCCAGCAGGTCATCCATCGCGACATCAAGCCCGAGAACGTGATGCTCCACGAGGGCGAGGCCCTCGTCACCGACTTCGGCATCGCCAAGGCCGTCATCGCCGCCGGCTCCGAGAACCTCACCCAGACCGGCACCGCCCTCGGGACGCCGGCATACATCAGTCCTGAGCAGGCCGCCGGCGAGGATGAGTCCGACGGACGCAGCGACATCTACAGCCTCGGCTGCGTGCTGTTCGAGATGCTCACCGGGCAGGCGCCGTTCCGCGGCACCAGCGCCCAAGCCGTCATCACCAAGCGTTTCCTCGAGCGCGCCCCGGTGATACGCTCGATTCGCTCCGATCTCCCCGAGGATCTCGAGCGCGCCGTCGCCTGCGCCCTCGAGCGCGAGCCCAAGGCCCGCTATGCCACCGCGGCGCTCATGGCCCAGGCCCTGACCGTCCACACCGGCGCCACGCCTCCTGCCGGCAGCGGGGTCATGCCCGTCACCCAGCAGGGCAAGTCCATTGCGGTGCTTCCGTTCCTCAACATGAGCGCCGATCCCGACAACGAGTACTTCACCGACGGCGTCGCCGAGGAAATCATCAACGCCCTCTCCCGGGTGCCCACACTTCGGGTGACATCGCGCACCTCGTCCTTTGCCTTCAAGGGCAAGAGCGAGGACATCCGCTCCATCGGCGAGAAGCTCCAGGTCGACACCGTCCTCGAGGGCAGCGTTCGCAAGGCCGGGAGCATGCTGCGCCTCACCGCCCAGCTGGTGGATGTCGCCAACGGCTACCAGCTCTGGTCCGAGCGCTACGACCGGAAGCTGGAGGACGTGTTCGCCATCCAGGACGAGATCGCGGGCAACATCGTCAAGGCGCTGCGTGGCGTGCTGACTGACGAGGAGAAGCGCGCCATCGGCGAGTCGCAGAAGGCCGATGTCGAGGCCTACGACTACTACCTGCGCGGCCGCCAGTACTTCCACCAGTTCCGCCGCAGTGGCATCCAGTTCGCCCGCCGCATGTTCGAGCGTGCCATCGAGTCGGACCCGACGTATGCCCGCGCCTACGCCGGCGCCGCCGACTGCTGCTCCTATCTCTACATGTACTGGGATGCCAG